>DDUN01000036.1 GCA_002344825.1 Candidatus Multiplicimicrobium inquinatum | reverse complement strand
CCGACTGTTTCCTTGGCGGAACCAAAAAGCATCATGGTCTTAGGATTATAGAAAAGTTCGTTTTCCACGCCGGCGAAACCGGTGGCAAGTCCGCGCTTCATAAAAATAATCTGCTTGGCCTTATCCACTTCAATCACTGGCATCCCGAAAATTGGGCTGCCGGGATTCGTTTTTGCGGCGGGATTCACAACGTCGTTCGCGCCGATGACGATCACAATATCAACCTGCGGCATTTCGGGATTGATTTCATCCATTTCAATTAAATTGTCATAAGGAATATCCGCTTCGGCCAAAAGCACGTTCATGTGACCGGGCATGCGTCCCGCAACAGGATGAATCGCAAACTTCACATCGATATCGCGTTTCGTTAAAAGATCGAAAAGTTCACGCACTTTATGCTGTGCCTGCGCAACCGCCATGCCATAACCCGGCACAATCACAACTTTCTGCGCTTCTTTCAAATATTCCGCGGCTTCTTCGGCCGAAACTTCGCGATGAACTTTTTCGCCCGCATCCCCTGCCGCGGCTTTTTGAACCTGGCCGAAAGCGCCGAAGAGAACGTTCGTGAAAGAACGGTTCATGGCTTTACACATAATAATCGAGAGAATCAAACCGCTGGCACCGTCGAGTGCGCCGGCAATAATCAAAAGATGGTTGTTCAAAACGAAACCCATCGCCACGGCCGAAAGACCGGCATACGAATTCAAAAGCGAAATCACGGTTGGCATATCCGCGCCGCCGATCGGAAGGACGAGCATGATGCCGAATAAAAGGGCAAGCGCCACAACCGCGACAAAAGCCCAAGTCTGCGTCGGATCAATGACAAGCCAGATACCGCAGATAATCGCACCGGCAAGAACGGAAAGATTCACGAGGTTCTGTCCGGGATAAGTAATCGGCCGGCCCGAAATCACTTCCTGCAATTTCAGCGCGGCAATAATACTGCCGGTGAAAGTCACGCCGCCGAGCAAAACTTCGAACACAATCGCGCCGCTGATAAACGGAGTCAACTCCGCGTGCGAGAAAACAAAAAATTTACCGACACCAACCAAAGTCGCGGCTAAAGCGCCGAAAGCATGCGATAAAGCAGTACGCTGAGGCACCGCGGTAATCGGAACAGCCGCCAGCGGAATACCAACGATTGTACCGAGCACCATCGCCACCGCGATCCAGACAAAACGGTCAACGCTTGGGCTGAGCATGGTTCCGCCCACAGCGAGTACCATCGCTGCAATACCGCAGAAAACGCCTTTACGCGCCCCTACCGGCGAATTCATCAAACGCAGTGAAAGAATGAACAGGGCTCCGGCAACAATGTAAGTTAATTGGGTAATCATGCTTTTTTACCCTTCTCTTCTTTGCGTTTCTTGAACATCTTGAGCATGCGGTCGGTAATCAAGAAACCGGAAACAATGTTTGTCATCGAACAAAAAACCGCGATCGAACCCAAAATCGTTCCGAGCGTACTCGGATGTTCTTTGGAGCCGGCAACGAGAATCGCGCCGACAATGCAAATCGCGCTGATCGCGTTGGTGAGTGACATCAAAGGCGTGTGCAGCAACGGCGAAACTTTCTTAATGACATCGAGCCCGACAAAAGCGGACAGCATAAACACCATCAGTCCGCTAATAAAAAATTCGTTCATTTGATCAGCCCTTTCACTCTTTCATTCACAACCTGGCCGCCATGCGCGACGCATGCGCCTTTCAGAATATCATCATTGAAATCAAGATTGAGCTTGCCTTCTTTAACAAGAAGTCCGAGTAAAGAAAGAATATTGCGTGAATAAAGCTGGCTGGCATGCACAGGCATTGAAGACGGCAAATTCACGGGGCCGACAATGCGCACACCGTTTAAATCCACGGTTTCTCCCGCTTTCGATCCTTCCACGTTACCACCCTGTTCCGCGGCCATATCTACCACAACCGAACCCGGACGCATACGCGCGACCACATCTTTTGTCACAAGCACGGGCGCTTTTTTACCCGGCACCTGCGCAGTCGTAATCACAATATCGGAAACTGCTACCGTTTCAGCGAGCGCTTCCTGCAATTTCTTTTTGGTTTCTTCGCTGACTTCTTTGGCATATCCGCCCGCGGCGCTTTCAACTTCAACTTTTGCTTCCACAAATTTTGCGCCTAAACTCTGCACCTGTTCTTTGACTTCGGGGCGGATATCAAACGCGCTTACTACCGCGCCAAGACGCTTCGCGGTCGCAATCGCCTGCAAACCAGCAACGCCCACACCAATGACAAGTACTTTGGCCGGCGGTACGGTACCCGCAGCCGTCGTTAACATCGGAAGATATTTACCGATTGAAGTCGCGGCGGTCAGCACAGCTTTATAGCCGCCGATATTCGCCTGTGATGAAAGCGCGTCCATGCTCTGGGCACGGCTCGTGCGCGGAATCAATTCCATACTAAAGGCGGTGACGCCTTTTTTGGCAAGTTCGGCGCTAATCGAAGGGTCTGCTAAAGGATTTAAGAAACCGACATAAACTGAGCCTGATTTTAATTTGGCAATCTCCGCCGCGGAGGGCGCGCCAACTTTAGCGATAATATCAGCGGAATAAACATCGGCAACAATGGAAGCACCAGCTTTTTGATAATCCGCATCAGGAAAAAAGGCTTTTTCACCCGCGCTCTTTTCGATTTGAACCTGAAAACCGGCTTTGATCAGCTTAACAATGGTTTCGGGAACAAGCGCGACACGGTTTTCACCGGCAATCGATTCTTTTGGAATACCAATAATCATTTAATCAACCCTTACAATTTTGTAAACAAACTTGGAAAACAAATAATAAACAGCTTGGTCATTAAGTCAAGCTTTGAATCGATCAACCCCGCCTGTGCACTTTTGTTTTACGGCAAAAATCCCTCAACCCTAAAGCCCGGTTAAAGCGCCCCTGGTTTTACTTCCGCTTTGAAATGGGAATAACCGTGACGGGAATGAGTCCTCTTTTTGATTTCGAGATTTTACGGAAAACAGCATGCGTTAAATCAATTTCACGTTTCAGCCTTTTCGCAGGCCCGCGGTCATTCACACGGCAAACCGTCCACTTCCCGTTAAACGCGTTAATCACGAGCAGTTTTTCATGAAAAGGAAAATGCCATGTCGCGCAGGTATCCGCCGTATCGTCAAAAACCTCGTTGTTGGCGGTGTGTTTATTAATATACGGATCGGTTTCGCTGTACCACGATGCCAATCCCCAGCGCATACGCGAAAAATCCATATCCGGAAAGCGGGCTTTCAAATCGTTCGTGTAATGGTTGCACACCACAAAAACATTGATGATGACCACCGCCCAAAAAACCCGCCAAAGCCATTTTCCTGTCTTAGATTCCGGCATGGCGACATTCTAAACCAACTCCCATAGCTTGCCTCAACAAAAATCCAGAGAAGCGCGCTAAGACGCTTCTGTTAGAATACACGCATGGACAAAGCTTTAATCAGTGTCATCATTCCGTCTTACAATCGTGCCCCCATTCTGGAAAGAGCCATTCAGTCGGTGCTCATTCAAAAAGGACCGCCGTTTGAAATTATTGTCGTCGATGACGGCTCAACTGATGAAACCGAAAAAGTAGTTCACAATCTTTTCCGCCTGGCGGGTAATACCCGGCCTCTGCCTTTAAAATTTGTCGCACAAGAAAATCGCGGTGTCTCGGCCGCGCGCAATACCGGTATTTATCATTCCAAAGGCGAATGGCTCGCGTTTCTCGATTCTGACGACGAATGGCTCCCCGGGAAACTCGAAGCTCAAACGCGTTTTTTCGAAGCTCACCCCGAATATCAAATTTGCCAAACCGATGAAATCTGGATCCGCAACGGCGTGCGTGTTAACAAAATGAAGAAGCATGAAAAAAAAGGCGGCTGGATTTTTAACGAATGCCTGCCTCTTTGCGCCGTCAGCCCTTCTGCCGTCATGATGCATCGTTCACTCTTCGATGAAGTGGGTCTTTTCCGCGAAGACTACCCCGCCTGTGAAGACTATGAACTTTGGCTGCGCGTCGCGCCGCGCTATCCGATCGGACTTGTTCCGGAACCCTATCTTAAAAAATACGGCGGGCACGAAGACCAGCTCTCGCATCAATACGAAGCTATGGACCGCTTCCGCGCAAAAGCACTTTCCGAAGTCATCGCTTCCGGAATTTTAAACGCAGAGCAAAAACAAGCCGCGCAAGCCATGTTGGATGAAAAGTTACGCATTCTGCAGCTTGGCGCTGAAAAACGCGGGGAAACGTTACCCGACATCAAAACCCTTTTCGATAAATTGAAGCCATGAAACTTTTTCATCCGTCAAAAATCTACATTGAAAAAGGCTGCGAGAAACTGCCTTTTGTAAAAGACATTCTGAAACGCTTTCCGAAAGTGCCGTCCGAAAGCGCTGAGCATGCCAGCGATGTTTATGAAAAAATCAAAACCGCCAAAGACCCTTGGGTACACGGGAAGAAAATGATTTTTTTAGCGCGTGATCAAGGTCGTTCATTTAAACCTTTTCCCGAAGCCGAAGATTATTTTTCATGTGATTATCATTCTCTCCATTTGCAGGAAGGCTGCGATATGGAATGCAGCTATTGCATTCTGCAAAGCTATCTCACCAATCCGTTGCTGATGATTTACGCGAACATCGATGAAATCCTCGAAAATCTGCAGGCATTTCTTAACCGTCATCCGAAAAAGTTTTTCCGTATCGGCACCGGTCATTTATCCGACTCTCTTTCGCTCGATCACATTACACATACCAGCAAAACTTTGATTCCGTTTTTCGCGAAGCAAAAAAATTCCGTCTTAGAACTCAAAACCAAGAGCAACAACATCGACAACCTGCTCGAGCTTGATCCCAACGGCAAAGTGATTGTGTCTTGGTCGATTAACGCCAGCCCCATTCAAAAAGAAGAAGAACACAAATGCGCGTCAATTGAAGAGCGGCTTGCCGCGGCATCAAAAATCGCAGCGACCGACGGCTATCGCGTGGGCTTCCACTTTGACCCGATGATTGATTTCGAAGATTGGGAAGAAGAATATGAAGCGACAGTTAAAAAAATTGCCGCCGCTGTGCCTGCGCATAAAATCGCGTGGATTTCTATTGGTTCTTTGCGCATGATGCCCGATTTAAAGAAGAAAATGCAGGATCGTTTTCCGAAATCCAAATTGCCTTATGGTGAATGGATCAATGGCATGGACGGCAAATTACGCTATTTCAAACATCGCCGACTCGAACTTTACAAAGGCTTGGCAGGCATGCTTGAAAAATATCTGCCCGGTGTCACATCGTATTTAATTATGGAATCGCCTGAAGTTTGGCGCCGAGTTTATGGCAAGGAATTTACTAAAAAATCCATTTGCGAAATGCTGGATCAAACAGGTTCGGCCGTCTCCGCGCGCTAAGTCAGCGGAACAGTAAAGCCGTCCTGCGCGATTTCAACATTCCAATTCAACTTTTCACGAATGGCTGATCGCAACGCAATCAAAGACTCTTCTTCGCCGTGCACAAGATAAGTGACTTTGGGCGGCTTTTTAAAATAAGAAAGCCACTTTAAAATTTCATTTTGATCGGCGTGTGCGGAAAGTCCGTCCAGCAATTCGACTTTCGCGTTCACGGGAATATCTTGTCCTTGCATGCGCACCGTTTTCGCGCCATCCTGCAAAGACCTTCCACGCGTTCCGGCTGCCTGATACCCCGGCAGCAGCACCGTGTTTTTCGGGTCCGGCAGACGGTTTTTTAAATGATGTAAAATTCGCCCGCCCGTGGCCATGCCGCTTGCCGAAATAATAATCACGGGACCTTTGATCGAGTTAAGCGCTTGAGATTCCTCGGGAGTTTTTGCCAAGCGAAAGTTTTTTGAATTAAGCGGAGTTTCATTTTCATTCATTAGTTTTTGCATATCTAAGTCATGATCTTCGGGATGGCGGTGATAAATCTCAGACGCGCTAATTGCCATGGGGCTGTCCATGTAAACCGGAAGAACAGGAATTTTTCCTTCCTGTTCCAGCTTGCGAATCGTCCAAACCAATTGCTGCGTGCGCCCAATCGCAAACGCGGGGATAATTAACGCTCCACCCCGTTGAGCGGATTCACGAATAATTTGCGCTAAGCGTTCTTCCGCATCTGTGGGATGAATCCGGTTTCCATAAGTCGATTCCAAAAGCAAAATATCGGCCTCGAGAACGGGTTCGGGATCGCGCAAAATCGGCTGATGCCAACGTCCCAAGTCTCCGGAAAAAACCAGCTTCAAGGGTTCAGTGCCTTTTCTTCGAATCTGCAGTTCCACTGTCGCGGAACCCAGAATATGCCCCGCGCGGCGATAAAGCGCGTGAATGCCCGGACGCACTTCAAAAAGTTTTTCATAAGGATAATGCTTCACTTGCTTCAGCACGCCTTCCGCGTCAGCAAGCGTACAAAGCGCGAGCGCGGGATGATGCTTGGAGTAACCTTTGCGGTTCGCGCGCGCCGCTTCTTCTTCCTGCAAAAAAGCCGAGTCAGGCAGCATGATTTTGAGTAAATCCGCCGTCCCATGCGTACAGAACACCTTACCTTTGAAATGATGTTTATGCAGCACGGGCAAATAGCCGGAATGATCAATATGCGCGTGACTTAACACCACAGCATTGAGTTGCTTAGGATCAAAAGCGGTTTTAGCCCAGTTTCTCAGGCGCAATTCTTTCAGCCCCTGAAATAACCCCGCATCCAGCAATATTTGAGAGCCATAAGCTTGAATCAAGTACTTGGAACCGGTTACGGTGCCGGCACCGCCCAAAAAAGAAAGAGAAGGCTGAATATCACGCATGCTTCAATTCTAACAGCAAAGCAACCTCATTCAAAAAAAGTTTGAAGAAGCACCCTTCATCTTGCGTCAAACCTGCGTATAATGGGTGAGGTTCTTTAATTTAAAAAGGGGTACTTAAGACTATGAAGAAGTTTAATTTATTTGCACTTTTAATTGCGGCACTTTTGCTTGCTTCTCCGGTTGTTCACGCTGACAGCGATGTCGAGTCAGCTCTCGGCGGCATGAACAAAAAAGCAGAAAACATGGCAAAACGTGATGCAAAGAAAGCGGAGCGCGAAGCTAAAAAAGCGCAGCGCAAAGCTGAGCATGAAAAGAAAAAAGCAGAACGCAAAGCCAAGCAGGAAGCTAAAAAAGCCGAACGCGAAGCAAAAAAGGCTGAAAAAGCTGCTGCTGCCGCAGTCGCCTAAGTTTTTCTCAACAAAAAACCCGAGATGGAGCAATCCACCTCGGGTTTTTTCATGTCTAAAAACTAATCGATTGAAATATCCTCATACTTAGCATCCCAAAGACTGTCGTCATAATCTTTTTTGCTATAGAAAAGAGCCAAACCGATTGAGAGTGGTCCGATACGGCCCAGCACCATCAGTGCAATCACGACACACTTTCCCGCAAAACTAAGCGCGCCGGTAATACCCGTACTTAAACCGACTGTGCCAATGGCGGAAGTCGCTTCAAAGAGAAGTTCAAAAACAGACAAACTTGAATCCGTTATGGTCAGCAAATACACGCCCGCGGTTAAAAGCAAAATATAAAAATTAAAACTGGCGCTGGCTTGCTGAAGACGAAAGTCAGGAATCACGCGGCCCATAAAAGTCACCACTCGCCGTCCCCGCAAAGTTGCGAAAGTCTCCGCTAAAACCGCAACTACCGTGGTAGATTTAATACCGCCGCCCGTTCCGGCGGGCGACGCGCCCACAATCATCAGAATCGTCATTAAATAAAGCGCGCCATGCGATAGACTTCCGATCGGGACGGTATTAAAACCAACCGTGGTCATCGCCGTCATGGACTGAAACAAGGCGGTCATCCAAATCTGATTGGGCAATTCTTTAAATAGCGGCTCGGTGAAAAAAAGCAAAACGCATCCCGCTGTAATCGTTAAAAGCGAGAACCCGAGAATGACTTTTGAAGTAAATGTTATTTCCTTCTTGCGGCCCGTCACTCGCTCCCAAACATCCACAATCGCAATGAACCCAATCGCACCGGCAAAGCTTAATCCGATAATAATTAAATTAAGCGCGATGTGATCACGAAAGCCTTCAAAGCTGTTGTTAAACAAACTAAACCCTGCCGTACAAAAAGCGGACACGCTGTGAAAAACAGCATTCCAAAGCGGGTCGGGAATTCCCCTCTCTTTAAAAATCATATAAAGCCCCGCAGCGCCCAAAACCTCAACCAAAAGGGTAAATAGCAAAACAGTTTGAACAAATCCGCGAAAATCAAAACTTTTGGGAAGACCAAAATCGGTGCGCAGTAATTCTTCGTGAGTTTTAGAGATTTTTTTGCGGGTGATCAAAACAATAAACGACCCAAAAATCATATATCCCAATCCGCCCATCTGGATCAAAATAAAAACCAACAGCTCTCCGCCGAAATTGTAATGATCGGACAAGCTAACCGATGTCAGACCTGTCGTCGAAATCGCGGAGGCCGCGGTAAATAAATTATCAATCGTCTGAGTGGGAATGGCTTGAAGCCAAGGCAAGCTAAGCAGGCTCCAGCCAATCAGGGTCATCAAAAGATAACCAAGAGTTAAGGTTTGAACGGGGTTAATGCGGCGGAAAAATAGCGCAAACGCTTGAAAATAACGACTCAAACTCATGATGTTCCTCTTGCGCCTACGAGGTTAGCTGACGGGCTAAGGTTGAGTAACAAACCTCTTACCTTGCGGTAATTCGCCCCTGGATATTGGGTCCCCCGTTCCAAGTTACGGATTCGGCATTGGTTAGCGAAAAATATACTCCCCCCCGACTTGGGTGTCAAATCACCTTCGAGAAACACCCTTTTAAGAGCGCTTGGCGGCACCTATTGCCTCCTAAAACTTGAGTTCAACGCCCGAGATGACGGTACGTCCGTCTCCCGGTAAAAATTGCGCCGAATCGCGTCCGCGCGCGTCCGCAATCACACCTGTTGTCGCAACATAATGTTTGTCGGTCAAATTCTTGGCCTCCACAAAAACAGAAATGCCGCGATTCATTTTAAACCCGCCTTTGAGTCCCAATAAAATGTAATTATTGGCTTCAAGCGAATTCGCCATATCCACGGCATATTGCTTCAGTACCCATTCCACATTGGGACCGAAATAAAATCCGGAGGGATGTTCATAGTTGAGCTCCGCTTTAAAAAAATGTTCGGGAATTCCCGGCAAAGCATTATCGCGATAAACACGGTCGTCATCGAAACGGAACCGGCTCCAGTTGTAAATGCCGCGCAGCTGAATTTTGTCTGCGGGTTCATTTTTTTCTTTATCTTCCTGCTTTAAAATACCGCGCCAAACATCAAAACCAATTCCCAGCTCAATACCCTGATGTGTAGTATTTTCCGCGTTGATCGTGCCGAGCGGATTGCCCGCGCCGTCATTTAAGCCGAGCAGCTCATTGTCTACCCACGAGTAATACCACGCGGCATCCCATGAAAGCCGCCATTCCTGGCCGCGTGTACCCACTTCAATCGTCGAAGCATTTTGTTCTTTTAAACTGCGAATGCCGCCGCCGGTAACATTGGTGAGCTCACCAAAACTGGGCGGTTCAAAACTGCGGCTGAAATTAGCAAAAGCCTGACTGGTTTCAGTAAATTCATATCGCAAGCCTACCTTGGGGCTCCAGCCGTGATACAAGGGCCTTCCGCTATGATCGCCATCCGCTAAAAACTTATCATTGGCCCGGCGCGATGCCACGCTCCATTGCAAGCCGCCAACCAACGCGAGTTTTTCCAACGCATAGAATTGCTCTTCCGCGAAAAAATCAAGATTGTAGGCTTTGAGTTTTGACTCTGCGGTTTTGTTTCCCGCGCGGCCGCCGACATTGGTGTAACGCACATCTTCCGTCGCGCCGAATGAAGGGTTAAAGCCAAAAGTAAAAATGTTCTTATGGTCAAAAAGTTCGTTCTCATTTTGATAACGAAGGCTCGCGCCGACATCATCTGAGATTTGGTTAATCACCTGAAAAATGGGGTGAAACAAATCTTTGCGAATCCAGAATGCGCCAAGCTCAAGCATTTGTCCGTTACCCTGAAAAACAGTTTTGGTTGCGAGACGCACCAAATCAAAGTCGCGCTTTTGATTGCCTGTCACATTGGCACGCGCCGCCTGCTTCGGGTTTTCTTCAAATTGCGCGGCCGTAAGATTGCCGGGAAGTTTCGATTTGGAATCGACCAAGCTTAAATAAAAACGGGTTTCCACCGCGTCATTCCAGCGCACGCCGTAATTACTGAACAAACGCTTCGTCCACTGTTCAGCATGATTGCGATAACCATCCTGACGTACTTCCGAAAGCGAAACAAAATAATCAAGCGGACCTTTCGCGTAACCCGAACTGACTTGATTGCGCATATAACCAAACCCGCCGTATTCAAAGCGCCCTTGTATTAAAGGTGCGGTATACCCCGTCGGCGAAACGAAATTGATCGCCCCGCCCATTGTTGTCGAGCCGTATTGCAGAGCGTTCGCTCCGCGATAAACTTCAATGTAGTCCAATGCCAAAGGCTCAATCGCCTGAAAATCGCCCGCGCCATCAGCTTGGTTAATGGGGACGCCATCCTGAAGCAGTTTGATTCCGCGCAAATGAAAGGTGCGCTGAATACCCGAACCGCGAATAGAAAGCCGCGCTTCATCAGAGCCGAATCGCGGCTGAACAAAAACGCCCGGCACGTAGCCAAGTGCATCCTGCAAAGTGGAAGCTCGGCCGGTCTTATAAGACTCGGCATCAATCAAGCTTGTTCCACCGACCGTGCGCGCTAAATTTTGCGCCGCGCTTGCTTTACCTGCCGTGAGAGAAGTTTTTACTTTTCCAGCCCGAACTTCCACTTCAGGCATTGTCGTTGCGGTAGAAGTCGCGGCAAATCCGCCGTTTTGAAAAGGCAGGTAAAAAAATCCTGCTAAAAATAAAATTAAAAAGAAACGCATAGAAATCCCTTTCTGTTTATTCGCGTGATGACGCGCGAAACAAAATCAGCTCAGAAAGAGAAAGCGACCGGCGGGCGAATCAGAGGAAAAACAGACATTCCGTCGGGAGACGGAACAAAGTCAGAAATCATGTTTCCAAAAAAATCGGGGGCGCTCATGGCTTGTGCTTTGGGCATATCAAACGGATGAAAAGAAGGCGCAAAGCCGGAATGAAGTGTTGTCGGGTTTGAGGCCGTGCGGCGCAATTCATGCGCGTCCGAATCATGGCCTTGCGCTTTTTCTAAAACAGGGCCGCTGGAACAAAAACCATTCGTAAGAACGGAAGATTCCGGCGCGCGCAAACCCGCGGTGATTAAAAGCCCGATAGTGAGTAATGCGAAAAACTTTTTCATAATTCGTAGAAATTATATTCCACGCGTCAACTTAATAAGCCTCGGGCATCCACAGCAAGAGCGCCCATTTGTTCTTTGCTTTGCGAATCATAAAACCCGCGAATACGCCCCGAACCATCCACCAATATAAAACGCGTACTATGCAGGCCGGGGTTATCGGGCGCCGAAGTCATGAAGTCCAAGGCGATTTTATTCAGCTTTTCTTTTTCACCGGTTAAAAAATTCCATTTCTTGGGGCCAATGCCGCGCTTCACA
Organism: Candidatus Multiplicimicrobium inquinatum; assembly: GCA_002344825.1. GTDB lineage: Bacteria > Omnitrophota > Omnitrophia > Omnitrophales > Aquincolibacteriaceae > Multiplicimicrobium > Multiplicimicrobium inquinatum. The sequence goes on along the minus strand of DDUN01000036.1, from coordinate 55,250 downwards.
TATTCCGCGAGCACTTCAGGCTTATCAAAATCAGGATCCGCGGTGATGGAGACAAACTTCAAAATCGGAACCTGCTTTGAAAGCTTGGTCATTTTTGTCACCATCAAAGGGCATTGATCGGGGCAACGCGTAAAGAGAAACGTCATGATCCACGGATCGCCCATCAATGAGGATGATTCAAATTTTTCTCCCGAAGAATCAGTCAGTTCAAAAATAGGCGCGGCACCGTAATCCGGCAACACCGCGGCATCCTGAGCTTTTTTAATCGCATACGCCGCAAAGAAAATGCTGACCACCAAAATAGGAATCGCGGTCATAGAAAGAGTTCGGGCAAAAGAAGGTTTCATATGTTTCCCAAAGTTACTCAGAGCTGAGAGTTAATGTCCACAAATGCATGCGTACTCGGCACGCTTACAAACATCACAAATACGATCTTCATACACAAAACGAAAGTTGCGGGTTTTGTCATCGGCGGATTGTTTAAATCTCACCACCAGCTTAAGTGCGTGTTCTTCCGCAAGTACCCCTTTACTGACCAAAACATCCCCTTTTTTCTCAAAATCGAGCGATGATTTTTTTTCGGCTGTTTCAGCAATAACCGATACGCTCTGATCAGAAACGGGCACCGGCTTTAAATCCGCATCATAAAAAGCAACAGTCGCCGAACGATCTTTTTCTACGAAAAATTCGGCCTGAGGCTGTGTGTTTTCCAATATTCTACCGCCTTTAGGCCCGCCAACGGAAGCATGCTTATGGTCGTCCGCTGCATAAGCATTTGCATTCAAAGCGAAGAAGAGAATCGCTACAGCCAAAAATAATTTCGATACCATTTTCATAATTAAGTTCCTTTGTTTTTTAATATTCGTTGCTCCAACCATTCATAAAGCACAGGCAGCAAAACCAGTGTGAGAAAAGTCGAAGTTATGATTCCGCCGATCACAACGGTTGCAAGCGGACGCTGAACTTCCCCTCCGGCTCCTGTTGCGATCGCCATAGGCACAAATCCCAACGATGCAACAAGCGCGGTCATAAGTTTCGGCCGCAGGCGAAGCAATGAACCATCCCAAACTGATGTCCGAATGTCAGCGCCTTGTGCCCGAAGCTGATTAAAGAATGTGATAATCATCAGTCCGTTCAGCACGGCAATACCGCTCACAGCGATAAAACCAACGCCGGCTGAAATGCTAAATGGCAATCCGCGTATTGCGAGCGCAAAGACTCCCCCCGTAACCGCCAACGGAACAGCTAAAAAAACAAGCAGCGACTGCCGAAAGCTATGCAAAGCAATATAGATCAGCGCAAAAATAAGCAGCATCGCAACGGGAACAACGACGGTCAGTCTGCGTTTGGCATCAATCAGATTTTTAAACTGTCCGCCAAATTCGATTATGTAACCATCCGGCAATGTCAGTTTTTCCTTTATTTGCCGCTGCGCGTCCAGCACAAAACTCTCCACATCGCGGCCGCGCAAATTAATCATGATCGCCGCTCGGCGCTGGCTAAATTCACGGGCAATTGCGGCAACTTGTTCGGTGACATGGAAATCAGCAACCTCTCCCAAAGTTAACAGTCCGCCGTCATCAACGCGCACAGGCAAACGCTTTAACTCGTCGATATTTGCGCGAAGATTTTCACTTAAGCGCACAACAATATCAAATCTCCGGTTTCCGTCGATAAGCTTACCGACTTCTTCCCCCGCAAGCGCCGTATTCACGACTCGATTCAGCTCAGCGGCATGAAGATTATATTTACTCATGGCATCCCGCTTGGGAACTATTTCAAGCAAAGGAGCTTTCCCAAGCGCATCAAATTCGACATCCGCTGCGCCCGGCACTTTTTCCAAAATAGCGCGCGCCTGATCGGCAATTTTTTCAATCACCGCAAAATCATCGCCAAAAATTTTGACGGCAATGTCGGCACGGGTTCCCTCGAGAATTTCATTGAACCGCATTTCAATGGGCTGGCTAAACAAATGGGCTTCGGCCGGCACATGCTTGCCCAATTCTTCCGTCATCAAATTTGCCAGTTCGTCCTTGGTGATCCGCTTGCCTTTGGTTTTCCGCCAATACTTGTGATCCTTGAACATCATATAGGTATCAGCCACATTCACACCCATAGGATCGGTTGCGACTTCCGCCGTTCCGATACGGCTGAAGATGTAATCAATTTCCGGAAACTTCTCTAAAAGCATTTTTTCGCCGCGTTTTTGCATATCAACGCTCGCGTCAATTCCGATGCTCGTTGTGCGAATCATATGAGTCGCGAAAGAACCTTCATCAAGCTGCGGCACGAATTCCGCGCCCAAATGATTAAAGACAATCAGCGCTACAGCAAAAATTCCGATCGCAGCGCTGATAACAATTTTACGCGACTTCAGTGCAAAGTTTAAAATGGGCGTATAGCCCTTCTTCGCCGCGCTCACAAGCCACGAATCTTTTTCTTTAATATCACCGCCGAGAAAGTAGGAGCAAAGTGCCGGCATCAAAGTCATTGCCAGGATAAGTGCGCCGGTAAGAGCAAAAATGACGGTAATCGCCATCGGCTTGAACATCTTTCCCTCAATGCCTGTCAAAGCCAGTATGGGAAAGTAAACCACCATAATAATCAGAACACCAAAAAACATGGGGCTGGCCACTTCTTTCGCGGAACGCAAAATCTCATCGCTGCGTTCAGCGGGAGTCAGTCTGCGTTGAAGCAGGTGCTGTTTTTCAGCCATGTGCCGGATCATATTTTCAACCATGACGACAGCTCCATCTACAATGAGCCCGAAGTCGATGGCCCCCAAACTCATCAAATTACCCGACACGCGAGTCTGAACCATGCCTGTAATCGCAAACAACATTGAAAGCGGAATCGCAAGCGCAACAATAATCGCCGCGCGCCAATTCCCAAGCATGACAAGCAGAACGACTACAACAAGAATAGCACCTTCAAATAAACTCGATTCGACGGTGTGAATGGTTCGATCAACCAGCTTGGTGCGGTCGTAAACCGGAATAATTTTCACGCCTGCGGGCAGTTTGGTTTCTAATTCTATTAGTTTTTCTGCAACCGCTTTGGCGACAATCCGGCTGTTCTCGTCCGCCAACATGAGCGCCGAACCCAACACACACTCTTCTCCGTTATAAGTACTCGCTCCGTTTCTCACAGCTTTGCCGATAACAACATCCGCGACATCTTTCACGCGCAAAGGGGTTGCGCGCGCGCCAAATTTAAGCGGTAGCTGTTCAATCTCTGCCGAAGTTTGTACCCGTCCCGCCGCACGCACAGCAACTTGTTCACCGCCGATCTGAATCACGCTGCCGCCGGCATTCTCAACATTTTCTCCGATGGCCGCTGCGATTTCACTGAAGGACATACCGACACTTTTTAGTTTATCGGGATTCGCTTCAATAACAATTTGCTTTTCATAGCCCCCCGATGAATTCACTTCGGCAAGCCCCGGTGTTGAACGCAGCCGCGGCTTGATAAGAAAGTCATGAATCAATTTAAGTTCCATGAGCTGAGATTCACGCTCAGCGGGTTTATTGGGCGCATCGGACGCATACTCAACCACATAATAAAAAATTTCGCCGAGGCCCGTGCTGATGGGCGCAAGTTTCGGCGTCAAGCCTTTGGGCAATTCATCCATGACGGTTTGCAGGCGTTCGCTGACCAGCTGACGCGAACGGTAAATGTCTGTTCCCTCTTCAAAAACAAGCGTGACCTGCGAAAGACCAAACTTAGACAAAGAGCGAAGATCAGTTAAGCCCGGAATGCCCGCCATTTCATTTTCAATCGGAAAAGTGACAAGCTTCTCGATTTCTTCCGGGGCCAGCGCAGGCACCGAGGTGTTCACTTGAACCTGAATGTTGGTAATATCCGGCACGGCATCAATGGGCAATTTTGTTGCGGACCAAATTCCGACCGCAGCGAGCAGAAGCGTGGAGAGCACTACAAACAAACGATTTCGGATAGAAAATTCAAGAATAAGATTTAGCATAATTAATGACAATGTCCTCCGCCTTTGGTCGCGCGAAGCTCAATGAGCCAAAGAGTTTCAACGGGTTTTGCGACAACTTGGTCGTCGGGATATAACCCTTCAGTAATTTCTACTTTTCCTTCGGCACTGCCACCCGTCGTAACGGCTGTCCGGTAGTAAGCGTTCCCATTCACCGCATAGACAAAAGTTCCCATAACGGTGCGCAAAAGCGCGGAACCGGGAATAATCGTTACAGGCTTGGTGCGCGGCATCAAAATGGATGCGCTAGCAAATTCCCCGTCTTGGAGCCCGCTATCCGCCGTTGTCACACCGATAATAATTTCGGTTTCTCCTTGAACAAGCGGCTTTTGAACCTTAACCACAAACCCATCCAAAGTTTTATTTTGCAAAGTCTTCAGTTTTACTGCTTGCCCAGCCTCCACCAAAGCCGCTTTGTCTGCGGGCAGAAAACCCGAACCATGAATATCGCAGCCCGTGTGATCCTGATCCAAATTTTCAGGGCGGTGCTTTTCTCCAAAAATCTGAACGCTCAACTCGACCACCTGCGGCAGCTCCTCTTCCGTGACATCGACAACTTCGAGGCCCAAAATTTGCCGGGTTTCGTCTGTCAACATAACCCCTTTGCCGGCCTTAAATGAAGCGCCGGATGGTGACTCACTTCCGTGATCACTTTTTTCTTTTTCCCGGCCGCAGCCAAAAAGCATGATCCCGAAAACCAGCATAGGTATCCAAAAAAATGACCCTGCTTTTTTCATTTTGCCTCGCCGATTATGTTTACCAACGACAGATCGGTTCCGGTCAGCAATTCCAATTGGCTTGCCGCTTCGAGCGCTTCTTTTTTTGTATGCTGCAATCCTTCAATTGTCGCAAGGTATTGAGACTGCAACTCAACATAAGTCGAAACCGGCACTGAACCTAAACGGTAATGGCGGTCAGCCAGCTCGGCGGCCTCTTTAAAATGTTGAATCGCTTCCGGATTCCAATGGCTCATCTCGGCAAGTTTGGCTTTGTAAATGGCCGCTGCCTCAATAACGCGCCGCTCCGCTTCGCGCTCAGCCAAATAAAATATTGTCTGCGCTTTCGACTGCTGCGCTTTTGCCGTCTGAATGCCGCCTTGATTGCGGTCCCATAAAGGCACGGGTAAGGATATCTGCGCCCCGATAATACGCTCGCGCTCGCCGGCCTGCTCCTGGGAAATTGCCGGTCCCGCGGTGATCGCAGGAAATCTTTCATTTCTCGCGAGCTTTACGCCGTACTTCTGTTTTTCCAATTCCATCGCACGAACCCGCACTTGAAAATCGTTCTTACGCGCAAGCTTCATAAGATCATCTGTGTGTTTTTCAAGCGGTTTAAATTCCAGATCAATCTTAGTAAGTGCAATAGCAGATTCAGGCGGCATACCGCGCAATTGATTTAAATCAAACAGGGCAGCTTGATAGGCCGCTGTCGCGGCATGGGCGTTTCTGTGACCATTTAACTCCATGCCTTCGATAATTCGTGCTTCCAATACCGAAGTAAGCCCCGCTTGATCACGCTGCGCAAGCACCTCATGCAAAGCATGAAAATGTTCCGCAACTTCACGCGTCGCTGCCGCTTTTTCGCGCGCGGCAACAAGATTATAAGCGGCCATTTCCGTGCGCGCTGCCAGCAAAGCGCGAAACTGTTCCAGTCCTAGCTCAGCCACTTTAATATCGCGGTCAGCAATCGCCTTGCGCAAACGGATTCGCCCCGGCCACTCGAGCGATTGCGTTACCACAACCTCACTCGCCACACCTTTATCGGTGCCGTCACCGCTTGTCACCTTTTTTTGGCCAACGGAACCGCTCACCTCGGGGTTATTCCACATGCCAGCCGTTTTACGCAGCCCCTTCGCCGCTTCGATTTCAGCTTCATAAAATTGAAGCTCGGGATTATTCGCAGAGACTTCTTCCAGCAAATCTTCAAAGGCCGTCACATGCCGCGCTTCGGACTTTACCGGCAATTGATTCGAAATGACCAGACTTTCAGCTTCTTTGGAAAATAATTTCTCCGTCCCGCTGATAAGCGCGACCGCGACAACCGCTGCAACGATAAGCAACCCAGATGGAAAACGGATTTTCATAAGAACTCTTTATTTAGAAAGTTTATTTTAAGGATTTAGATTTTAAAAAATAAAATCAAAACGACAGGGAAACAGACGGATTGCGTCTGTGAATTAAAACGCGAGAGGCGGACGAAAAATAGACCGGGACGGAGAATCCGAAAAAGAAGATTGAGGAACGCTTACAAAATTATCTGCGTGTAAAACCGCAAAAGTATCTGTAAGGGCGGAAGGTAAAACTCCCTGAGAGTGAATCGGGTGGCAAGAGCTGCAGCAATCGCCGTTTTCTTCTTGTTGAACAACAGCGTCTTCATGCATCAAGCAAATGGCGGGTTCAATTACAACAGCGTTGATCACGCCCACAAGCACCAAAATTCCGATAAGCTTCATAAGGAAGTTCATTAAGACAAAGTCTAGCACCGATAAGAATAAACGCCAAGGCAGTTCATCATGAAAAAAGCCCCCGGAGAAAACCCCGGGAGCTTTTAAAAAAATTCAAACTTCGATTAATCTTCTTTGCCGACAAAACGGTAAACCAAAGCACCGATCACGGCACCCACAACCGGGGCAACCCAAAAAAGCCAAAGCTGCTGAATCGCCCAACCGCCCACATAAAGCGCCACACCCGTACTGCGTGCGGGATTCACGGAAGTATTCGTCACCGGAATACTAATCAAATGAATCAGCACCAACGCCAAACCAATTGCAAGTGGCGCAAAGCCCTGAGGCGCGCGTTTATCTGTGCTCCCCATAATGATCAGCAGAAAAAACGCAGTCAAAACCACTTCAGCCACCAAAGCGGCAACCATCGAATATCCGCCCGGCGAATGCGCACCATAACCATTTGAGGCAAATCCACTCGCGACATCAAAACCCGCTTTTCCGCTGGCAATGACATACAGCGCTCCGCCCGCGGCAATTGCGCCCAAAACTTGCGCTACAATGTAGGGCGCAAGCTGATTAGCCGGAAATCTTCCGCCCGCGTAAAGCCCGATGGAAACCGCCGGATTGAGATGACACCCTGAAATCGGCCCTACCGTGTAAGCCATAGTCACAACCGTTAAACCGAATGCCAGAGAGACGCCGAGCAAACCAATGCCTACTTCCGGAAATGCCGCGGCTAATACCGCGCTCCCGCAACCGCCCAAAACAAGCCAAAATGTCCCCAAAAACTCTGCCGTATACTTTTTCATTCAATCCCCCTTTAGGCTTTTTGCCTTACTATTAAGATCGGCATTTTAGAAAAGTTTTTGAGCGGGTTGCAGCCGCTTCTAAAATCGTTTCATAAGTTGTGTGCTCATTAAAAAGAAAACCCCCGAACCGGAAAACCGATTTGGGGGCTCTTTTAATTCCTTAAACTCGCCAAAAAAGAACCAATGCAAGGCGCGGATAAGCAATCGAGGAGGCGTAGTGAAAACCTACGCCGCACGAAATTGCGAAATCCGCAACGCTGCAGTGGACTTTTTTCGCGTGTTTATCAGCACTTGTCCCCTAACTTATTCAAGGCGGGGTCAAGTACGACGCTTTGTAATTACATTTTCATGACTTCGTCATGAGTGTTTTCGAAGCGTCAGCAGCACTTATTTGCGCCGGAACACTTTTCGCAATTACCGCAATCACCCTTACAGCATTGCTCGCAGTTGCCTTGGCAGCAAGTCGCGCAGTTCGAGCCCATGTCATGCTTCGCGCATTTGCCTGTAGCGCAGCCAATCGCTAAAAACGGCAAAAGCAAGGCAAGCAGCATTAGTTTTTTCATTTTTTCCTCCTAGTTGATTTTAAAGAAACAATCGAACAAATTAATTTTTTAACGCACTCAAAGTTTCACGACGCGCAATCTCAAAGCATTAACAATAACCGAAACGGAACTCAGCGCCATTGCAGCACCCGCGAAAACAGGGCTGAGAAGAATCCCAAAAAAGGGATAGAGAAGCCCGGCCGCCAAAGGGACACCCAAGGCATTGTAAGCAAAAGCAAAAAATAAATTCTGCCTGATGTTTCGCATCGTGGCATGGCTTAATTTTCTCGCCTTGGCAAGCCCGCGCAAATCGCCTTTCACCAAGACCATGCCGGCACTTTGCATAGCTACATCTGTGCCGCTGCCCATCGCAATCCCCACATGGGCGCGCGCCAAAGCCGGCGCGTCATTGATGCCATCGCCGGCCATCGCCACTTTTCTTCCCTGTGCTTGAAACTCACGGATATATTTTTCTTTATCCTGCGGTAATACCTCCGCTTTGACCTCGTCAATTCCAAGCGTCTTAGCGACCGCTTGCGCCGTTTGCAAATTATCTCCGGTCATCATGACAATTCGAATCCCGGCCGCATGCAGTAGCCGAATCGCTTCCGGAGTAGATTCTTTCACCGGATCGGCAACATTCAGAAAACCGGCGACTTTTTTGCTGACAGCCACAAACATCACGCCTTGCGCTTGGCGCTGCAGCTGGTCGGCTTTCTCTGAAAATGCGGCGATACTCATTCCGGCCTCACTCATGATTTTGCTGTTGCCGATCATAATTTCTTTTTCTGAAACAGTTCCGCTCACGCCTTTTCCTTTTTCATATTTAAAACCGCTGACATCGCTCAGCATTAAACCTTTTTCTTTAGCGGCCCGCACAATCGCTTCCGCCAAGGGATGCTCGCTTTGCTTTTCTAAGCTCGCCGCAAAAGCCAGCAGCTCATCTTCTGAATATCCATCCGCCACAACCGATAAAAGCTTGGGTTTGCCTTCAGTTAAAGTCCCCGTTTTGTCGACAACAAGCGTGTCGATTTTCTCGAAGGTCTCCAAGACTTCGGCATTTTTAATCAAAATCCCCGCGCCGGCACCGCGCCCCGTTCCGACCATAATCGACATGGGCGTGGCAAGTCCCAACGCACAAGGGCAGGCAATAATCAGCACCGCGATCGCGTTGACAATGGCATACACCATGCGCGGCTCTGGCCCCAAAAAAGCCCAAATAAAAAAAGTAGCCGCGGATATTAAAATCACCGCGGGGACAAAATAAGCGGAAACAAGATCCGCCAACCGTTGAATCGGCGCGCGGCTTCTTTGCGCTTCGCTGACCATTTTCACAATTTGCGCAAGCAAAGTTTCTTTTCCGATTCTTTCTGCGCGCATCACAAAACTGCCGCTTCCATTCATCGTTGCTCCGGTCACGCGCGCGCCCGTTTCTTTTTCAGACGGAACCGATTCTCCGGTAATCATGGATTCATCAATGGCGCTGCTTCCCTCCAAAATAATTCCGTCCACCGGCACTTTTTCTCCGGGACGCACACGCAGCTTATCGCCGACATGCACATGTTCCAGAGGGATATCTTCTTCATCGCCGTTTGCTTTCACGATGCGGGCCGTTTTTGGTTTAAGCCCAAGCAAAGTTTTCACAGCCGAATTTGTTTCGCTGCGGGCCTTCAATTCCAAAACCTGCCCGAGTAAAACCAAGGTGACAATAATCGCCGCCGCCTCAAAATAAAGGCCCACCATACCGTCTTGGGACCTGAATGATTCGGGAAACATTTCAGGAAAAAGAACAGCGACTACGCTAAAAAAGTAAGCCGCGCCGGTTCCGATCGCGATCAATGTAAACATGTTGGGACTGCGATGAAGAACGGAAGCCCATGCTCTTTGAAAAAAAGGCCATCCGCCCCAAAGTAAAACCGGTGTTGCCAAAGCGAGCTGGAGCCAACGGATCCAGGGCTGGTGCGCTATTTTATGAAAAATAGGCATCATTTCACCCATGGCAAGCGCCATCAGCGGAACGCTTAACGCTAAACAAACCCAAAACCGCCGCGACATGGTTTCAAGTTCGTGGTTTTTTTCTTCAGGCTGATCCGCTTCTTTGGGTTCCAAAGCCATCCCGCATTTCGGACAAGCTCCCGGATGATCCTGAATCACTTCTGGATGCATCGGACAGGTGTAGCTTCCCGCTTGCGGCAAATCCTTTTGCGGCTGCGCATGCAAATATTTTTTTGGATCCGCTTTAAACTTCTCTAAACATTTTGGGTTACAAAAGCCATAAAGCTCATTTCCAAAATTCATTTGAATTTTAGGCGGTTCCGCGACTTCCATTCCGCATACAGGGTCTTTCATACTGTTCTCCCATTCTTTTTAAATTCTTTTTCTTTCCAAATCGCGTAAAGCACGGGATAAATCAAAAGCTCAAGCAAGAAGGATGAGCCTAATCCCCCGATCATCGGTGCGGCGATGCGGCGCATCACATCCGCGCCCGCCCCCTGCGCCCACAAAATCGGTAAAAGACCGGCCATCGCCGCGATCACCGTCATCATTTTGGGACGCACGCGTCTCACCGCGCCATGAATGATCGCTAAGCGCAAATCGTTTTTATTTCGCATGCGCCCGTCGCGTTTGGCTTCGTCATAAGCCAAATCAAGATACAAAAGCATAAATACGCCCATCTCCGCATCCAGCCCCATAAGCGCAATCATGCCCACCCAAACCGCAATCGACATGTTGTAATCGAGCGCGTACAAAATCCAAACCGCTCCGATTAAAGATAAGGGCACGGACAACAAAACAATGCCGGTTTTGACCGCGGATTTCGTATTGATGTAAAGCAGCAGCGCGATAATAAAAAGTGTCAGAGGAATGACAAACTTCAGCCGTTCTTTCACGCGCTGCATATTTTCATACTGCCCGCTCCAAACAAGCTGATAGCCCGCCGGAATTTGCAGGTCGGAAACCACGCGCTTGGCTTCCTGAACATACCCGCCGACATCGCGGCCCGCGACATCGACAAAGACATATCCGGCTAAAAGGCCGTTTTCGTTGCGAATCATCGCAGGGCCTTCTTGCGTCTCAATTTCGGCGATTTCTGAAATCGGAATTTGCGCACCGGAAGATGTTCCGACCCGCACACGGCCCAAAGCGGCCAAATCCGAGCGGAAGTCACGCGCCAATCTCGCATTCACGGAATAGCGCGCGCGGCCGTCAAGCAAAGTTAAAATTTCTTCGCCGCCGATCGCGGAAGCGATCACTTCTTCCGCTTCCTCCACCGATAAACCGTAGCGCGCCAAAGCATCCCGCTTCAGTTCAAAATCAAGAAAATATCCGCCCGCCGCGCGTTCCGCAAAAACACTGCGTGTTCCGGCTAACGGTTTGAGGACACTTTCTAATTGCTCGCCGATTTGCTGAATCACTTTCAAATCCGCGCCCAACACTTTAATGCCCACGGGAGTACGAATTCCCGTCGCAAGCATGTCTATGCGATTTTTAATCGGCATCGTCCAGATATTGGGAATACCCGGCAGCTGCAAGGCACGGTCCATTTCCGAGGTTAATTCTTCTATCGTGATTTTGCGCTTCGGCAACCGCGCCCCCAGCCAACTTTTCAGTTTAGCCGGAAACCATTCGGGAAATTCGCGCGCGGTTTCACGCCACACTTCTTGGGGTTTCAGCACAATCGTGGTTTCAATCATCGAAAGCGGGGCCGGGTCAGTTGAAGACTCCGCGCGGCCGGCTTTGCCGAACACACTTTTCACCTCAGGAAAGCTTGCAAGAATCTTATCCTGAATTTTCAGAATGCGGCGCGCTTCATCCGCAGCCATGCCCGGCAACGCGGTAGGCATATAAAGAAGGCTGCCTTCATTGAGCGGCGGCATAAATTCTTTACCCAGCTTGAAGTAAAACGGCACCGTCACTAAAAAAAGCGCCAAAGCACTCACGATGGTTATTTTGCGGTGGCGCAAAACCCAATTCACCATCGGTTCATAAAAATGAAACAAGACGCGGCTCACGGGGTGTTTTTCTTCGGGATAATATTTTCCGACAAAGACTGCCGACGCCGCCGACGCAAGAAACCGCGGACGGAAAGTAAAGGGGTCCATGCGCGCGAAAAGCATCCGCATCGCGGGATCCAGCGTAATCGCTAAAACTGCTGCGATCGCCATCGCAAAGTTTTTGCTCATGGCCAACGGGCGGAAAAGACGCCCTTCCTGATCCACCAGGGCGAAAACCGGAATAAACGCCACCGCGATCACAAGCAGCGAAAAGAAAACAGACGGCCCGACTTCTTTTAATGCCGCTAAACGGATTTCATGAAAATCGCCTTTGCGCCCTTCCGCCTGCCACCGCTCCAGTTTTTTGTAAGCGTTCTCCACTTCGATGATCGCGCCATCCACCAGCACACCGATGGAAATCGCAATACCCGCCAGCGACATAATGTTGGTGGTCAATCCCGCCGCGGCCATGGGAATAAACGCGATCAAAACGGAAATCGGAATTGTCAAAATCGGCACAATCGCCGAAGGGATATGCCAAAGAAAAATCAAAATCACGACGCTGACAATGATCATTTCTTCCGTCAGCGTATGCTTCAAAGTGCTAATTGCGCGTCGAATCAAATCGGAGCGGTCATAGGTTTCAACCACGCGCACGCCCTCCGGCAACGAGGGTTGAATTTCTTTGATTTTTGATTTCACGCGTTCAATCACACGCAAAGCGTTTTCGCCATGCCGCATCACAACGATGCCGCCGACCACGTCACCCTGCCCGTTCAACTCCGCGACTCCGCGCGTCATATCGGGGCCCCATTCAACTTGCGCCACATCTCGCACAAGTAAAGACGCGCCCACCTCGGCGTTGGTACGTATCGCGGCACTGCCGATATCTTCAGGGGTTTTCGCGTAACCGCGCGACCGCACCATGAATTCAAAACCGTTTACTTCCAGTAAACGCCCGCCGCCGTCATTGCTCGCGCGCTTCACGGCATCCACCACATCTTTCATGGTGAGACCATAAGCCAACAGCTTGTCCGGATCGGCATTAACTTGTAATTGTTTGACAAAACCACCGACCGCCGCGATTTCAGAAACGCCCGGAACCGCCTGAAGCATAAACTTTAAATACCAGTCCTGAAGCGAACGCAGCTCAGGTAACGTAAGGCGGTTAGAGTCATCGACAAGGGCATACTGATAAACCCAACCCACACTGGTTGCGTCAGGCCCCAATTCTGTTTTGACATCTTTTGGCAAACCAGCTTGGATTTTACTCAAGTACTCCAGGACGCGACTGCGTGCCCAATAAAGATCCGTGCCGTCTTCAAAAATGACATAAACATAGGAATAGCCGAAATCAGAAAATCCGCGCACGGCTTTAATTTTTGGCGCTCCCAGCATCGCTGTCACAATCGGATAAGTCACCTGATCTTCAATTAAATCGGGACTGCGGTCCCATTGCGAATAAATAATCACCTGCGTATCCGAGAGATCGGGCACTGCATCCAGCGGCATTTTTTTCATCGCCTGCCACGATAAAACCAATATCGCGGCAGTGACGATTAAAACTAAAAATTTGTTGCGGGCTGAAAACTCAATGATTTTCTCAATCATGGGAGTGCCCTCCCGCCGCAGCGTTGCCGCGCGCAGCTTGAAAACGGGATTCAGAATCTAACAAGAAGTTAGCCGCTGTCACAACCTTATCTCCCGTTTTTAATCCTTCCAGAACCTGCACGCGTTCACCGGCCATTACTCCCATCTGAATCATCTGAGGAACAAAAACACCAGGCTCGTTTTCCACAAAAACATAAGCACGCTTACCGGGATTAAAAAGAGCCGAACTTGGTATCGAAAGCGATACGCCCAAATCAAGCTCCATTTCAACCGTCACAAACATGCCGGGCTTTAAAAGCTCATACCCCGATACCACTTCAAAGCGGACCGCAAGAGTTTGCGAAGCTGCATCAACAACGGAATCCAGTGAACGCAGCACTCCTTCCAGTTTTTTTTCAGGTGCCATGGGCGAATAAATCTGGGCCGGTTGCCCCACATGCGCATGGCTTAAATCAGAAACGGGCAGACGCGCATCAATATAAGCTCCACTCGCTTCAAAAAAAACATTCGCCGGAACAAAACTGGTTGGATCTTTGAGGCTTTCTTCAATTTTTTTAAACACATCTTCACTCACGCCTAAGCGCCGCAGCTGGGTGCGCAAAGTCCAGGTAACAGCTCGCGATTCAGCTATTAATTCCGCGGTGGGCTTGCTATACCTGATTTGCACCTGCGCAGCTTCTCGATATCGATAGAGAAGATCAAGGATTTGAGGATTATAAAAAACACGCCCGGTAAGCCGCAAAGGCAGCTTTAAAGGCTCTTCATTAACCGTTTCGGTCACAACTCCGATTGAACGAATTTTCTCGTCTGTTAAATGCACCGTAACATGACCGGGCACATCCGAAGCAGGCAAGGTTCCGCCGGGAGCGACCTCCGATTTGGATTCAGTTTTAACCAGCCGCATGCCGCAAATCGGGCAATTTCCGGGATGATCCTGAATCACCTGGGGATGCATCGGACATTGGTATTGTTCGGAATGCACATCCGATTGATGCGAAATATCCGTAGCGCCGAACAAGATCCGCAAATCATTCCATTTATAAAATCCCACGGCAACAACCGCGAGAACGATGAGTAGTAAAATTATTTTTTTCACAGCTTAATCCTCTTGAACAAACAAGAATCGCGAAAAGAAATTTTTCCGCGCGGAAAGCCGTGAATTAAATCAGGAAAGCGTGATGCAGAATAAAGAAATGCGGGGAAGAAATCGGCGGCGGTTCAGCCCATTTCAAAAAGCGGGTTTCACGTTCAGCTTGAACAAAAACGACCTCAATCGTGGGAATGTCAGAGAGCACAAAAGCCTCTGCTGTTTTTTTGGCAACAGAGATATTTTCAAACTGATCGGCTTGATAACGCGGCGCACAATCAGAGTCTTTCGACTCTGAGTCATTCGGATGCTGCTTGCAATGAGACGCCATCGACTGGGATGAAGGCGTCACCTCAACCGGAGCGCAGTAGCAATTGCTCAGTAATGAAAACGCAAACAGCCACACCACAGTAAAACTTGTTGTCGAAACGAATTTCTTAAGCATACTAATAGTCTATACGTCTTTTGATGTGTTTTCTATACGGTGTTTTCCCTATTTTTTATTACACCTATCTCAAGGAGTCTGCATGGGTTACAAGAAAGAGCAGGAACTGATCCAGAGTTTGAAGTGGCGTTACGCGACTAAACAATTCGACGCGTCACGCAAAATTCCGGAAGAAACATGGCAGGCAATCGAAGAGTCTTTGGTTCTCACACCTTCCTCTTATGGAATGCAGCCATGGAAATTTTTAGTCATTACTGATCAGGCTTTGCGAGAACAACTCGTTCCCCACTCTTGGAATCAGCGTCAAGTCGCGGATTGTTCGCATCTTGTGGTGATGTTAACAAAGCCGCAAATCTCCGCGGCGGATGTTGACCATCTTATCGCGCGCACAGCTGAAATTCGCGGTACCCCGCATGAAAAACTTGCCGGTTATCGAAAAATTATTTTGAGCGATATCGTGGAAGGCCCGCGAGCGCAGTATTCCGGAGAATGGGCCGCGCGCCAAGTTTATATCGCGTTGGGACAACTTATGCTTGCCGCCGCGACACTGAGTGTGGATACCTGCCCCATGGAAGGATTTGTCCCCGCGAAATATGATGAAGTTTTGGGCTTAGACGGTACGGGCTGGACCACTACGGTTTTATGCCCCTGCGGTTATCGATCCGCGGATGATAAAAACGCCAAACTTCCGAAAATTCGCTTCGACGCGAAAAGCATCATCACACGCCGCTGATTTACTTTAAGATCCGTTTTGAATCGGATGAATAAGTAATCAGATTGCATCCGACGCGCTCTAAAAAAATCTGAATTACATCGGCTGGGCGCGCGCAAACGAGTGTATAATTCAAACAGAATACAACGCACTTATAAATCCACCCGGAGGAATCTATGTTATCCAAGAAAATCGAAAAAGCCCTGAACGTTCAAATCACTTCTGAAAATTCTTCCGCGCATTATTATTTAGCGATGGCTTCGTGGTGTGATGTCAACGGGCTTCCCGGCGCGGCGCGTTTTCTCTACAGCCACGCGGAACAAGAGCGCACGCATATGACCAAGCTTTTTCATTACATCAACGGCACGGGCGGACACGCGGTAGTTAACTCTTTCAAAGCTCCTCCCGCTATATTTAAATCGATCGAGCAGATTTTTAAGCTCGTCTATGAGAATGAAAAAGAAATCACGGGGCAAATTAACGATCTCGTTGATCTGTGCTTGTCGGAAAAAGATCACTCTACTTTTAACTTTCTACAATGGTATGTCGCTGAACAGCATGAAGAAGAAAAACTTTTCCGCGATGTGCTTGACCTGATTAAGCGCACCGGCACCGACGGACGCGGTCTTTATTTCATCGATAAAGAAATAGGCAGTCTATCTAATAAAGTCGCAACAGCCTAAAAGCTGTTGCGACGGCTCTGGGTTTCACCCAACCGCTAAAAAGCGCAGCATAAGTGGAACCAACCCCCGATGATTCAAATCCGAAAAAGCAAAGATCGCGGTCACTTCAATTTAGGCTGGTTAGATACCTATCACAGTTTTTCTTTCGGTGAATACCATGATCCCGCGCACATGGGATTCCGCACGTTACGCGTGATCAATGAAGATGTGATTGAACCCGGCCAAGGATTTCCACTGCATAGTCACCGCGACATGGAAATCGTCACCTACATACTCAAAGGCGAACTCGAACACAGAGACAGCCTCGGTAACATCGGTAAGATTAAGCGCGGTGAATTACAACGTATGACAGCGGGATCCGGAATCAGACACAGTGAATACAATGCTTCCGCAACCGAGCCTTGCCATTTGCTTCAGATCTGGCTTTTACCCGAAGCTAAAAACCTGGAACCTGGCTACGAACAAAAGGCGATTCCGTTCACGGGCGATCCTCTCAAGCTTATCGCCGCGCCCGCCAGTGTTCGCGCGCCGCTTAAAATCAATCAAGATGCCAAAGTTTTTGTGGGCCACCTTAAAGCCCAGCAAGCACTGAGCCTTCACCTCGAAAAAAATCGTCACACATGGATTCAAATCGCGAGCGGGAAAATACTTATCAACGATGAGAAAATTGAAGCCGGTGACGGAGTTGCAATTTCAGATGAAGATCACATTCATCTAAATTCGATTTCTGACTGTGAGTTCTTGCTCTTTGACCTGAACTAATCCGCATCGGCAGATTTAGTACGCCACTTCTTTCCGTAGATTAAGCGGGAGACCATCATACTCGCGGCGGTATCGCCGGTCGAGTTGACCATGGTCGCGGGCGGATCGACAAGGGCGCCAACCATCGCGATCACGGGCAAAGCTTCAGCGGGAAAACCGTAAAGCGAAACAATCATCATTTCACCCAAAAAGCCGCCGCCCGGAACGCCGCTCATTACAATACCGCTGAGCAAAGCCACGCCGATCGCCATGGCATAATCTTCAAATCCATAAAATGGCTGATTGAAAATCGCGAAGAGAATCGAAATTTTAAGAATGGCCGAAAGACAAGACCCATCCATGTGAATCGTCGCGCCCACGGGAATCACGACTTCACTCACCTCGCGCTTCACGCCGATTTCATCCGCCGCTTTTAGATTGGCTGGCACCGTGGCTAGACTGCTGCCTGTCCCGAAAGCCGTTAAAGCCGCGGCAGGAATACGCAGCCAAAACTCGCGCACACCCTGCAAGCCGCCCGCCCAGCCTGTGTAAAGGCTCGAAAAAACAAAAAAATAAAAGAATGCCGCGGGATAATAAAGTTTCAGCACATCCGCGTAAGTCCCCCAAATTTCAGGCCCCATCCGTGAAGCCAAATCCGCAAAGTACGCCAAAAGACCCAGCGGCGCCCATGCCATTAAAATTCGAATCATCTTCAGCATCACGGCATTGCCTGACGCTAAAAACTTACGGAAAGCATCGCCTTCTTTTCCCGCTAAAAAAACCGCCGCTCCGAGCAACCCAGAAAAAACAATCAGGGCGAGCATATTTTGCCTTGAAAACAAACTCATAAAATCGCCCGTCGAAAGCGACTCCGCTAATTTTTGCAGAACAGAAACCTCTTCAAGTTTAACCTGAGTTGTCATCGGCAACTGCAGCGGCGCGGAAGGCGGAAAAAAAGACACAAGCCCCAACATAAAAAGCGCGGCTAAAATGCCGGTAGCTACAAAGATCAAAAGCATCCAGCCCATAACGCGGCCCATTTTTTGGGCATCCGTCATTTGCGCGACTGTGGCACTGATAGAAAAGAAAACAAGCGGTACCACCGCTGTAAAAATAAGATTTAGCCAAAGCGTGCCGATGGGTTTCAAATGCGGCGCGACCTGCGGAAAAAATCTGCCCAAAAACACTCCGCCGATCACGGCGGCAATGAGCCCGAGCGAACCCGCGTAATTTTTAAGAATTTTTTTCATGGGTAGAGTATCGGCTTGGGAGAATGAAGACTAAACGATCGGCTTACTCTTCTTCCGCAAGCGCGAGATTGATCAGACGCTGAATCAGCTCGGGATAGCTCCATCCGGCTTTGAGCGCGGAAAGCGCGAAATCTTCATCTTTAGCGAGCATGGGATTGGGATTCGCTTCAATGAAATAAACTTTACCGTCAGGCATGAGCCGCAAATCAAGGCGCACCGCGCCGCGAATCGAAAGCGCGCGGCAAATTCGTTTTGAAAAACTTTTGATTTTATCTTCCAGCTCTTTCGGTAAATCATCGGCAAACTTGTTCTTAATACCCCATTTCTTGCGGTAGGCTTCATCCCACTTGGCTTTATAAGTCGCGATCTTGGGATCTTCATCATCCACGCGCGAGAAAACCATTTCACGAAACGGAAAGACTTCCAACCGTTTACTGCCCATCACGCCGACATAAATTTCACGGCCCGCAATATACTGCTCCGCGATCACATCCTGATTCAGGGTGTCATGCAAAAACTGCACGCGCTCTTTAAATTGAGTTTCGGTTTCCACCAAAGACGCCTGAGAAATACCCACCGAGGCTTCTTCTTTAAGAGGTTTCACAAAAACCGGGAACGGAAACCGCTTGGGCAAATGGACTTTCTTTTTGAAAGGCAAAATCACAAACTGAGGAACCCGAATTCGGTGATGCGACAAAATTTGTTTAGCGAGACCTTTGTCTTTGCAGAAAGTAATCGCTGTCGGTCCGCAGCCTGTGAAAGGAATTCCCAAAAGCTTTAAATAAGAAACCGCGTCCGCTTCATGCGCGGCATCGTTTTTAAAACGCTCGATCAAATTAAAAATCACGGTGGGCCGGAATGATTCTATTTTCTTCTGCAAAACGCTCATATCATCATATATACCGACCGTTTCGCAGGGGTACTCAAGCGAACGCAGAGCGGCTAAAACATCCGCTTCAGTTTGCCAATCGGTAAGTTTCAGCTCTTCGGTAAAATCATAATCATGCGGATATGCCGAAGTCGTATTGAAAGCAACCAACACACGTGGCACAGCCTTCATAAACAACCCCATAGGATGAAGCTCGATTTTGGGCTGGATGCAAGGCGCGACGACAAAGGCGTGCTTTGTGGCACGTCGAGAAGGAGCAACGTAGCAGACGGTCCGAAAGCGGGCCTTCTTTGTTCAAAAATCATTTGGATCGTTTAAACTTTCCTGTAAACAGATAGGTTGAAACCAGAGTTGTCACAAAGGCGGCGGCTTGCATATCCGTATTAAGCTGACCTTCCCGCACATAAAGTCCTAATTCCCCCGTACGGGCAATAAACCTCTGCATCAATTGATCGATCGTATACCGTTTTTCTTTAGTCCAAAATGCGACGGCGCGCATCAGCTTTTCGCGTGATTTCTTTAAATAATCAACGGCTTTAACCGCGGATTTCTCTTCGTCTTTGTCCGTAAAAAGCAGTCTCAGATCGCGGTCGTAAAAATGCGGGTACTCTTCTTCGTAAGCTTTCATTTTTTTTCGGAAATAAGTTTTGAGCTTCATATCGAGCCCGGCGAACTCTTTGAAGTCCTGCGGAGGCAGACAAGACGGCGCTTTTCCGTGCAAAGATTTCATCAACTTGTCGACAAACTCTAATTTTTCAAGCGCCTTCCAATCTTTATATTTCTTGCGCCAATTAAGTCCCGGCGTCAGCCACACGGCGAAAGTTTCGGCGAAATCTTCGTCGGGATGACTTTGCGCGTACCAATTTTCCAAATGCACCACATAGCTTCTGCTGTAAGGACGCGGATGATAAGTGTCGGGATATTCCATAGAAGCAGAGCCGAAAATTTTACGCCAGGCTGACTTGCGGTAAAGGCCGTAGGCATACGAATATGCATGGCCCGTTTCATGGCGCATGAGACGCAAAAACTCGGTTGTGCTGCCGCCCTCCACTTCCAAAATCATTTCTTTTTCAAGGCGGCGCAAACGCGGGTGCGACAAATAAAAAGGAATGCCGATAGCAGGCACACCCACGGGACAAAACCATTCATCCGCCAAAAAACAGGGCGGCTTAAAACTAAGCCCCTTGGCTTCAAGCTCGGAATAAAGCCGGGCAATCAAAGGCTCAAGCGCTGAACCTGCAATCGTTAGACCCAAGCGGCTAATGGTAAGATCCATCAGCTTATCTTGCTTCATACGTTTCCACGGCAGAGAATTCATAACAGTCATTATACCCTACCTTAGCTAACGCCTATGAAGGACGCAAATATTTAAAACGCGGAATTTCTTTGCCGTCGATATTGACGGTTTCCTGAAACATAGCAAGGGGACGTACCCAAAGCTGGCCTTCCTTGAAGTCACCTTTATATAAAGCCTTATAGATCACAACCTGTTCGCGCGCTTCGGTATGAATGCCGGTATCCAACACTTCATACAGATTGCCTTTGTAATGTTCGTAAATTCCTTTTTTAATTTCTTCCACGATTTAATTCCTATTGAAAACTCTTAGGGTGATCCAAAAAACAATAATGCCAAGAACGGAAAAGATTGCGTCATAACCAACTGTCATCCATTCCCCATTTCGTCCAGCAACAAAAGTTTGATGCCATTCATCGGATAACGCAAAAAGTACGGCTATCACAAAGGCCGTGACGGAAACAAAAACTTTTTTCTCCTTACCGACCGAATGCGTAAAACTGCGCGAAAGCAAAAAGCCTAAAACAACATACTCCACAAAATGCGCGATCATGTGGATATACGGAATATCTATATCCGGCAAATCATCGCCGGAAATGGATGAAAGAAAGAAAATCAGCATCATCCACATAACAGCCGGGAAACGGTAAATCCAAAAAGCGCGCATGATTACCAGTCGATTGGGAAATAATCTTTTAAAAACTTCCCGCACCAATGTTTGCCCGTTAAAATTCCGTGAAAGAAGGGGTCGCAAACCCGCGCCGCACCATCGACGATATCCAGCGGAGGCTGAAAGTCATGCTCTTCTTGTTTGCGCAAAGAAAGCGTTACCGGGTCTTCATCCGTCACCCAGCCGGTATCCACCGCGTTCATATAAATACCTTCTTTCGCCAGCCCGCCCGCGGCAGTATGCGTCAGCATATTTAAAGCGGCCTTTGCCATATTCGTATGCGGATGACGATCCGCTTTTTTAAACCGATGGAATTTTCCTTCCATGGCTGTGACATTCACAATATGTTTGATGCCTGTATTTTCACGTTTCATAAGCGGAATCAATTTATTGCAAAGCACAAACGGCGCAATGGCATTCACAAGCTGAAGCTCCAGCAACTCCGATGTTTCGACTTCCCCCAAACGCAAACGCCAACTATTGGTTTCACGCAAATCTACCTGTTGCAAATCCGCGTCTAGTTTTCCGGCCGGAAAAACTTTTTCTTCCTCGCTCGTATCATCATAAGCATAAGGAACCTGCGAAAGTTCCGCGGAAGCCAAAAGGCCGATGCCTTGTGTTTTACCGCTCCAGGTAATTTTAAGCGCGGCTTCGCCTGCCATTTCAGGCGCGGATAAAGTCTTACGCGCATGCAAAGAAAGCGTATTTTTTATCTCCATAAAATCAGCAAGCAACCCTCTCGCTTCGGCAGGCAGTCTTTCATGCGGCATCGTTTCATTCGCCATGAGATGCGCGTAAAAACCCGGCGGACGGCGCACGGTTTGGGCGGCATTGTTGATCAATAAATCGAGACGGCCATATTTTTTCTCAAAAATGCGGCAAAAAATTTCTACGCTCGGTGTATGCCTTAAATCCAACCCGTAAACATGCAGGCGGTCACGCCACAACGGAAAGTCTTTTTCTTTGGCAAAGCGGATGGCGGAGTCGACGGGAAAACGCGTAGTCGCGATCACTTTCGCACCTGCCCGCAGCATCATAAGAGTTGCCTGATAGCCGATCTTCAGGCGCGATCCCGTAATGACCGCCACCTGCCCATCAAGCGGCGCGGTTTGAAAGCGTTTATCATAATTAAACTGCGCGCAAGCGGGACACATGGCGTCATAAAAAAAATGTAGCTGCGTATATTCCGCCTTACACACATAACAATTACGCGGAGAGCTCAAATCAGGCAGTTTTTGCAACGACGCATCGGTCACCGCCCGTTTTTCAGGCGCTGAAAAAACAGAGGTGGTTCTCGCGGCACGAATACCGGTGGCCGCACGAGCAGCGCGTTCTTCCCGCGCGATTTTCTTACGGTTGATTTTTTTGACCTGTTTGCCCCGTGAAAGCTTTTCTTCTTTGCTGGGACGCGATAATTTTCCCGCCGCCATACGCAAAGCGATTCTTTTTTCTTCGGGCAAGGCCGCCAGCTGATCGGGATTTTCGAGAAGACTCTTTAAAGTCTCAATGACAAACGCCGCGTCTTCAGGCGAAACTTGTTTGTTAAGGTCGTGATTCATGGCGCGGATTATATCAAACTCGTAAAGGACGGATGAAAAGCGATTTTCCATATAGCAAAACCTAGCGTGACCTTGAAATATTTTAATTCTGTGAGTAAGTTTCTTTTTAAGCGCAGGCCGGGTTTACCAGATGCACCGAGGTGCTTATATCGGACACTCCGCCGGGGGCGCCCTTTTAAATAACCGGACAACCCATGAGAAAGGAATGAAGGACTGGTTTTCCAATGAAGAAACACGGAGAATTTTATGTGTCTCATTTCAAAAAATCTAACGGTGTTGAAGGTCGTTGTAGAGCTTAATCGTGCCCGCTTGCCTCCGCTTCGGGTATAAACAGAAATCATTTCGAGCCGGCTGCGGTAGCAGCCGGCTCTTCTATTTTCAAAAGGAAACGCATCGCGTTTCTCAATTTAATAGCCCCCACCCCCTCAGCGCAATAATCTCAAAAAACAAATAGAAGATGTGAGTTCTGAGCGTAGCATCAGCTGTTTGAACAGATTCTATTTGTTTCTTTGAGATGTGTACCATTATTTTTGCATCTAAATAATTTATAAGCACTATAATCACTTCATGATTGAAAAATTCTCTTTCGAAGTTTGCGCCCCCAAAATTCCGCCGCAAACCAGACTCATTCTGGTTAAAGATGTCTGCGAACATCGCGAACATATCGTGATGAAGCTACTTTCGTATCTTTTGTTTTATACGCCTGAATTGAAAGTCGAAATCAGCGCGGATATGCATTACAAGCCAGACTTAATGATTCCGGGCGATCACGGTGTTCCCAAGCTGTGGATTGACTGCGGACAGGTGGCCATTAAGAAAATTGACGCCTTAGCCACTAAATTAAAAAATACACGTGTTATTTTCGTCAAAGAAGCCAAACGCGAGCTGGATGTTTTTAAGAAAATGGTGGAGAAGAAAATCGACAAGTCGGAGAGGCTTGAATACTTATCGTTTGATGCGAGCTTTATTACTTCGCTCGGCAACTCGCTGAAACGAACGAATCACATTACGCTGTACGAGGTGATGGAGAATGTAATTGGAGTGGCACTCAACGACGAAATCTTTGAAAGCACTCTTTACCGCTAGCCGGCTCACTGCCCCAGATAAGCATTTTTTATTTTTGGATTAACTAACAAATCTTTCCCCGCGCCTTCCATTTGAATTTGCCCTGATTCAATTACATACGCGTAATCGGCAAGCTCTAAAGCTTTCCAGGCGTTTTGCTCGACCAAAAGAATCGTCAGCCCTTTTTCTTTGATTTTAAGAATTAAATTAAAAATAATCTCGATCAACTTCGGCGCCAATCCCAAGCTCGGCTCATCCAACAATAAAAGTTTGGGCTTTGCCATCAACGCGCGTGCCATCGCGAGCATTTGCTGTTCCCCGCCGCTTAAATTACCAGCCTGCCCTTTCAATCTTTTCTGAAGAATAGGAAACAAAGTAAGCCACTCCTCTTTATCGCGTTTGATTTCCTGCTTGGGATCTTTGCGGGTATAAGCCCCTAAATCTAAATTTTCCTCGACGGTGAGATGCGGAAAGATGCGCCGACCTTCGGGGACCTGCACCACACCTTGCTTCACAATATCAAAGGGCGCGCATTTGGAAAGCTCTTTACCCTGAAACAGAATGGAACCCTGATGAGCACGCACCAACCCTGAAAGCGTCATCAAAAAAGTCGTCTTCCCGGCGCCATTCGAGCCGATCAAAGACACAATCTTTCCTTCCGGAATTTTGACATTCACGCCCTTCAAAATCTCAATCGGACCGTAACCCGCATAGAGACTCTCAACTTCCAATATCGTCGATTCTTTATTCACAAGGTTTTCCCAAATAAGCTTCAATAACCGTTTTGTTGCATTGAATTTCCTTAGGCTTGCCTTCCGCGATTTTTTTTCCGTAATCCAAAACCACAATATGATCGGATATCGGCATGACTACTTTCATATCATGCTCAATCAAAACCAAGGTGACGCCGCGGTCACGAATCGCGGTTAAATAACCGAGCAATTCTTCTTTTTCTTTGGGATTCATTCCCGCCGCAGGTTCATCCAAAAGCAAAAGCTTGGGATCACTGGCAAGCGCGCGCGCAATTTCGAGTTTTCTTTGATGCCCATAGGCTAAATTGTGCGCAAGCTCATTCGCCTTGCCGTCCAAACAAAAGAAATTAAGTAATCGGTGCGCGCGCTGTTCCATGCGTTTTTCCTCCACGCGGGTCCAACGCGGCTGAACCAAACAACCGAACATTCCGGAACGCAGCTTGGAATGCGCACCCACCATCACATTTTCAAGCGCGGTCATATTTTTAAATAAGCGGATAGTCTGAAAAGTACGGGAAATATCGCAGGCGGCAATTTCATAGGGCTGCATACGGTTTAAATTTATTTGCGAATCGCCGAAGAACATCGATCCTGAATCAGGACGATAAAGGCCTGTGATGCAGTTGAAAAGCGTCGTTTTGCCCGCGCCATTGGGTCCGATCACACTCGCGATTTGTCCCTGCCGCACCGAAAAAGAGAGCTCATTCAGCGCGGTGACACCGCCAAAGCGCTGCGTCACTTTTTCGATATTCAAGATATTGAATTCGGCTAAAGCTTGGTTGTTTTTCATTTATTTGCTCTCAGCGGTTGTGCGCGAAAGCGCACAGAGCTCCAAATACCACTGGGACGAAACAGCATCATCACAACCATCGCAACACCAAAAATAAGCATGCGGTAAGAAGTAAAATCGCGCAAACATTCGGGCAAAATGGTCAAAACCAACGCGCCTAAAACCGCACCGTAAATACTGCCGATACCGCCCAGCACCACCATGGCTAAAACCATGACCGAAACCGTAAAATCAAAACTGTCGGGCGAAATTGTGCCCTGCTTCGCGGCAAAAATACAGCCTGCAATGCCAGCAATAAAACCGCCGATTCCGAAAGCCGTGAGTTTAGCCCAAGCCAGATTAATCCCCATGGCTGAAGCCGCAAGCTCATCTTCGCGCAGTGCGCGCCATGCGCGCCCAAGACGTGAGGTTTCAAGCCGCCGTAAAAAGAAAATCACGGCCAAAATAAAAATGAGAATCAGAAAATAATAAGGCTGGGAGTGCACGCTGAAATCATAATTAACCATCGGCAGACGCGGATGATCGATGCCAAGCAAACCGTTCGGACCGCCGGTGACTTGATCCAAGTTATTCAAAACAATGCGGGTAATTTCGCCCGCTCCCAAAGTGACGATGGCGAGATAATCCCCCGACAAACGAAGAGCCGGAAAAGCAAGCAGCATACCGAATACGGCCGTCGCAATCGCGCTAACCGCAACGCCGCCCCAGAAAGGAACATGGAAATGAATATTTACAATCGCATAGGTATAAGCGCCAAAAGCGAAAAATGCCGCGAATCCTAGATTGAGAATTCCGGCATAGCCCACGATCACCTGCAAACCCAGCGCCAGCAAAATAAAAATCCCCGCGGTAACAAGGACATCGATGTGATACGCGTTTTTGTCAAAAAACGGAAAAAGAAAAGCCGCCGCGATCACCAGCCATGGAATAAATTTCTGAAACTTCATTTAGACTTTTTTCACGACGCGCGCGCCGAAAAGCCCAGTCGGGCGAAAAAGAAGAATTAAAATCAAAATCAAGAAAGCAAAAACATTTTTCCATTGCGAAGAAATATAGCCCGCGGCTAACCCTTCCAAAACACCGAGCAAAACGCCGCCGATCATCGCGCCGGGAATATTACCGATGCCGCCCAAAACCGCGGCTGTAAAAGCTTTCATACCCGCCAAGTAACCGTCGTGAAAATTAATCGTGTTGTAATAAGCGCCGAACATCAAACCGCCCGCACCGGCCAATGCAGACCCAATAATAAAAGCCACCGCAATCACAAAATTCACGTCAATCCCCATCAAACTGGCGGCTTGCCGATCGTCCGCCAAAGCGCGCATGGCCTTCCCAATTTTCGTGTGCTTCACAAAAAAATGCAGCCCCGTCATCAAACCAATTGAAACTACCGTAATCAAAATTTGTAAATTGGTCACCGTCACATGTGAGAATGTATATTTTTGAATCGTGAGAATCGATGGAAAGCTTTTATCTGTAGGTCCGGCAATCAACATCACCGCGTTCTGGAGTAAAAATGAAATGCCGATCGCGGCAATAAGCGGCGCCAAGCGCGGCGCGTTGCGCAAGGGCCTATATGCACACCGTTCGATCAAATAGCCAAGCAAGGCCGTAGCGATCATGGTCGCGAGAAAAGTCGGGGCGATGATCCAAGATGCCAGCGCCGTTTGATTGAAAATCGTATAAAAAAGCAACCCCAAATAGGCGCCCACCATAAAAACTTCGCCGTGCGCGAAATTGATCAGCTGGGCAATACCATAAACCATGGTGTATCCCAACGCGATCAAAGCGTAGATCATGCCGATCGTTAAACCATTGATCAATTGCTGAAGAAAAATATCTAAAATGCTCATGCAAATAATACGAGAGAAAGAAAAGAAGCGGGGGCCGTGTTTTTTAAAATTGATTCCGCCACGCGAAAGTTAGTCCGCCGGTCCGACATAATGCAGTTTGCCGCTTTGAAACTGAAAAATTCCGATAAACTGATTTTGATTATCGCCTTTTTCATCAAACACAATATCCCCCGTAATTCCCTGAAACTTAGGGATTTCACGGATCGTTTTAAGCACCGCGGCACGATCTTTGGTTGCCGCTTTGCGGATCGTCTCAACAAAAACATTGGCTGAATCATAGCCATAAGCCGACCACTGCCCTAAAGTTCCGTATTTACTTTCATAGTCGCGAATAAAAGAAGCCGCCGCGGGAACCTGGTGCATATCGCCGCCCACCATGGTCGCGTAAGTACCTTCGGCAATCGCCTGCGTGGCCAACTCCGAAAAAGTTAAAGTCGCGATGCCGTCACCACCCATAAATCCGGCTTTCATGTCGAGCGCGCGCGTCTGCCTCAAAAGCAAAGAGCCTTCGGGATAAATACCGCCGTAATAAATCAATTCGGGTTCCAGCGGTTTAATTTTCGTAAGCAGGGGGGTAAAGTCTTTATCTCCTTGCGTAATTCCTTCATGCCCTAAAATTTCGGCGCCAAGCTCGCGGGCTTTCTTTTCAAATTCGTCCGCCAAGCCTTTACCGTAGGTGGTTTTATCATCGATCACAAAAATCTTTTTAATACCCAGCTTTTTAACGGCAAAAATGGCACCCTTTGGCCCCTGAACTTCATCCGTCGCGGCGGTGCGGAAAAAAGTCGAAAAACCTTGCCGTGAAAGCTCCGGGTTCGTTGAAGCGGGCGTGATTTGCGTCAATCCTGCCGAGTTATAAACCGCGGACGAAGGCTTCGTGCAGCTCGAATTAAAATGTCCGACCACCGCTAAAACAGCGGGATCCGAAACAAATTTTTTTGCAACATTCACGGCTTGGGCGGGGTTATGCTGGTCATCCTGACGGCTGATTTCAAACTGTAAAGGGGCAACACCCGAGACGGCCGCTTGCTGAGCAAAATCATTGGCTTGCAAAAGCGCGAGCTCGACGCCATTGCACATATCAATTCCGATTTGAGCTTGATCACCCGTCAAAGGCGCGGCACAGCCGATTTTAATTTTTGAATTCGAATCCGAGGAAGATCCGCAAGCGGATAAAACAAGCGCACATACAAAGAACCAAATAGGGGCGGTTTTCATCTCGTAAAATCTTTCTCTTTGTTTTGATTAGCTTTGATCGAAAAAATCAGATTAAAAAGCCCGAGCAGGGCATTACAAACGGAAAGAATTATACTCGTGATTAGGGCTTAGACACAAGCATACAACCCGTACAACTAATCCGCTTTTTTCTGAACTAAATAAAGAAGGTTCGAGTGGACATTGTAAAGCATGGGAACTACCAAAATTTTTGGATAAAGATCATTTAAACGTTTAGCTTCTTTCATCAAAAATGAAGTTTCTTCACCGATTTCAAACATATCTCGATTAGTTGAAAAATGCTCTTCGGCCTGGGCTCTTGTCCAGCCCGCTCGGTCGATCATACCCTGAATAAAAATTTCTTTGCGCGACTCCAAATTGCGCATGCCGCAATCATTGTGCCCTATTAAAGCAATCGCTTTGGCTCCGCCCACCCCAATCGCATAGGATACCTTAAAAGTGGCATACCGCAGATTGGCGCCGCCCGAACGGATAATAAACGCAAAATTATCGGGAATCCTCAGGTGCTTACGGCTGTCCATACACATCCCGATCAGAAGCTGTGCCTGGGTATATTTATCATATTCGCGGCCTAAATTATGATACTCAAGCAAAAGTCCGACGGGAGTATTCCGGCAATCTTCAGGAATATCTCCAAATTTTTCGACAGGTTTTAAAAACATACTTTCTCCCCCGGTTGTTAGCATACCTTAATCTCCTCTTTTTTTGAAGGCAAGAGAATGGACGCGATAATTGAAATCAAAATCACAACCGCGATAACTCCCAAAGAGGCCAAAATCGGAACTTTATAAAATTCCGAAATCAGCATTTTGATACCGACAAAAACCAAAACCACAGAAAGACCGTAATGTAAAAATCGAAAATACTGCAAAATACCCGCCAATGCAAAATAAAGCGAGCGCAATCCTAAAATCGCAAAAATATTCGAAGTGTAAACGATAAAAGGCTCTTTCGTGATAGCTAAAATCGCGGGAATGGAATCAACGGCAAAAATCACATCCGTAAACTCAACGATCACGAGCGCGGTAAAAAGCGGTGTCGCAAAACGTTTCCCATTTTCCAGCGTGAAAAATTTTTGGCCATCAAATTTTTCGGTCAATGGCATGATTTTTTTAAAAAACCGAAGAACAAAATTCTTTTCAAGCTCGATCTCTTGACCATGTGAAACAGCCATTTTAATTCCGGTCAAAATCAAAAACGCCCCAAAGACATAAATCAGCCAATGAAATTTTTCGAGAAGTGTAATTCCCGCGGCTATAAAAATGGCGCGCATAATTAACGCGCCGATAATTCCCCAAAACAAAACGCGGTGCTGATATTGGGCGGGAATTTTAAAGTAGGTAAAAATAACGAGAAAAACGAAAATGTTATCCACGGAGAGCGATTTCTCAATCACATAGCCCGTAAAAAACTCAAGCGCGGCTTGTTCACCTCTCCAAAAATGAATTATCCCATTAAAGAGCAGGGCGAGCAAAATCCAAACACCGCTCCAGGCCAAAGCTTCTTTAAAATGGATGGCGTGGGCTTTACGGTGAAAAACACCGAGATCCAGTGCGAGCATTCCAAACACAAACAAATGAAATAAAACCCACGGCGTCCAATCCATGAAATCTCCTTTTAAGCGGTAAGCACAGTCTTTGTTGCGAAACCCGAAATATCTTCTGAAATTTGCCTTAGCCGCTTCACTCTTTCTTTAACCGGCGGATGAGTGGAAAAAAGCGACATCAAACCGTCTCCGCCCACCATAGGGCTCATAATATAAAGATGCGCCATGCCGGGCTGCGGTTCAATTTCGCCGTGCTCGGTTTCACGCTGAATTTCACCCGAAATTTTTTGCAGCGCGGAAGCTAAAGCCTCGGGATCACCCGTCAACCTTGCTGCGGTTTCATCGGCAAGATATTCACGGCTACGTGAAATACCAAGCTGAATCAAAGTCGCAGCAAGCGGTGCAAGAATAACAGTGACGAGCATCAAAATTGGATTCCCGCCCCTTTCTCCACCCCGGCCCGCACCACCGAAAAAGGCAAAAAAATGCACAAAATGCATGAGTGCGGACGCCATCACCGCCACTACCGCGGAAATTAAAGTATCACGGTTAAGAATATGCCCCAACTCATGCGCTAAAACGCCTTTCACTTCCTGAGGATTAAGCCGATCGAGCAAACCTTGAGTGACAACAACAGTGCCATGTTTTGGATCACGGCCGGTAGCAAAAGCATTCGGAGAAACGTCGGCCATCCAATAAAGCTGAGGTACGGGTGTGCCGGCTTTGGCGCTTAAATGCTCTAAGTCTGATTTCAAGTAGCTATACTCAGCCGGAACCGGCTTGGCGCCATGCATGGCCAAAACAATTTTATCGGAAAACCAATACGCGCCGACATTCATCACAAGCGACATGATCAAGGCAATTGCAATCCCGCCCTGCCCGCCCAAAGCGCTCCCGACAACTAAAAAAAGCCCGCTCAAAAGAACGAGCAAAGCCAATGTTTTAAGTTTGTATTGCATAGATCCTCCTTTCGCCCCCTAGACGATGGCGAACAAACACAATATCGCATCTTTTGATTTGAAATTAAAATAGATAATTTTCATGTTATCTATAGAATATATCTATATGATTCCTTTTAACTATCATCATCTTTACTACTTCTATGTCATTGCCAAAGAAGGCAGTGTTTCCAAAGCGGCTAAGACTCTCCGCCTGGCTCAGCCTACGCTTTCAGCTCAGCTCAAACAGTTCGAATCATTTTTAGATAAAAAACTGTTCGAACGCGAAAACCGCGAACTGCGGCTCACCGAAGACGGTCACCGGATTTTAGGATATGCCAAATCCATTTTTGACTTGGGTCAGGAACTCATGGATCAAATCGGCGATCTTTCCCAAAAAGGCCGTATTCAAATTCAAATCGGACTTTCTAATTTTATTCCCAAATCCTTTGCGGATCTTTTACTGAACTTCATTCTCAAAATGGAGCCTGCAATCCAAATCACTTTAATTGAAGACCGAATTGAAACTCTTTTATTTCAACTGGAAGATCATTTGCTGGACATTGTCTTTCACGATTCGACCGTCCTCCCCGTAACGGCAAAATCCGCCGAACATCGCCTGATTGCCGACATCCCGGTTGTTTTCTGCGCAAACACTAAACTTGCCGAAAAGTTGGGGAAATTTCCGGGCTGTTTAAATGAAGCTTCTCTGATTCTGCCCACCGCGCCCAGTCAGGTGGCCTTCGCGGTCAGAGAATTTTTATTATCCAAAAAATTAAACCCCCGTATTTTGGGAGAAATTCAGGACATTGAAATTGTACGCCGCCTTACGTTGCGGGGCCATGGAATTGCCCCCTTAAATTTACTTACAATTTCCCAGGCGCCGGCAAAAGAAGACCTTAAAATACTTCACGCTCCGGAGAATAGTCCTATTTCAGAAAAGATTTACGCGCTAACTCGTCCGCGAAAAAATCCGCACCCGTTAGTGTCACAAATTCTGAGCGAGTTTAAAGTGGAGCCTTGGCTTAAAAAATGACCTCTGTCTCTTTTGCTGAAGCGTTTAAAACCTGGGTTCGCATCGCCTGCTTGAGCTTTGGCGGCCCGGCGGGACAAATTGCCATCATGCACCGTATTTTAGTGGATGAAAAAAAATGGCTCAGCGAAAACCGATTCTTGCATGCGCTCAGCTATTGCACGCTTTTACCGGGGCCTGAAGCTATGCAGCTTGTCACTTACTCAGGATGGATGATGTTCGGCATTCGCGGCGGCCTTACTGCGGGGCTTTTGTTTATCTTGCCCGGTTTTTTATCGATCTTAGCGTTAAGCTATCTTTATGTTTTTTACCAAAATACGGTTTGGCTCGCCGGCCTTTTTCTGGGCATCAAAGCAGCCATTATCGCGGTTGTTCTCGAAGCTGTTTTTCGCATCAGCAAAAAAGTGCTTAAAAACAAAATGATGCTTTCTTTATCGGCGGCTTCATTCATTGCCCTTTTCTTTTTTCAAATTCCATTTCCCTTGCTCATTCTCTGCGCCGGTATCATCGGACTCGCCGGGACATCCATTCGCCCTGACCTATTTTTAGTCATGCAAACCAAAGATGCCGCGATCGACACGCCGGCTCTTTTTAAAGACGAGCCCATTCATCCCCCCAATGCCTTCGTTTACATTTTAAAAACACTTTTAATTTGGGGTGGGGCTTGGTTTTTACCGATCGGTTTATTATTGGCCTTCTTCGGTGCCAATCATATCCTCACACAACAAAGCATTTTTTTCAGTAAAGCCGCGATGGTTACCTTCGGCGGCGCTTATTCCGTTTTGAGTTATATCGCGCAAGAAGCGGTGCAAAATTTTGGCTGGCTTTTACCGGGAGAAATGCTGGATGGGCTTGGTATGGCTGAATCAACACCGGGGCCTTTAATTCAAGTCGTACAATTTGTTGGCTTCCTCGGTGCTTTTCGTGACGCCGCCCCTTTTTCACCCTGGGCAGCGGGATTCATCGCTTCGCTGGTCGTCACCTGGGTTACTTTCGTGCCGTGCTTTTTATGGATTTTTCTGGGCGCGCCTTACATTGAAAAACTGCGCGGTATCAAGGCCTTAACCGGCGCGCTTTCTTCGATCACCGCCGCCGTCGTGGGAGTGATTTTAAATTTAACCGTGTGGTTTGCTTTGCATACACTCTTCAGCAAAATCGAAAGTTCAACCTGGCATGGAATCAAGCTTTGGATTCCGGATTGGAATACTTTTCAGTTTTTTCCGGCTTTGTTAGCCTGTGCGGCGGGAATTGCGATTCTGAGATTTAAAATCAATTTATTGTGGGTCTTGGCGGCTTGCGGTGCGGCAGGCGTACTCTTTAAACTTTTCGTTTAGAAAAGCGAATCAATCACCGAAAGAATCGCGGCATCTTCAATGCCGGTGACAATGCTGACAAGACCATTCCGCTCAGGCAAAACAAACCTTAACTTGCCTGATTTTTTTTTCTTATCATGCGCCATCACTTTAAAAATACTCTTTGTATTGATTCCTAAACGGTCCACAGAAACAGGTAAATCTAAAGACCGAATCAATTGCAGTTGACGACGTTGAAAATCGCCTGAGCACAGCCCTAAACGCACGCCCATTTCCGCGGCCATCAGCATACCGAGAGCAACGGCTTCACCATGCACAAGCTTCTGATACTTGAGAGCTCCCTCTACTCCGTGACCGAAAGTATGTCCGTAATTCAAAATCATGCGCTCGCCCTTCGTCTCAAACTCATCGCGGCTGACAACTCCGGCCTTTATGCGGGCAGAATCCGAAACAATACGCTCTAATGCTTTGGGATTTTTAGCGGTAATTTTTTTAGCATTCGCTTCAAGAAAATCAAACAACTTAGGATCCGCAATAACACCATACTTAATCACTTCAGCCATAGCCGCGCGCAACTCACGCGGCGGTAACGTTTTTAAAGTATCCACATCTGAAATCACCATGACAGGCGGATTAAACGCGCCAACCAGGTTTTTCCCCTCAGGGGTGTTCACGGCGGTTTTACCGCCAATGGAACTGTCGACTTGCGCCAACAAAGTGGTGGGGACCTGAACATATCGAATACCGCGCAAATAAACGGCCGCGGCAAATCCGCTCACATCACCGGTCACTCCGCCGCCTAAAGCCAAAATCGCGTCCCCGCGTTCAAAACCATTTTTAAGAAGTGCCGCAACCAAACGGAAGAGTTCATCGGCGGATTTAGCTTTTTCACCTTGCGGAAGATAATAAAAAAAGATCTGAAACCCCGCTTTACGCA
Source organism: Candidatus Multiplicimicrobium inquinatum (assembly GCA_002344825.1). GTDB lineage: Bacteria > Omnitrophota > Omnitrophia > Omnitrophales > Aquincolibacteriaceae > Multiplicimicrobium > Multiplicimicrobium inquinatum. The sequence goes on along the minus strand of DDUN01000036.1, from coordinate 21,054 downwards.
AAGAAGCTTCCGTCTTCTTACGGTGCCCGACAGGAACGGTTTTCTGCGTCACAAGCATGACGCGGCATCCAGGATTAAATACTTTCTTGAGAAGCACACCTGATTTGGAAAGCAGCCCGCTTCCGACTAAAATCGAGTAGTTCTGTTTGAGGCTTTTGACCTGAATGGTTTTCATTTCAGTTTCTTTTCAATTTCAACGGCGACTTCCCGCGGTGTTTTTCCGTTCGTAACAACCCGGACATTTGCGCAATCTTCATAAAGCGGCTGACGCGTGTTTAAAATCGACATCAATTTTTGTTTCGGATCAAAATCTTCCAAAAGCGGTCGGCCTGTTTCTTTTGAAACCCGCTTCCATAAATCTTCAAGGTCAGTTTCCAGATAAACAACCGTTCCGCAGGCACGCATCCATTCCCGGTTCTCTTCACGGATCACAACCCCGCCGCCCGTCGCAAATACCGCGCTTGTATCCGCAGGATACCGCGTCAGAATGCTAGTTTCGGTATCACGGAACCAATCCTCCCCTTTTTCACGGAAGATTTCGGCGATTTTTTTACCACTTTTCATTTCAAGCTCGGCATCCAAATCAATTAAGGGCATACTGAGAAGCGCGGACAATTCACGAGCCGTTGAAGTTTTTCCCGACCCCATCATGCCGATCAGATAGATGTTCTTCATTAAGCCGAAATTTGTTTTAAGTAACCTTCGTAATTACGGCGGATTTCAGAAATGGAATCGCCGCCAAATTTTTCAAGGAAGGAACCCGCGATAATATAAGCCACCAACGACTCTCCGATAACCGCGCCGGCGGGCACCGCGCAAATATCGGATCTTTCGTATTCCGCGCGCTCTGCCTGCTTGGTTTGCATATTTACCGAAGCTAAGGGCTGACCTAAAGTCGAGATCGGCTTCATTGTCGCGCGCACGACAATGTCGGAACCGTTGGACATACCGCCTTCAATACCGCCGCAGCGGTTTGTTTTGTGGTAATACCCTTTTTTCGGGTCATGAAAAATTTCATCATGCGCTTCGGAGCCGAATACTTCGCCGACCAAAGTGCCCGAACCAATTTCAACCGCTTTAATCGACTGCATACTCATCATGATCATGGCGAGTTGTCCGTCGAGCTTACGCTCAAAATGCACAAAAGAACCCAAGCCGATCGGAACACCTGAAACGCGCACTTCAAATTTTCCGCCGGCCGTATTTTTTTGACGTCGGGCTTCATCCACTTCCGCGATCATTTTCTTTTCGGTTTCAGGACAAATGCAATTCACTTCGGAGTTTTTTGTTTTTTCGCGGATTTGATCAACCGTCGGCTCCGCATCGTTTGGTAAAGCGGCTTTTCCGATGCGAATCACATGACTCGCGACTTCAATACCGAATTGCTTCAAAAACAATTTACAAACCGCGCCCACTGCCACGCGCATCACAGTCTCACGCGCGCTGGCACGTTCCAAAATCGGGCGAATTCCCTGTGCGTATTTGAGCGCTCCGTTTAAGTCCGCGTGCCCCGGACGGGGACGAAAAAGTTCGGGCATAGATTCAATTTTAAAATCCGCGTTCGTCAGTAAAAATCCAAGCGGCGCGCCGGTGGAAAGGCCTTTTATGACGCCTCCCATCAGATTCACCGTATCTGTTTCAATTTTCTGACGTCCGCCGCGTCCGTATCCGCCCTGCCGACGGCGCAATTCGGAGTTGATATACTCCATGTCCATTTTAAGCCCGCTCGGAAAACCTTCCAAGATCGCGGCCATATGCTGTCCGTGAGATTCGCCCGTAGTCACATATTTCAACATTACGATACCCCGTAAATTTGATTAATAAAATTCATTAAAACATCTCCATAGAGAAAAAACGCCGCGCCCCAAAATGCGAGAAAAGGCCCGAAAGGAACCTGTTCGCGTTCCTCTTCCGATTCGGAAGATTTCTTCGCATACTTATACCAAAGCGCAAAAGGAAGCGCGATAAAAGGCGCCAGCATAAAAACATAAAATATCTTGGGCAATCCGATAAACGCGCCCATCATGCCCATCAACTTTAAATCGCCGCCACCCATGCTTTCTTTTTTAAAAAGCCAATTTCCGAGTAAAGCGGTTATAAACAAAAAGCCATAGCCCCCTATCAGCCCTAAAGCTGATTGCGCAAGCCTATGATACCACAAGCTTTGCTCAAAAATCCCTCCCGGAACAAGGCTGAAAAACAGTCCGAGCGCCATCCCGGGAAATGTGATTAAGTCGGGAATAAACTTCATTTCAAAATCAGTCATGATCACAACCATGATCATGCTCATGAAAACCGCACGCATCACGAACAGAATAAGACTCCCCTCGCTTAGATACCACAGCCCGACAAACATCAGTGCGGTCGCGAGTTCAACGCCAAAATACCTGAGCGGAATCTTCGTTTTACAAAACGCACATTGTCCTCGCAGCCACAAGTAGGAAATCAAGGGAAGGTTCAAATACCAAGGAATTTGCTTTTGGCACTCGGGGCAAAAAGACCGTGCCGGCTTGGCCACGGACATTTCCCGCGGCATGCGGTAAATGCAGACATTTAAAAAACTTCCGATCATCGCGCCGTAAATAAAAACCAAAGCAAGAATCATTTCTTAGAATCTTTCAGCGTTTGAATTAAAGCGGAACGCATCGTCTCAATCGGCGCCTTTTTCCCCGTCCAAATTTCAAACGCACGCGCGCCCTGATAAAGCAACATGGACAATCCATTTAAAGTTTTATGGCCCTTTTGACGAGCAGCTTTTAAAAACGGCGTTTCGGCCGGATTATAGATAAGATCCACGAAATATTTTTTACCTTCCCTCGCGGAGGGAATCAACTTCGCCGGCAAGATGAGCGGATCATTTTTTTTCAGACCTGCCGAAGTCGTGTTCACGATCAAATCAAATGCGGTCAGATCTTTCTTTGACGCAAGAGACGTCGAAAAGAACTCCGTCTTGGGAAACAGTTTTTTGAACGCGGCAATTAAATCCTGGGCGCGGGATTCGGTGCGGTTTGATACCGCAATCGTTCGCGCGCCGCGCGATGCTAAAGCATAAACCACCGCTCTTGCCGCGCCGCCGGCTCCGATTACCAAAACAGATTTTCCCTTGGGCTTCCAATTCCATTCCTTTTTCAGTGAAAGCCAAAAACCTTCCGCGTCTGTGTTGGTGCCATACCATTTTTTTCCGAAGCGATACACTGTGTTCACGGCACCGATTGCGCGCGCGGAATCGGTCAGCCAATCTAAATAAGGAATCACGGTTTGCTTATAAGGAACGGTGAGGTTGAACCCTTTGAGCGGAATTTTTTTCAGCAAGCGCATGGTTTTTTTAAAAACAGGTTCACTGAAATCAAAAACCAAATAATGCGCTAACAGACCGGCTTTTTGCATGCCTGCCTCTTGAAACACAGGCGAAAGCGTATGGGCTAGCGGATGCCCGAAAATACCATACAAATCTAGTTTCTTATCCATTACCCTTAATTCTGGTTTGTATCCCCGGTCGAGCCGATTGCATTTGTAATCGCTCGGGGGCTTAAGCGGTTGCACGGCTGCTTATCAAGCAGCCGTACAGAGCCTTTTATATTACAGTGTCACAGATGCTGCGCGCTTTGCTTTGGCAGTCCATGCGCCGCGACCTTATTGATCGCGAACAGATAAGCACGCACGCTCGCTTCAAGAATGTCCGTGCTCGTTCCGCGACCCGACACTTCCTTGCCGCTGATTAAAAGCTTCACGGTCACCTCACCTTGGGCGTCCATCCCACCCGTGACAGCCTGAATGCCGTAATGCGCGACCTTAGCGCCGGAACCGATAATTTTCTCAATCGCTTTATAGCAAGCATCCACAGGACCATCGCCGACGACTTCCGCTTCATGCACTTTACCGTCGCGGCTTAATTCAATACGCGCGTCCGATTTCTTACCCGACTCAGAAACGACACGCATGTCTTTCAGCATCCAAGTGTCGGAGGTGGGTCCGGCCTGATCCTGCAACAACACTTCTAAGTCTTCATCAAAAACATATTTCTTTTTATCGGCCAACTGTTTGAATTTTGCGAACGCAATATCCAAATCAGCGGACTTCAAATTAAAACCAATTTTTTTGATACGCGCGGCAAAAGCATTCCGGCCGGACAACTTACCCAGCATGATGTTGTTGCTCGCCAACCCGATTTTTTTTGGGTCCATAATTTCATAAGTTTGGCGCTTCTTAAGGACTCCATCCTGATGAATGCCCGACGCGTGCCAAAAAGCATTACGTCCGACAATCGCTTTATTCGGCTGAACCACCATGCCCGTCAAATGTGACACCAAACGGGACGACTTCATGATTTCTTTGGTATTCACGCCGGTCGTGCAATTAAAAAAATCTTTACGCGTATCCATCGCCATCACAATTTCTTCTAAAGAAGCATTGCCCGCGCGCTCTCCGATGCCATTGACAGTGCATTCCACCTGATTAGCGCCCGCTTGCACCGCGGCCAATGAGTTCGCTACTGCCAAACCCAAGTCATTATGACAATGCACTGACAAAACCACTTGCTTGCCCAATTCCGGCATTTTTTTAACCAAACCGCTGATGACATCATTGAATTCATGCGGCACGGTATAGCCCACCGTATCGGGAACATTGATCGAAGTTGCGCCCGCGTCAATCGCGGCACGTACCACCTGATGCAAAAAGTCCCGCTCCGTACGCGACGCGTCTTCCGGCGAAAATTCGATTTGCTTGAAATCTTTTTTTGCCGAACGAATCTGCTCCGCGATCATTTTCAGAACTTCTTTTTTGTCTTTTTTCAATTTGAATTCGCGATGAATCTGCGATGTCGCCAAAAAAACATGCAAACGCTTTTTCTTTGCGTTTTCCAAAGCCTTGCGCGCGGCGTCAATGTCGCGCGGCATCATGCGGGCTAAACCGCAAATGACCGGCTTGGTCAAAGTGCGCGCGATCATATCCACCGCTTTCATTTCACCGGGCGATGAAGCCGGAAAACCGGCTTCGATGACATCCACGCCCAAACGCTCGAGCTGTTTAGCGATCTTTAATTTCTCATCCGGCGTCAAAGACGCCCCCGGCGATTGTTCGCCGTCGCGCAATGTCGTATCAAAAATATAAATTCTACGTTTCGTGTCTTTCATAAATATCCCTTTGAAATTTTATCGCAATTCGATTTTTAGAGTAAATCGACCCTAAAAAAAGAACCGCCCCTTCTTATTAAGAAGAGGCGGTTTTAAAAGCAAAACTAGTTTGTTTTATCGAGCTGCAAGCGCCGGTTTACGCTTTTTCGCCCCCGCCTTCTTCTTTGTATTCTGTGCTAGGGAGCTCGAGTTCTTAATCCACTGCATCATGCCGCGAAGTCGCGCGCCGACCTTTTCAATGTCATGATTATCGGCTTCTTTGCGATAAGCGTTATACTTTTTACGGCCGGTGCGATTTTCTTCCATCCACTCGCGCGCAAAAGCACCCGTTTGAACTTCTTTCAAAATCTTTTTCATTTCCTTCTTTGCCGAAGCAGGCACAACGCGTTTTCCGCGCGAGTAATCTCCGTATTCAGCCGTGTCGGAAACGCGGCGGTGCATACCGCTGATACCTTCGATGAAAATCGCGTCCGTGATCAATTTCACTTCATGCAGACATTCAAAGTAAGCCATTTCGGGCTGATAGCCGGCTTCCACCAAAACTTCATAACCGTTACGGATAAGCTCCGACAAACCGCCGCACAAAACAGCCTGTTCGCCGAAAAGATCGGTTTCGGTTTCTTCTTTAAAGTTCGTCTGAATCACGCCCGCGCGTGTTCCGCCGATAGCTTTCGCATAAGCCAAAGCAAGCTTCAAAGCTTTGCCGCTGGCATTCTGATAAATCGCGACAAGCGCCGGCACACCGCCGCCCGCGAGATACTGAGTACGAACCAAAGCGCCCGGACCCTTCGGAGCAACCATGAACACGTCAATGTTCTTAGGCGGTTTGATATAGCCGAAGTGAACATTAAAACCATGTGAGAAAAGCAATGCTTTGCCGGGCTTCAAATAGGGTTCGATGCTTTCCTTATAGATCTGCGCCTGCAAATGATCCTGCGTCAAAATCTGGATGATATCGGCCTTTTGCGCGGCTTCTTCCGCGGAAACGGGCTTAAACCCATCCTGAATTGCCAAATCATAATTCTTTCCGCCCGGGCGCTGTGCCACAATGACTTTGACGCCGGAATCACGAAGGTTGAGCCCCTGTCCGCGGCCTTGAATACCGTAGCCCACGATAGCAACGGTTTTACCTTTTAAGAATCCCAAATCAGCGTCTTTGTCGTAATAAATCTTTGCCATTTTCTTATTCTTCTCTCTCTATTTTAATTTTCAGTTTCAAAAAAATATTTGCTGTCCCGCAATTTCAGCTCGTCTGAAATTGCAAAACATGATGATGTGATCGCGAAGCGATCACATCCAAGTGTCGGTGCCCGCCTGCATCTTCGCTTTTTTGTCGCCGCCCTTAGTAGCAGCTTTTGCGGATGATTTGGCTTTAGCCGACTTTTTCACCTTCACGACTTCCACTTCTTTCGCTTCCGGGGCATCCAAAGGAGCCTTGCGGGAAATCGCGATTTTGCCGGTGCGCACCACTTCAATCACGCCGAAAGCGCGGAGAAGTTCGAGCATCGCGTCAATTTTCGCTTCCGTGCCAGTCGCTTCCAAAGTCATGGAATCTTCCTGAACATCCACGATTTTTCCGCGGAAGTTATTCACCACGCCCATCAAATCGTTGCGGTTCGAAAGATCCGATTTCACTTTGATCAGAACGAGTTCGCGGTCAATCGAATCCTGAGGATTCAGAATTTCGATCGAAATCACATCGATCAATTTATCAAGCTGACGGACGATCTGCTGTACGACGCGTTCATCACCGCGGGCCACCACCGTCATGCGCGACAGATCAGCATGCTGGGTTTCGCCCACGGTTAAACTGTCGATGTTAAAACCGCGCGCAGAGAAAAGCCCCGCTACACGGCAAAGAACGCCGAACTGATTTTCAACTAAGACCGCGATCGTATGTTTCTGCATATTATTTCCTCAAACCGCTAAAAAAAGCCATCTGCTGCGTTGTAAACTTCGCAACGCTCGTGCGATGTACATTTACAGTACACCTCCTCGGTTGCTCGTTTACGCCTTGCGTCTGATCTTTTTTTAATCGGTTTTTATTCTCTTTAATTTAAAATTTCAAATCATTCAAAAATTTGTCAAAAAGTTCCGTTCGTAAGGCGAACACAAGCGCCTGCGGAGGCGTATTTTGCTAATACGCCGCACAAAAAAGCGATGTGTTTAACGCAACGAAAGGACTTTTTCACAAATTTTTACGCCATGTCCATGACTTGGTCGAGCGCATGGCCGGCCGGAACCATCGGATAAACATTGTCTGCCTTTTCGACGAGGCAATGAACCACGACCGGTCCTTTATGCTTGAGTGCTTCTTTAATTGCCGGAATCACTTCTTCTTTCGTTTTGCACTGAATCGCGCGCACACCGCAGGCTTCGACCAGTTTCGGAAAATCCGGATTCGAGGGTTCAAGATGCGAAGCGGAATAACGTTCCTTATAGAACAATTCCTGCCACTGACGCACCATACCGTGCCAGCCGTTATCGAGCAAAAACAATTTAACCGGAATGTTGTAATGCGATGCGGTCACCAGTTCGCACATCGTCATCTGAAACGAACCGTCGCCGTCAAAGCACACCACGGTTTTATCCGGGCGTCCGCATTGCGCGCCGATAGCCGCCGGCAAACCGTAACCCATGGTTCCGAGCCCGCCGGAAGTCAGCATACTGCGCGGTTCGGCGAAGCCGTACCACTGCGCGGCCCACATCTGATGCTGGCCAACGCCGGTTGCGACAAGCGCTTTATGATTAGTCAGGTTACCGACCTGTTCAATCACATATTCTTGGCGAATACCGCCTTCTTTTTTATATTTCAGCGGATGTTTGGCTTTCCATTCATTGATCTGCTCAATCCATTCCTTCGTCGCGGGACGGAGGTTTTTCACCATCTTATTGAGCTTAACCAAAGCCTGCTTAACGTCGCCTTCAATCGCCACATCGACTTTGATCGTCTTCGAAATTGAAGAAGGATCGATATCAATGTGAATGATTTTCGCGTGCGGCGCGAAACGCGGAATGTGTCCCGTTACGCGGTCGTCAAAACGCGCGCCGACGGCAATCAATACGTCCGATTTTTGAACTGAGTAATTCGCGTAAACCGTTCCGTGCATGCCGAGCATACGCAATGAAAGAGGATGCGTTTCGGGAAAAATGCCGAGACCTAAAACCGTCGTCGTAATTGGAATGCCGGTTTTTTCGACCAGCTCCATCACTTCTTTTTCGGCGTTGGAAATGATCGCGCCGCCGCCGACATACAAACACGGGCGTTTTGCGCCGTTGATCAAATCCGCGGCTTTCTGCAATTGATCCATATCTACCGGATTCGAAGCTTTTTCGGGATTGTATCCGCGCAGCTTCACCGAAGTTGCGGGTTCGTATTCCGCTTTCGCGCGGCTGACATCCACCGGAAAATCAATCAGAACTGGGCCCGGGCGGCCGGTGCGCGCGATATAAAACGCTTCTTTTACGACGCGTGAGATGTCTTTCACATTTTTAATCAAATAATTGTGTTTGGTTACGGGACGCGAAACGCCGACGACGTCCGCTTCCTGAAAAGCGTCACTACCGATTGCGGTTGTCGCTACTTGGCCGGTGATGCAAACCATCGGTGCGGAGTCCATGTAAGCCGTCGCCAAACCGGTGATGGTATTGGTGGCCGCAGGACCCGAGGTTACGATACAAACGCCGGGCTTACCCGTTGCGCGGCCGTAAGCATCGGCCATATGCGAAGCACCCTGTTCGTGGCGCACCAAATGGAACTTGATCTTCGAATCATAAATCGCGTCGAAAGTCGGCAGAATCGCGCCGCCGGGCAGACCGAAAACGCAATCAACTCCCTCGGCTTCCAATGATTTAACTAAAATCTGCGCACCTGTTAATTCCATAAAATTTCCTTACACTGTATTTTTAATAGCTCTGGGATTTACCCAACCGCAATTAACTTATTTAAAACAACTTGTATCTGATTTCTGCCGGTTGCGCTAGCGCAGAGGCGAAAACAAAACGGGCTAAACCTCGAAAAACTCTTTAACGCCTTTTTTAAAGCGCTGCTTGAATGTTTTATTTTGTTCTTCCCGTACCAGTTTCCATGCCTGGCTTTTCTGATCCAGCCACTCCAGCAAGGACACTTTGAATTCAGACGAATCAAAGCCCTCTTCGCCGGTCACATCCATCACATGCACGGGATAACCCTTTTCCTGATACTCGAGAACCCATTTTTCATTTTTGATTTTTGTGGTTTGTTGATCGGCGGTGAAGGCCGCCACCACAGGCATTTGATCTCCTGCAGACGCACGGGGATTAAAAAGCTGCACATACAGACCATCCCACGCTTCTCCTAAAAATGCGGCGCCGGAAAATTCATTCGGATACGCTGAAATTAAATAAGCGGCATAATGCCCGCCCCCATTCCGTCCGATGGCATAAACCTTGGATGAATCAATCGGAAAACGCATCATCATATCTTCCTTCACCTGCAACAGCCATCGGTCAAAAACAAACGGTTCACCCTCTTTAGGCCAGGCATCCACCGCTAAGACAAAACATTCCAAACTTTTCGCTACAGGCAAAATATATTCAAGCTGATTTTTTGCCGGAGTGGTTTCATTGGGAACCATGACAAGAAAAGGATATTTTCTGTCAATTTCCAACCCCTCGGGAACATAGAGGAAAACCGGTACCTTATAACCGCTTAACTCCAATAAACCCGTCGGTAATTTACGCTTGGGCTTCTTCCCCTGTGCCTGAGACTCCGCCGAAGCGACTGCAGGAGCAACCTGAGCGTGAACATCTGCCAACGTAATACTTCCCAAAATTAAAAAAGCCGCAAAAAAAGCAAAAGCTTTTTTAGGGCTAAACATGTCTGACACGCTTATTTCCCGCTTATTTTTGTCTTAAAATGGTAAAAGTCTTCGATCCTAAAAAGCTGTGTATTATAGCTTGGAGCTTGGGGATGTCAACGAAACGGTCAAAACGGGGTTTTACTCCCGGGAATCACCCGCTGGTACCGATTCCGAAGACAATGAGACTGTTTTGACCACCGGCGGAATAGCTGAGACCTGCTTACGGGGTTTATCTTCAAACTCATAAACAACCTCCCCCGGCTCGACCAGACCCATTTCTTTACGAATCACATTTTCAAGATAGTTTTTATCATTTTTGATCAGCTGTTTTTCACGCTGGAGGACTTCGATCTGCTTTTGCAAATCCACAAGCTGGGACTGAAGGCGATCGGCTTCCGATTTAAGCTCACGGTAACGGGAATAAGACGGGAAATAAAAGAAAAATGCCGCGGTTAAGACCAAAATCACGATCAACGTGTATTTTGGAAACTTAAACCGCGGCATTATTAATCCTTCTTATTTAAACAGATCGCCCAAAAAGGTTCAGATGCAAGGCGCCAGCAAGCGACTGCGGAGGCGTAGTGAAACCTACGCCGCACAAGGAAGCGCGCTGGCAACACAGCAGATGACCTTTTTCGGTAATCTGTTAGCGTGCGGCTGCTTTGCGGTCAAAGATGGCTTTCGTGCCCAATTCTTCTTCAATGCGCAGAAGCTGGTTATACTTCGCCATGCGATCTGTGCGTGAAAGCGAACCGGTCTTAATCTGGCCGGCACCTGTCCCCACAGCCAAATCCGCAATGAACGCGTCTTCTGTTTCACCCGAACGATGCGATGAAATCACGCCGTAGCCCGCTTTTTGCGCGAGCTTGATCGCTTCCAAAGTTTCGGTCACAGTTCCGATCTGATTCACTTTAATCAAAATCGAATTCGCGGCTTTCATCTTGATACCCTTGGCAAGGCGCTCAGGGTTCGTCACGAAAAAGTCATCGCCCACGATCTGAATTTTTTTGCCGAGCTGTTTCGTAAATTCAACATAACCCGCCCAATCATTCTGGTCGAGACCGTCTTCGATGGAATAAATCGGATATTTGCTTTTCCAGTCCGCATACATCGCGATCATTTCATCCGCGGTAAAAAGTTCGCCGGGGTTGGACTTCCAAAACTTGTAGCCTTTGCGTCCGCCTTCATCGAAAAGCTCCGAAGAAGCACAGTCGAGCGCAATCTGGATTTGCGTGCCGGGCTTATAGCCAGCGGCATTGATCGCTTCCATGATCACTTCTAAAGCTTCTTCATTGCCAAGGTTCGGCGCGAATCCGCCTTCATCGCCCACAGCCGTAACATGGCCTTTTTTCTTCAAAATCGATTTCAAAACATGAAAAATTTCCGTGATCCAGCGCAGACCTTCGGAGAAAGTCTTGGCGCCGACCGGAGCGATCATGAATTCCTGGAAGTCGATTTTGTTATCGGCGTGTTTACCGCCGTTGATGATATTCGCCATCGGAAGCGGAAGCGTGAAACGCTTGCTGCCGTGAAGATTGCCGATATGCTTCCAAAGCGAAATGCCTTTGGACGCGGCCGCCGCGCGGCAAACCGCCATCGAAACCGCGAGGATCGCGTTCGCGCCAAGCTTGGCTTTATTCGGAGTGCCGTCGAGCTTGATCATCAGCTCGTCGATCGCTTTTTGATTGGTCGCGTCTTTGCCTTTGAGCGCTTTCGCGATAATCGTGTTGGTGTTTTTAACCGCTTTGCGGACACCTTTACCCATATAAACTTTTTTATCGCCGTCACGAAGCTCAACCGCTTCGTATTCGCCGGTGGATGCTCCGCTTGGTACCGCGGCACGGCCGAGAATTCCATTGGCTAAAAGAACATCCGCTTCAACCGTCGGGTTTCCGCGTGAATCAAGCACTTCACGTGCAAAAACTTTCGCAATCTTACTCATTTGTCTTTCCCTTTCAAATCATGTTTGGTATTCCGTATCAAGAGCGGGGATTATACTAGCCATCCAATAAAAATGAAATAACGAGTTCGTTATTTCAAAATAATCCTCAGCGCTGTGCTAAGGCTCCTTAAAAACAAAAAAAGCCGTGCCTATGACTTCAGGCGCGGCTTTTGAAAGAAAAAAATCAGCTTTTATATTTCACCGAGCATCCATATGCTTTCGAAAACGGAGTTTGTACCGTTCCGCCCGAAAGAGCCGAGTCCAATGCCGAGCGAACATAGTTTTCCGAAAGCTCAATATCCGAAGTGTTGGTGCTCTTAATGCTGTCAATGGCACCCTGATATATCAAATCACCGTCGGGATTTACAACATACATGTGCGGCGTGGTTTGAGCGCCGTAAAGTTTTCCAACTTTTCCTTCGGGATCAAGCAAAGTTGCCGTAGCCGCGGATTTCTTTTCAGCCTGCAAACCCTTCCATTCTTCAGGTGAATAATTCCCTTGCTTCCCTTCCGCGGATGAATTGATTGAAAGCCAGACAACGCCTTTCTGCGCGTACTCCGCCTGCAATGCCTGCATATGTCCCTGGTCATAGTGCTTTTTTACGAAAGGACAATCATGGTTCACCCATTCCAACACAACAAACTTACCGTTGAATTCGGAAAGCGAACGGATGTTTCCATCCAGATCCGTTAAAGAAAAATCAGGCGCGGGCTGATTGTTTTCAACCGCAGAGAAAGCAGGCGCGGAAAAAATCAAAGATAAAATCAAAATGGGTAAAAGTGCGGGTTTCCGATTCATGTTCAGTCTCCTTGGTTAATATTGAGACGAGGCAGACGCTATCTTATTCAATTTGCCTCTTTTTGCAAATCAAGAACAGATAAAGCTTCGCGGACGATTTTAGGCGTTAAGATCTCAGGCAAAACAACCGGCGCAGCTCCCTTGCCGGAATAAAATAAATAAAAAGGGATACTGTTGCGTCCATGTGAAGCCAAGGCGCGCGTAACTTCCTCATCACGGTTTGTCCAATCCGCTTTCAAAGCGGCAATATTCCCCTCCTTAAAGAGCTCTGCCGTTTCTTTGCGGTCGAGCACCAAACGCTCATTGACCTGGCAAGTTAAACACCAAGCGGCGGTAAAATCGACAAAAATAGGACGGCCGGCAGCGAGCAATTCGGTCAAACGGGCTTCGGAGTAAGGCTCCCAGCTTAACTTATGAGCCGAAGCTTCCTGGTTCCGAGAAACAATCTGAAAAGCTCCCATTTGCACCGAAAAAATCCATCCCAACCAAAAAACAGTCAGCAAAAGTAAAGTCCCTAAAACTCTCTTAAGCGTGATCATCCATGGCCCCGGCTTGGGAATAAAACGCAACCACGCGGGGTTCGCGCAAAGAATGAAATAAGGAAAAGCCAGTCCGAACCCAAGTGCGGTAAAAATAATCCAAGCCGTCCACGCGGGCTGAGTCAGCGCATAACCCAAAGCTGTTCCCATAAAAGGCGCCGTGCAGGGCGTCGCCACCACCACCGCTAAAACACCGCTCGCGAAGGTTCCAGCCCAGCCTTTCTTCGCGCTTAAATTTTGCCCCGCGCCCGTAAGCGATAAGCCAATTTCAAAAAAGCCGAAGAGATTAAAAGCCAAAATCAAAAAGATAACCGCCAAGACCGCGACAAACCATGGTGACTGCAGTTGGAACCCCCAGCCGATTTGCTGCCCGCCCGCTTTCAGCAAAATAAGTGCCCCGGCTAAAACCCAAAATGAAAACAAAACTCCCGCGGTAAAAATAAGACCCTGCTTCAAAACAGAAGGGCGGCTTTGGTTTGCCTCGCTCACAAAACTCAAAATTTTGAGCGATAAAACCGGTAAAACACAGGGCATTAAATTTAAAATAAGCCCGCCTAGGAAAGCGAAAAAAACAGCCCCTGCTAAATGCAGCGGCGGCCGGACAACCGCGGGTGCCGCGGAGGAAAAAGGCACATTCACTTCCCATCCTCTTACTGCGCTTAAACCTTCGCGTGAAACCAAAACACCGCGCAAAGACTCAAGGTCTTCCGGATGGTTTACCGATAAAGGAATTTGCAATTCATAGCCTTGGTTTTTTCGAGTCAATGTTTGCGGCTCTGCGTGACTGACAAGAGCCTCGTTTTCAGGAAAAAAATAAACGTCGCCCAGGGACATTTTTGCTTCGCCCGAAAAAAAGCTGAGCTGAATATTCTTTTCCGTTCGCCGCGCTTCTACTTTCCAGGGCAATTTTTTTGCGGGATAAGTACTTTCGGTTTTCCTGAAAATTTCGTTGTTTGCCTGAAAAGGTGTTTTAATTTCTAATTCCGCTTTCCCGGGAATACACTCTACCTTGCAGGCGAGCCATTCGACTTTAACCCGAAGAACAGCGGGAAGCTGAGTATTCAACTCGGGTGATGCTTTGAAAGGTACTGCCAGCAAAACTTCTTTTTCATATCCATAGCTGGTAAGCGGCGGCAAATCAATTTTTTGGGGAATCGGCCAACGAATTTCCCCTGCAGAAATCCCCTCGGGTAATTCCCATTTAAAAACGGGCGCAAGTCCGGAATCACCCGGATTTTTCCAATAAACATGCCATTCGGGATCCATGCGGAAAAGCACGCCGGCCTGAAACTCAGACCCGGGAGTTATTTCGGCGGTATCCGCAATCAACTCAACGCGCGCATGCGCGTCATAGACCGGTTCCGCCGATACCGGAACAGACAGCCAGATTGTAAAAAATAAAATGGAAAGAAAACGACCTATGGAAGTCGCCATGCGCAATCAGTCTCTTTGGGGCTGAGAAAGATAGTCAAAAGCCGCCTTAAGCTGGTCGGGCCAACCAAAAAGAATTAAGACATCGCCTGTTTCAATTAAAGTATCCGGGCCGGGACTATTGATTGAAAGCTCCGGTTTTTGCATACCAAAAACCGTGGTGCCGGTTTTGCGGCGCAAACGAATTTCCCCCAAGGTTTTCCCCACAACCCAATAGGTGGAAACAATTGTAAACGCTTGTGTTTTTGGCACGCCTTCGCGCTTTGGCACAGCCTGTAAAGGCTCTTTGATTTTTTTATTCAAAAACTGAATGGCGGCTTTTACTTGTTCTTGATCGCCCATCAAAAGCAAAACATCCCCGGGCTGAAGCTGTGTCTCGGCGGGAGGATTGGGAATGGACTCTTCATCACGGTAAATCGCCACGATCGTCGCTCCGGTTTCCGCGCGTAAACGTAAATCGCGCAAAGTTTGATTGGCCGCGGTCTCCTGATAAGGCAAAAGAAAATCTTCCGTTACCGCATCCCATGGATATTCTTGATGAATAAGACGAATTAATTCCTGCTGTTCACCTTTCACCTTCACGGACGAAATGTCTTCCGGCTTGCTTTCAAAAATGCTTAACGCGAGTTTTTCAACGCGAGCATGCGCTTTTCGGATGGAGCCCCATAGAAAAACACCCGAAATAAAAAACAATCCCATAAACGCCGCCGTTAAAGGCAAAGACGGCGTAAAAAGAGACCCCAGGGCCAAAAAGAAAACTCCCGCGACCAGCACCATTAAAAAACGCAGAACATTGTGCAGAATTTGGTTCGCATCCTGGGACTCATCCAGCTTTTCCCTTGATTTAATTAAATTAAGAACGATTTCATTCCAAATAAATTCATCAAAAGCATAGGCTAACGCGATCAAAACCGGAAATAAGGCAACGCCCATTAATGCCCAATAATAAACGGGCGCTAAGTCCGGAAATCGGCCCAAAACAAACTGCATCACGCCAAAAATAAAAGCCCCGGCCGCGACGGATATCGTGAAACGGATTAAAAAAGATTTGAACCCCGAAGCAATGGTTGTCTTTGAAAAAAAACTGCCGCTGAATCCGCCGATATTGGAAATCATACCCGAATATAAATTGCCGAACGCGACAAGCGGTTTAGGTGAAACTTTCTTGAGCGCCGCCACGATCGTATCCGTATGCTTAATTAAGAGCGGGCTAACCAAGGTTGTTAACGCCGAAACTGAAACGGCGATGGAATAAAGCTCCGGCCGTGTGACGCCGGTAGACTGACCCAGCTTCGCGATAATAAAAGAAAACTCTCCGATTTGCGCCAAACCCAAACCAACCTTCAGCGCCGTATCGGAGTGATATCCGCCCAAAAAAGTCGCAAGCGAACAAGTTAAAATACGGCTGAACATGGTAATAACGACAATCACTAAAACCGGCAGCCAAATATCAGGTAAAAGACGCGGGTCAAACAGCATTCCGATCGAAACGAAGAAGATCGCGGTAAACATATCGCGAATCGGTTCAAACTTGTGCGTAATCGCTTGGCCGTACTTTGTTTCGGCAATAATCGCGCCGACCAAAAAAGCGCCGAGCCCGACTGAGAAACCAAGCTTCATCGCGACCAATGAAACACCGAAGCAAAGACCGAGCACGGTAATCACCATCAGCTGTGAATCTGACTTTGCGATCGAACGCAAAAGACGCGGAACAATCAAAAATCCAAAAAATAAAACTCCGGCGATAAACATGCTGACTTTGAGCAAAGCGAAACGAACATCTTCAAAAGCGAATGAGCCGGTAGCCGCCAACCCTGAAAGACCCGCGATGATTAAAATCGCGAGCACATCATCGATAATCGCGATACCGAAAATAATTTGCGCGAATTTCTCCTTCATTTTCTTCATCTCAATGAGCATTTTTCCGATGATCGTCGAGCTCGAAATGGCAAGAATCGCTCCCAAGAAAAGACTGTCGATCATCCCCCATCCCAAAAAATTCCCGATAGTCATGCCGACCCAAATCATGAAACAAATTTCCATAATCGCGGCAAGAAGCGCGATGGCGCCGACTTTCATCAGTTTTTTAAAACTGAATTCCAGCCCGATGGAAAAAAGCAGAAAAATAATTCCTAACTCGGAAAGAGTATGAATGCTGTCAACGTTGCTGATCAGCGGCCATGGCGGAGTGTTGGGACCGATGACAACTCCGGCAATAATGTAACCAAGCACGACGGGCAAATGGAAACGCTGAAACACGATCATAATGACCGCGCTCACCGCCATCACCACCGCCATATCCTGAAGAAATGTTAAATGATTCATTAATTTGCTTTTGTCTTATAAATCAGCGGAAAGAACTGTGCCGTAAAAATCCGATTAAAATTCATAGGTGTTTTAACGGCTTGAAAAGGCTTCCACTGATGTTTTAATCTAAATACCCGCCGGTAGCCTGAACGGGAACCGGGCTGTCACTCATCGTAACCCAAGCGGCCAATCCCAAACGCGGGGCGCGAGAATCCCGCGTATTTAAATTCATCGCGGCAGTCGGTTGTAAAAAACCATCCATGGGAACCTTATCATACTGCAGTACAACAAAGTCATGTTTGAGGGGCTTGCCCGCATTTTCACCTTTTGCCGGAGTCGATTCGATATTAAACCCCAAAAGAGCGATATGGGCATCATATTTTTTTTCTTTTTTATCTTTGGGATCAAAAAGAACACGGTACCTCCCCGGCCCCTGTTGGTCCACCCGCAAAACGCCGACTGATTGATTGAAAGTCGGCAGTGTTTTGATCCGGCCCCAATTAGCCCAAAGCCGTCCTTGAATCACAACGCACGGAGTCAAAAGCATATTCATTCTCCATAACTGCGTATATTGGCGCTGACGGCTCGTGAACTCCCCTGAGCTGAAAGGATCTTTCCAGCCCTGTTTGTTTTTATAATCCACGTGAAAAACCAAGGGCACAAAACTTTTCCACAAGGAAGACTGTGAGCGAAAACTACGAATCCAATCTTCCGCGGGCGGGCAATTACCGCAGCCCTGAGAAGTGTAAAGCTCCGCCACGGTTACCTGCCGCTCGGTGCTTTCGAAAGTCACCGCCGCTGCAGACGCCTGCAAAGCAAACAAAATCCCCGCTGTTAAGAATATTTTTTTTAGCATAATTCTTCCGCCTTAATTTCCCGCCACTGTCCCTCCGCTAAGCCCTCCAGACGGATCTTTCCGATCGCCGCACGAATCAAACGCAATGTCGGAAATCCAACCGCCGCAGTCATTCGACGCACTTGCCTGTTTTTTCCTTCAATTAATTTAAGCTCCATCCAGCTTGTCGGAATATTTTTTCTTTCCCGGATCGGCGGAATGCGCGGCGGATACTCCGGCGCGGAATCAAGCCGAAGCGCTTTGCATGGTTTTGTTTTATAGCCTTGAATCACCACTCCTTTTTCAAGCCGGATCGCGGCATCCCGCGTTACTTTTCCCTCAACTTGCACATGATAAGTTCTTTCATGCGCGTGCTCGGGGTTAAGTAATTTGTCATTCCACACCTTTTCATCGCTCAAAATCAACAGCCCTTCACTGTCTAAATCAAGCCGTCCCACCGGATACACGTTTTGGGGAAACGCAAATTCAGCCAGCACCTTCTGCCCCGGCTGATCCGGCGTAAACTGCGACAATACACCGTAAGGTTTATTAAAAACAATAATCATTCGATGATTTCAGCACGGGTCTCAACGACCGTCCGATTACCATACATACGGTCGAGACGAAAGCTCGGCCAGCCTTTAAAAAAAAGCGCGATAATTCCTAAGAATAAAGGAGTGCCAATAATAACCGTAATCCACCATTTTAAAAAAATGGCCAAAACACCCAAAACCAAAAGCAAGATCCCCTGAAGCAACAGCGCGAAATAATTATGATCCGCCATTTCGCCGACAACACGCGCCGCGCTTACTTTTAAAAAGCGGCGCTTGCTCAACTCGGTAAAAAAAGCAAGAAACAGCGTGCCGGTCAAAAGGCATGCAAACCCCGTGATTTCGCTGATCGAATCAGCCAAAGTGGTTTGGCCATGGAAGCCCGCCCAAACTTTAATACCAATCACCGCAGCCCAAAACAAAATAATCCAAAGATGCGTTTTTTTCATACTCTCGCTCCGCATTGATTAATCTAAAAATCGTGCTATTTTACCACGATGACAAAGACACTGCCTCAGGACATTCCGCTTCTTTTCGCGCAAACTCAAACCCAAATCATTCTACGTTCTTATTCGCATTGGACGGGAAAGGACTTGCTCCCTGCCTGTGCGGATAAAAACCAAGCCGCGAGCTTGCTTTTTTTCGCGCCTTTTGTCGTCGTAACTTCCAATTCAGCCGCTGACCCGATTCTTAATTACGGCAACGAGCAAGGCCTCCGGCTTTGGGAAATGTCCTGGCAGCAGCTCACACAAACGCCCGGCCGACATACCGCGGAAGCCATGCATCGCGATGAAAGACAAAAATTTTTGGATACGGTTCAGAAAAAGGGTTTTATCGACAATTACTCGGGAATTCGAATCTCGAGCACCGGACGCAGATTTAAAATTGAGCGGGCAACCGTGTGGAATCTGATCGATGAAGACTTCCGCCCCATCGGCCAAGCCGCCACCTTTTCAAGCTGGTATTTTCTTTAAACTGACGGCGCACCCCAGATTCCATTCTCTTTTTTAAAAAATTTGCGTTATCATAACTTGCCTCTTTAAATACTTTAATAAAGCGATCTTATTTTTATGTTAGGTTATCTTCGTTTATTTTTAACCACAATCGTGCTTTTCCGGCATACCGTTATCCTTCCTAATTCTTTTGCCGAATCTTGTATTTCTTCCTTTTTCTTGATCAGCGGATTCGGCATGAGTCTCACGCTTGAATCCAATTATAAAAACCAGCCTCTCCCCTTTTATTGGAACCGTATTGTCCGCCTCTACCCTCTTCACATTTTGGTAACCGCCATTGTTCTTTATCTATGCGCAACGGGCTGGAGTGACTATGTCAAAAGCGGTTTTAGCCTAAACCAAATCATTGGGTCTTTTTTGCTCTTGCCGAATATGCCCTCCTTCAACAATCCCGCATGGACATTGTCTTACGAAATAGTGTTCTACCTTTATGTTCCGCTCGTCATGCTGCACCCGGCTTTCCGATGGATCGGTTTAGCGGGCTCTGTTTTTCTGCTCGCTTTATATGGGAAATCGGAGCTGCTAGTATTGCCATTTTCGTTTCAAACAAAATCCCATTTAAACGCGGCTTTTTTATTTTTCTTGGGAATGTGCCTCTTTACAATTAATCAGAAAACCATCTCCAAACAGCATCCTGCTTGGGTTTTTATCGCTCCGCGCGCTCTTTTGTCATTCGGAATATTGATCGCACTGCTGTCTTTGCATGGCATTTTTTACAACGGCCTAACCAAGTTTGACCGGCACTTTTATCAAATCGGATATTTACTCATTTCAACGATTACCATCATTGTTTTGATTTCATGGAATCAAGATGAAAGCAAAAAATCGACCTACGCGGGCGACCTTTGCTATCCGATGTATCTTTTTCATCACCCGATTTTCGCCATCTTCGTACGCCACCCGGAGTTTTACGATTTTTTGAAAAGCATAAAAAGCTTCCTCCCCGGGAAAGAATTCACGCTGTTTGCGCTTCAAACTCTCGCAACACTTATCCCAACAATCATTCTGAGCGTTCTTTGGCTCAAAATAGAAAAACATACCTTTAGAAAATGGCGGTGGAGGGGAAAAGACCGAACGACAACCCATGTCTCCGCGACAGGAACTCCCGAACCTTCACATCGTTAGAGAGAAACGTTTTTTAGCGCTGAACAGCGTTTTTCTGAATGTAGGTTTTAAACTCGGGCAGTTTGAAGGAGTCGAAAGATAAAAGCCACGTGGTCGGAAAGTGCGCGCCCCAATAACGCCCTTCGTTTTTTTGGATTTGTGATTTTTCAGGTTCACTTTTGAGCATTGTTTCCGGTACTAAAAAAACAGACTGCTTTTTATAAAACCACGCCGCGGGAAGAAAAGCCGCGTCCGCGCCGATGAAAAAGTCGCATCCTTCAACGGCATGAATCATCGCCGGCAAAGTCCCCTCCAAAAGGCAGATGTTCAGGTAGGACGGCAAATCGGCGACAAGTTTTTCATTAAAATAATTCTGCAAATCAAAATTGGCCGGCTGATGAGGCTGGAGCTCATTCTTCCGCGCCATCAAATAAACCATGTATTTTGCTTCCGACAAAACTTCCAATATTTCTCTCAAAACGGCAAACGGAATATCTCGGCCGGGCAAATGGGAAAAAGGCTGAATCACGGCGAATTTATCCGCCTGATAAAAACCC
>DDUN01000074.1 GCA_002344825.1 Candidatus Multiplicimicrobium inquinatum | reverse complement strand
GTATAAAGAAAATTCTGCTTATGATGACGCAGACACCATTGCGCGAGAATAGCTCCGCCACGGCTGACAATTCCGGTCAAACGCTTGGACAAAAGCGGCAAATGCTCGATCAAAACACCGGAGTGAATCGTCATGTAATCCACACCTTGTTGCGCTTGCTTTTCAATGACATCAAACATAATGTCCGCGGTTAATTCTTCGGGAATTCCGCCGACCGCTTCCAACGCCTGATAAATAGGAACGGTTCCAACAGGCACGGGGCTGTTTTCAAGAATAGCGATGCGTGTTTCATCCAGCTGCGCTCCGGTGGAAAGATCCATCACGGTGTCGGATCCATATTTCAATGCGAGGCGAAGTTTGTGCACTTCTTTTTCAATGTTAGAAGTGACGGCCGAATTGCCGATATTCGCGTTAATTTTGCATTTGGAGTTAATCCCGATCGCCATCGGCTCGAGATTCGCGTGGTTGATGTTGGCAGGAATAACCATACGGCCGCGCGCGACCTCGGAACGGATAAGATCCGCTAATACATTTTCACGCTGCGCAACATATTCCATTTCGGGTGTAATTATGCCCTGACGCGCGTAATGCATCTGAGTGCGGTTACGATCACCTTTGCGCTGCTCAATCCATGCGGTTCTTAATGCCATATTTCAGCCTTTCTCTCACTGAAGAGAAGAATCTCGATTCAAAATCAAATATCAAAACGGGTAATTAAGACTCAAACAGCGAGCCTTACTCTGAGTGAAGCTTCAGTAAAAAAAAAGCCCCTATCCGATCACTCGAAAAGGAGACTTCTTATCAATATTCAGAAGCGATTTTATAGGCTGTATATTACTCGACGAACGGGCGGTTGTCCACTCTACGCAGGAAGAAGAAAACCTAAGCGAAATCGCTATAAAAAGAACGCCGAAGACAACGGATGAATCAACTCCGCTCGGCTTTGATGAAGGTTAGCTTCCCTTTTCGTCGCGACGCTCACGGATGTGGTGACGCACATCAATTCCCTGCTTCAGATAAATCACATCTTCCGCAAGATTGGTCGCAAGATCAGCGATACGCTCAAAATTATGTGACGCTAAAATCAAACAAACCCCTACTTGAGCCTGTTCGGGATAAGCTTTAATCGCCTTTAAAATTTCTAAAGCGATTTTGTCGTCAATTTCATCCACAACATCATCCGAATCTAAAATGGTTTTGGCTTTAACCAAGTCAGCATCCATAAACGCGTTAATCGCATCGCGCACCATCATCATCACATGCTGATACATTTTTCTAAAATCATCATAAGGGATAAGCGACGGTTCGCCATTCACATAAAGAGCCTTCTTGGCAATATTGACGGCCTGATCACCCATGCGTTCTAAGTCGTTGGTAATCTTGAGAATCATCGTAATCAAACGAAGGTCGCTGGCGGTAGGCTGATACAAAGCAATGAATTCATGCCCTAATTCATCAATTTCAATTTCATAAACGTTGATTTCCTGATCACGCAAAACAACTGTTTCGGCCTTTTTGGAATCACGCTCAAAAAGCGAGGCCGCGGAATTAGCAATGGCTTCTTCAACCAAAAGCCCCATCTTCAGTAACTTGCCCTTCAGCTTAAGTAATTCGTCGTCAAAATGTCTTTTCATGATTCCGGAGTCTGCCTTTCTTACTTTCCCGCATAACGGTAAAAGCGAATTTTAAAATCTATCCGCATTCTATTCCAAATAACCCTCCTCATCAATCACGGATATGGAGACTTACACACATTTTACATTCCGGTTCAAAAAAGCATTTCTGCCGCATCATCTTCTCAGCTTGCAATTTAAAGCCTGTTTCCTATAATGACCTTGCTTCTAACCATCATCACTGAGGAGAGCACATGCGCGCGGCCATTTTTGAAACGACCATTGAAAAAATTATTCCTTTGGGTGACGACCTCCGTCACTTCACGCTGCGCTTTAAGTCAACCGACCATTGGGAGCATGAAGCAGGTCAATTCGTCAATGTCATTGCTGATGACATTCCGCCCCTTGAAAACGGCAAAATTTTAAAACGCGCTTACTCCATCGCTTCTTGGCCTTCCCAGCAGGGCACCTTGGAGCTGTTTTGGAAAAAAGTTGAAAACGGTCCGATGACCAGCGGCAACCTGATTCATAAAAAAGAAGGCGACAAACTCAAAATTCAGGGTCCGCTCGGACATTTCACCGTCAAACAGCCTCTCCCAAAAACCATTTACTTTGTTTCAACCGGAACCGGCTTTGCCCCTTTCCGCGCCATGATTTATGACCTACTCGAAAAGAAAGCGGATGTCGATTTGGTTAATCTTTACGGCAACAGATATGAAGACCAGGTCTTCTACAAAGATGATTTGGAAAAACTCGCGGCAGCGCATCCCCGCCTGAAAAACATCATGACCGTTTCCCGCCCGAAAGAATGGAAAGGCGAAAGCCGCTATGTGCAAATGATCTTAAAAGATTTAATTAAACCCGGCGACAGCGCTCATGTTTATATTTGCGGATTAACCGATATGATTCTGGCGGTAGAAAAAGTAGCCCAAGAGGTGGGACTGAAAACCAAAGAATCCATATTCTTCGAGAAATACGATTAACAGATTGTTTTAAACGCCGATCTGCGGCGTTACTCGCTACGCTCTCTCGTCAACGTATCAGTCAAATACGCCTCCTCGGTCGCTTGCGAGCGCCTTGCATCTCAGCATTTCAAACAACCTGTTGACGAGCCCTAGCAGAAATAAAAAACGCCCGAGAAGATTAAGCTTCTCGGGCGTTTTAATTCAGAGCGACTCAGTAACGATAATGATCGGGCTTGTAAGGACCTTCGACAGGCACATCCAAATACTTCGCCTGCGCAGGAGTCAGCTTTGTCAGCTTCACACCAATCTTCTCAAGATGTAAACGCGCTACTTCTTCATCCAGCTTTTTCGGCAAAACATAAACACCCGGTTTATAGGTATCTTTGTTTTTCCAAAGGTCAATTTGCGCCAGCGTCTGGTTTGAAAAGCTGTTGCTCATCACAAACGAAGGATGTCCCGTCGCGCAGCCCAAGTTCACCAAACGACCTTCGGCAAGGAGAAAAACGGAATTTCCGGAAGGAAATTCATACTTATCAACTTGAGGTTTAATATTGGTGTGTTTGATTCCGGGAAAGTTAACAAGTTTATCCACCTGAATCTCATTGTCAAAATGTCCGATATTGGCGATGACAGCCTGATCTTTCATTTTCTTCATGTGTTCAAGCGTAATAATATCAACATTACCGGTTGTCGTAATATAAATATCACCGCGGCCCAATGTGTCTTCAATGGTGGTTACTTCATAACCTTCCATTGCGGCCTGCAAAGCATTAATCGGGTCAATTTCGGTCACAATGACTCGTGCGCCTTGACCGCGCAAGGATTGCGCGCTTCCCTTGCCCACGTCACCATACCCGCAAACCACCGCAACTTTACCGGAAATCATCACGTCAAGCGCACGGTTAAGCCCATCCACAAGTGAGTGGCGACAACCATACAAGTTATCAAACTTCGATTTTGTTACGGAATCATTCACGTTGAAGGCGGGAACAAGAAGCTTCTTCTGTTCATGCAACTTATACAAGCGGTGGACACCGGTTGTGGTTTCTTCGCTCACACCGCGCCAGTCTTTCACCATTTCATGCCAGCGGATCGGGTTTTCAGCATAAATTTTTTTAAGCAAATCCTTGATCACTTTTTCTTCATGAGAACCGGACGGAGAATCAACCCATTTATCGCCTTCTTCAAGCTGATATCCGTTATGCAAAAGCAAAGTCACGTCACCGCCGTCATCCACAACAAGCTGAGGCCCTTTTCCTCCGGGAAAAGAAATCGCCTGCTCCGTGCACCACCAATATTCTTCGAGCGTTTCACCTTTCCAGGCAAAAACAGGCACCCCAGATTTCGCGATCGCCGCGGCCGCGTGATCCTGCGTCGAAAAAATATTGCAGCTCGCCCAGCGGACATTCGCGCCTAAAGCGGTTAACGTTTCGATCAAAACTGCGGTTTGAATCGTCATATGCAAAGAGCCCGTAATACGGACATCCTTCAAAGGCTTGGATGGAGCATATTTTTCGCGGATAGACATCAATCCCGGCATTTCTTTTTCCGCGATTTGAATTTCTTTGCGTCCCCAATCCGCCAAAGAAAGATCTGCTACTCGATAGTCTAATTTTTTTTCTGTCACAGTATTCATGCTCCTAGCCTGCTTTCTTAAACGGAAGCTAAATTTTTAGATTGAAAACTCTTTTTGAGCTCGTCGGCTTTATCTGTCTTTTCCCAGCTAAACTCAGGACGGCCAAAATGACCGTAAGCCGCGGTAGCCTGATAAATCGGGCGAAGCAAGTCCAGCGTCTTAATGATTCCACGCGGAGTAAAATCAAAAACCTTACGTACAACGGTCTCTATTTCGCGCTCACAATGCGCGCTTGTTCCGAGTGTGTCCACCTTGATTGAAATGGGTTCAGCAACGCCGATGGCATACGAAACCTGAATTTCACAGCGCTTTGCAAGGCCTGCGGCGACAATGTTTTTCGCCACGTATCGGCAAAAATAAGCTGCGGAACGGTCAACCTTAGAGGGATCTTTCCCTGAGAATGCTCCGCCGCCATGACGTCCCATTCCGCCGTAAGTATCCACAATAATTTTGCGGCCGGTTAACCCGGTATCACCATGCGGTCCGCCGATTTCAAACCGGCCGGTCGGATTAATAAATATTTTAGTTTTCTCATCCAAAAATTTAGCCGGAATAACTTTCTTGATCAGCTGTTCGGTAACATCTTTCTTAATCTGATCCAACGTCACGTTGGCATCATGCTGAGTACTGACCACCACGGCATCAACACGCTGGGGAACGCCATTGGCATCATACTCGATCGTAACCTGACTTTTACTGTCAGGGCGCAGATACTTAATCGTCCCGGATTTGCGAAGCTCCGCAAGCTTCTGAACAAGCTGGTGGGAAAGCTGAATTGCCAAAGGCATAAGCTCAGGTGTTTCATCGGAGGCATAACCAAACATCATCCCCTGATCACCGGCTCCGCCTGTATCTACACCCATCGCGATATCAGGTGACTGCGCGTGAAGCTTAACCTGAACTTCGCAGGTTTTCCCGTTAAAAAAAACTTCATCGGAG
The DNA here is from genome assembly GCA_002344825.1 of Candidatus Multiplicimicrobium inquinatum. Classification (GTDB taxonomy): domain Bacteria; phylum Omnitrophota; class Omnitrophia; order Omnitrophales; family Aquincolibacteriaceae; genus Multiplicimicrobium; species Multiplicimicrobium inquinatum. Next base: position 8,248 of record DDUN01000074.1, on the reverse strand, counting down.
TTATATCCGATCTTTTGAATCACCTCGCGGGCGATTTTTTCAACATCCACAGTTCCTGTGCTGGTCACTTCTCCCGCAACCGTAACATGGTGCGTGGTTACCAGAGTTTCACAAGCAACACGCGACTTAGGGTCTTGCTTTAAAAAAGCGTCCAAAACACCGTCTGAAATTTGGTCACAAACCTTGTCCGGATGACCTTCACTGACGGATTCGGAAGTAAAAAAATAATTTCTTGTTTTCATGGAATTCCTCTTTTTAATGCCCCAAAAAGCTATTGGAGTCAGCAATTATTATGGGACGAAAGGTCTAAATCAAGCTGTTTTTTCAGCCGCTTTAATGCGTTCAATGACTTTGATCGAAAGCGGATCTTCTTTATTGAGCAAAGCCATTTCATAGCTGGTCCAATCACCCAGCATGATTAAAGAGATAATTTTAGCTAAAATTCCATGTCCTTTTGCTTGAATCGAGATAGAGTCAGCGCCGCTCTTTTTCATCCAATTCATGGCAACTTTCCTCTTACGTACAAGCCAGTCCGGCTCATCTGAATCAACAAAAAAAACACCGATGGATTTTTTAATCATCGCGGAGGGCGCATGCCATCCTTCGACCTCATGATGAAAAATCTCAGGAATACTGCCATAACCGGTCAACGTCTTTGCGTTTTCGGCAAATTGCGTTTTCCAACGTAACGCCACAGGCTCTAAAAATCCACCGCCATAAAACCGAATGTTTTTTCCGGAAAATTTTTCGGCAAGTTTTTTAGCTTCACCGCGCGGAAATTTTTCAACCGCGTCAAACGCCTCTTCCCAGTCTTTCAGCTCAATCCGTATCCATCCGGCGTTAACAAAATAAGCCAAAAGCGAAAAAGTTAAATATCCGACCGCGCAGCGCGGAGGAAATCCAGCCGGCAAAGCCAGCTGAACAAAGCGATTTTTATGACATGCCTGGGCAATCCAGCCGCCCGAAGTCTGCGCGATCAAAGGCACGCCACGGCGCACAGCTTCACGGAAAATAGATTTCATTTCAAGCGTGTTGCCGGAATAACTGGAAAGCACAACCAATGTCGATGAATCCACCCAGGACGGCAAACGGTAATCGCGCAAAACTGTCCATGACTTATCCGAAGTCTGATCAAAAAAAACCTTAAGCAAATCTCCGCTAATGCCGGAACCGCCCATACCGCAATAAATGATTCTTTTGATTTGGGAATGAAATTTTTTAGGAAAAGGAGTGCTGCTTCCGATCAAAAACGCATCGCGGACCTGTGAAGGCAAGCTCTCAAGATAATCCAGCATGCTTATTCCTCAACCAGCTCTTTGCAATAAATCTGAACTTGTTTATCCAAATAAGCTTTAATTTCTTCCGCCGTGCTGAACTCAAGCGCTTTTTTCGCGATGCCTTTCGCGTCCGAAAATTTAATTGAGCGGATTGCTTTTTTTATTTTAGGCAAACTCACTGGACTAGCGCTCAGCTCATCAATTCCCAAGCCGACCATGAGAAGAGCGATCGCCGGGTCACTGGCCATTTCACCGCAGCTCCCCACCCACTTTTTTTGAGCATGCGCGTTTTCAACCACCATTTGAATCAATTTAAGTATCGCCGGATGCGTCGGCTGATAAAGGTAAGCGATTTTCTCATTCACCCGGTCTACCGCGAGCGAATACTGAATCAAGTCATTCGTTCCGATTGAAAAGAAATCGACTTCTTTAGCTAGAATATCGCTCGTTAAAGCCGCGGAAGGAATTTCAATCATGGCGCCAACCTGCAAAGTCTCGCTGAACGGCAAACCTTCCTTTCTTAATTCCTGGCGCGATTCTTCCAGCAGCTCATTCGCTCTTTTCAATTCGCTGACCGTTGAAATCAAAGGATACATCACCATTAAATTACCGTGCGCGCTCGCGCGCAAAATGGCCCGGAGCTGAATTTTAAAAATATCAGTGCGTTCCAAACAAAAGCGAATCGCGCGCCACCCCAAATAGGGATTCATTTCATGCGCAACGTCCAACGAAGACACAAACTTATCTCCGCCCAAATCCAATGTCCGAATGACCACGCCATGCGGACGCATTTTTTCGGCCACCTGTTTGTAAGCCTGAAACTGCTCTTCTTCTCCGGGAAGATCCGTGCGGTTCATATAGAAATACTCGGTTCGGTACAATCCAATTCCTTCCGCGCCGTGCGAAATAACGGAGTCCATTTCATAGTGGAACTCAATATTCGCCGCCAGCGTAATTTTTCTGCCGTCTAAAGTTTCCGCGGGAAGATCGCGCAGCTTATCCAATTCCGTTCGGAATTTAACAAAACGTTCCTGCTGGCGGGTCATATTCTCGACGGTTTTTTCATCCGGCGAGATAATGACCACACCATGTGAACCGTCAACAATGACCAAATCACCGTTATTGACCTGATGCAAAAGCCCCGCCGCGCCGACAATCGCGGGAATTTCCAGAGAGCGTCCCAAAATGGCGGTATGAGATGTGGGACCGCCGCTTTCGGTCACAAACGCCAACACTTTGCTGCGGTCAAGCGACGCTGTGTCTGAAGGTGAAAGATCATGCGAGATCAAAATGACAGGCTCATCCAAACGATCCAAATGCTGCTTTTCATGTCCGCAGAGATTAATGAGCAGCCGTTTTCCGACATCCCGAATATCAGAAACACGCTCTTTTAAATATTCATCATTGATTTGAGAAAAAACTTCAAAGTAACGCTGAATGACTTTTGAAAAAGCATACTCAGCCTGCACGCGCTCTGTCTTAACCATGCTAATTACATCTTCAATCAGGGTGCGATCTTCAAGGATCAAAAGATGGGCATTAAATATGTCGGAGCTTTCATTGCCAATCTGAGAAGAAACTTTTTTACGGATACCCAAAATTTCAGCTCGCGTTTTGGTCAAAGCATCTTCAAATCGCGCGATTTCGTGCACAACCAAATCGGGCGGAACCATTTGGCGGGCAATCTGAAAAACATCACCGCTATGAAGAATACGGACACGCCCGATCGCAAACCCTGAGGAAACACCGATCCCTTTGACTTGATTCATCATTCAGCCTCGCCGAAATTATTCTCAAAAAGTAGCTGGATCGCATCCAGCGCTTCTACCGCGTCGAACCCCTTGGCTCTGACTGTCACCGTTGATCCGGCTTCAGCCGCTAAAGTCATAATTCCCATGATGGATTTGCCATTCACTGTGCTGTCGTCTTTAATCACGTCTATTTCAGCTGAGTACTGATTAGCCGTTTGAACAAAAAGCGCCGCCGGGCGGGCATGCAAGCCCTGCTTATTGCGAATTTCAAACTGCCGTTCAATTATCTTTTTTTTGTCCGTCATAACATTACTTTGACGCGCCTGCGCCTAAGCGCGCGGCAGCATGCTCAATTAAAATTTGACATAATTTTTCGGAATCGTGACGAACTTGTCCGTCCGTTGTAATCACGGCACCCTTTAAAATTTCATACCCCTTAGCTTCAATCTTGTCTAAGTCCATATCAACAAGACCAGCTCCCTGTTCCGCGTATTTTTTAAGCAAGTCCGGCGGAACCGGACGGGTATTCACAAAACATCCATCCACAATGCGCGGATCCGTGTGACGCGTCAAAACATCCAAATGATCGCTGGCCGAATAGTTAATTGTCTCGCCGGGCTGAGTCATAACATTCATGACATAAATTTTATACGCGTCTGATTTGAGAATTGATTTTTGAATCTCCGGAATCAATAAATTAGGCAGAATGCTTGTATACAAACTCCCCGGTCCCATCAGGATAATGTCCGCGTTTAAGATGGCATCCACCGCTTCCGCGCAGGCGCGGCAATCAGCGGGTTTCAGCTTAAGGCCGACAATGTTTTTCTTAATGTCCGTAATATTTGTTTCACCTTCGGCCCAAGTTCCATCCGAGAACTCCGCGACGAGAGACACCTTTTCTAAAGTGGACGGTAAAACCCGTCCGCGAATATTCAAAACCTTACTGGATTCCGCGATTGCCTTTTCAAAATCACCCGTAACCTTAGAAAGCGCCGTAATAAAAAGATTCCCGAAGCTATGCCCTTTGAGCCCCTCACCCACCTCAAAGCGGTATTGAAACAAATCACGAATCAATGGTCCCGCATCCGCCAAAGAAACCAAACAGTTGCGAATATCCCCCGGAGGCAAAATATCCATTTCATCACGCAGTCTCCCCGAACTTCCGCCCGTGTCAGTCACCGTGACAATCGCGGTAATATTGCTGGTATATTTTTTGATGCCGGAAAGCATGGCGCTAAGACCGGTACCTCCTCCAATCGCGACAACCCGCGGACCTTTTAAAAGCGTATGAGATTGCTGGCTCTGAAAAACAATATCGACAAGCTCACTATCGCGACGATCCAAAGGCATCAGAGCGCGGACAAAAATACGCACCATGTTTTTGATACCCATGTAAATGAGAAAAATGCCAAAGATGAGCGACGCCATCGTTACGGAAGCAAGAAGAACACTTTCGCGGGAAATACTTTTGACCGTCAGCAAAGCGAAGATCACCACCAGCCCTAGGCCGGAAAGACAAAGAAAAATCCAGCGTTTAATCCCTAACCCCGGGGATAACCACTTAAAAAACCGCATCGTTAGGCTCCGTTAACTCTTGCGGTTTTCTTCCTTGCGGATCAAATCATAAACCTGCTCGGCACTTTCACAGCGCCTTAACAAATCGCAAAAGTAAGTGTCACGCAGCATGCGCGAGATTTGAGCCAATGCTTTTAAATGCGGTCCCGCGGCATCCTTGGGCGCAACAAGCAAAAAGAAAATGTAAACCGGTTCACCGTCAAGCGCCTCAAAATTAACGCCTTTTTTGCTGATTGCCAAAACGGAAATCAACTCGCTGACCTTGTCCGTTTTGCCGTGCGGAATGGCAATTCCCTGACCGATACCCGTCGAGCCCAGACTTTCTCTTTCAAGCAAAGCTTTCAAAATCAGCTTCTTATCGCCGATATCTTTCACGCCGGCCAGCACATCGACTAATTCCCTTAAGATATCCTGCTTCTCCGAAGCCTGAAGATCTAAGTGAATTCCTTTAACATCCAAAAACTCTGTGATTTTCATAATAATGATGCCTTCTTTCTTAAATGAGAGCTTCTGAATCTTCCGGTTCGGCAGTATCCGCTTTAACAAGCTTCAATCCCTTCCGAATGGAGGATTTACGATTCACGCTTTTGTGGTGATCTTTTGTTTTTTCGCGGAATTTCTTAAGCTGCGTTTCCGCTTTCAAAAAAGCCGCGTCAATCGCGGCGAAAATATTTTCGGCAGCCTTGCCATGCCCCACTGCCTTAATATTTTTCGCGAGCACGCTGATTTCAGCGTAATAAACAATTTTTTCTTTCTTCAAAATCACATGCGCTTCAATGATTTTGGAGGAGTATTTTTCAAACCGGGAAAGCTTTTCTTCCAGATTTTTTTTAACTTCCGCTCCGACTTTAATATTTTGTCCAGTATAGGTAATTTTCATAATGGCACCTTTTATTTTAATTGGTCTGAATCAACTTTTTACGCCAGCGTAAATTTCTCGCCCAGGTAAAGTTCCTTCGCTCTCGTATCCGACGCGAGAAACTCGGAACTGCCTGAAATTTCAATTTTTCCTTCGTAGAGCAAATAGGAGCGGTCTGTAATCGCAAGCGTTTCACGAACACTGTGGTCCGTCAAAAGAATACTCAACCCCTGAGCTTTCAAACGTTCAAGAATTTTTTGAACTTCAAAAACAGCGATCGGATCAACACCGCTAAAAGGCTCATCCAAAAGCAAAAGTGATGGGTTGGTTACCAGCGCGCGCGTGATTTCAAGCCGGCGCCGTTCTCCGCCCGAAAGGGTATAAGCTTTGCTTTTCGCGAGCGATGAAATATCCAGCTCGTTCAACAGACGGCGCAAACGTAAATCCCGTTCCCGCTGAGGAATATCGAGTGTTTCGAGAATCGCCATGACGTTTTCCTCAACCGTCAGTTTTCTAAAGATGGAAGGCTCCTGCGAAAGATAACCAATACCGAGGCGCGCCCGTTCATGCATCGGAAGTTTTGTAATATCTTCTCCGCGGAATAAAATTTTTCCGGAATCAGGGCGAATCACACCTACGACCATATAAAAACTGGTTGTTTTACCAGCGCCATTCGGCCCCAATAAACCGACAATCTCACCGCGGCCGATACGGATCGACACACGATTGACAACGGTTCTGCCTTTGTACGTTTTAACTAAATTTTCGGTCTGCAATAAATCCATCATAAATTAAAAACCCGACTGGTTGAAAGATTCCCGTGATCCGCCCGCGTAAAGTGCCTCCGTATCCCCGCCCAGTATGACGCGCCCTTCATCGGCAAGGTAAATCACGCTGTCACTGTAAGTTCGATTTCCATCCGGATTCTCGATCATGACATTGCCCCGCGCGACAATCTTGGAAACCTTCTTGCTTTCCTTACTGTAATACACATCCATCAAATCCGCGTAGAGTGTCCCGCGATGATCTTTCGCGATTACATTTTCTTTAAAATAAGCTATGTTTTGATTGTAATCAATTTCAAGCGGGCCGTCACAGGTGATGACGGTCGGATCTTCATTCGATCCTTTATCCGGCTGAACAACAACCGTCACGTTCTTTTTAAACTTAACGCGCTTCAGATTGGTGTCTCCGCGCGCGCCAATACCGTCCACATTAATATTGTTCTTACGCACAATCGTCTGAACATCATTCTCGAGAATATGTTTATCGGGGTAAATATCGAGAGACTCCGTTGTCATTCGGGTTCCATCCTGCGTGGTGGCGACAACATTCTGTTCAATATGCATCACATTCGTTTTCTTCTCGTACTTTCCGCGATCCGCGGTAATCGTCACCGGAGTTTCCTCGGCATACGCTTTTGCGACCACGTTTAAAAGATCCACGGTTTCGGCCAAAATATTGGCGGAATCCCCTTCAATTTCAATTTCTTTTCCGCCGGTGGGTTTATACTTAGTAAACGAGAAAAAATAAACTTTCTGAGTTTCTTGCGTCCTGGCTTCTTTTTTTTGGATTTTAAAAACCCCTTTTTGCGACAGTATCTGGAATTGAATCCAAAGCACATACGCTGCCAAACAAAGCACCGCGATTAAAATCATCCGCTTCAACATAATTAAACTAGAACCTCACCTATTTAATTTCTAAGAGTCCAACACGCTTTTGCGCTTATTGCGGTTGGGCTACACCCAGAGCAAAAACAAATCCGAGGTTGAGCAAAGCTAGAGCTATAAGCCTCTAAGAGCTCAGCCCAGCTGAACCTGCGGTTGGGCTACGCCCAGAGCAAAAACAACTAGACCCCCGCACTCAAAATATCCTGAACGTCTAAAAGACCCACGACTCGACCGGCGTCGTCTACCACGGGCAACTCATCAATTTTAGAGGTCTTCAAAGTGTGATAGGCTTCTTCCACCAGCTTCTCCTGATGAATGAACTTAGGGTGAATTGTCCCCAGCTTCTCTACCGGCACTTCTAAAATATCCTTTTTGTCTTTTTTCTGAGCTGAAATCCGTAAATGGCGGCGCAAATCGCCATCCGTAAAAATACCGTAAAGATGCCCTTTGGAATCGACTATTGTACAACTTCCCGCCCTGGCCGCGGTAATTTTAAGCAAGGCGCCTTCGACCGTTGTTCCCTTTAAAACAGTCGGATTTTTCTTGCCGATACGCATAATATCTTTAACCCGCATCAGCCTTTTCCCCAAATTCCCGCCCGGATGAAAAACAGCAAAATCTTCTGATTTGAATTTTTTAATTTTTGAAAGACACAAAGCAAGCGCATCGCCCAAAGCCAGTGAAGCCGTGGTCGAAGCCGACGGCGCCAAGTTAAGAGGACAAGCTTCCTTAGTCACTCCCAAATCAAGTACGACCGTGGCGTTTTTTGCCAAAGTGGATTGTGCGCGGCTTGTCATTGCGATCAGAGGCACGCCGAACTTTTTAAGCACCGGCAATAAATTGACGACTTCCAAAGATTCTCCGCTTTGAGAAATAGCAATCACAACATCATCCACTGTGATCATTCCCAAATCACCGTGCACGGCTTCCGCGGGGTGAACAAAAAAACTGGGCGTCCCGGTGGAAGCCATAGTCGCCGCGATTTTGCGCGCGATAAATCCGGGCTTACCCATACCGGTCAAAATGATACGCCCGCGAGACGCGAAAATAATCTGCACCGCTTTCAGGAAAGAAGCTCCCACGTGCTTGCGCAAATTACGAATCGCGGCGGCTTCA
>DDUN01000040.1 GCA_002344825.1 Candidatus Multiplicimicrobium inquinatum | reverse complement strand
AAAAAAGTGCAGAGCAATGCCGCCAAACAGAAATCCGTCCGCGAAACGATCCATGGTTGAATCAAAAAAAGCGCCGAACTTTGATTCTTTGCCCGAAAGCCGCGCCAAAGGACCGTCCACCGCGTCGCAAACCCCGCCCAATGCCATGAACACCGCGCCTACCAGCAAGGCGCTGTTTGAAAAACAAAAGCCCGCTAAAAAGCTCAAAGCCACGCCGGCAATCGTGAGTTGATTCGGCGTAACGCCTTTACGGTTTAAAGCATCAGCCCAGCTGTTCAAAATGGAAACAACTTTGGGGTACAGTTTTTCTCTGAGCACAGAAATCTCCTCGGTAAATTTAGATTAAATGAAATAATGACTTCAATCGGCAAGTATTGTATTTTCTCTCCTGTTGATATTCAACAAATGAAAAAAGGACTTATATTGTATGGAAAAAGTAAAAATTGAAGATTTTGGCAAGTTGGATTTACGCGTCGCAACCGTTTTGGACGTAGCGCCGCATCCAAACGCCGACCGCTTGTACGTACTTCAACTGCAAGTCGGCTCCGAAAAGAAGCAAATTGTTGCCGGTGTGAAAAAGTTTTACGGCGAAGATGAATTGCGCGGCCGAAAAATCGTCATCGTCAACAATCTCGAGCCTTCCGTCATTCGCGGCGTGGAGTCGAACGGGATGTTGCTGGCGGCGTCCAATGCGGAGAAAACGATGCTTTCATTGATTGGGCCGGAGCGCCAATTAGATGATGGTGCGAGGGTAGGGTAAAGGTGATAGGTTAAATCTAAAAACCATAGCCCAAAGCTCAAAACTGTACGGACAGTTAAACGCCTTTGAGTTATGGTTTTAACCTTTGACCTTTAACTTTTAAGCTAGTGTCATGCTGAACTTCAGAAGAATAATAATTGGACCGATTCTATTTGCAGTCCTAATTTATTTTAGTGCCTGCCTCTATCTTTATTCTCAACAAGATAAAATTCTTTTTCCGGGCAATCACACGCCGGCTGATTTTAAATATTCGTTCGATATTCCTTTCGAAGAAGTCTGGATTGAAGTCGATGGCGCCAAACTGCATGGCCTTTATTACCCCGCGGAAGGTGAATCGAAAGGGATCATTCTTTTCTTTCACGGCAACGCGGAGCGCTCTCAGCAATTCGGCGAATCGGCTGATGTGTTCACCTCGCGCGGATACGATTATTTCATTCCCGATTACCGCGGTTACGGTAAAAGCACCGGCAAGGTCACAAGCGAAGCACAGTTTTTGGCGGATATTGACCGTATTTACGAATGGGCGCGCACAAAGTACCCCGAAAATAAAATTGTTTTTGCGGGCCGTTCCATGGGCGCTGTGCCTGCGGCGTATTTAGCGTCCAAGCATCAGCCCAAAGTCACGGTCATGATCGCCGCGTTTTTCGATGTTGCCGCAATGAAAGATATTCGCTATCCGTTTTTGCCCGATTTTCTTTTGAATTATCAATTTCCGAATAACAAATGGATTGCCGAATCGAAAAGCCCCATATATTTGGTGCATGGCACCGAAGACAAAACCGTGCCTTATGAACACTCCCTCAGGCTTTCGCCCTTAGCCAAAGCCCCGCACAAGCATTTCTCCGTGCCCAGAGCAGGGCATAACAATTTGCAGGACTTTCCCATCTACCATCAAATTCTCTTCTCCATTCTCAGCCTAGACGAGTAGCAGGTTAAGAGTTATGGGTAAAAGGTTAAAACCATAGCTCAAAGGCTTTTAATGATCGGAAAAGTTTTGGCTTTTAGGCTGTGGTTTTTAGTTTTGACCTTTGAGCTTTAAGTTGTATATAATCCCCGACCTATGACAACAGCCATACAGACAGATCAGCTCGATGTAAAACCTTTTCGCGCCTACCGGTACAACCCGTCGCGCGTCGATTTCAAAAAAGTCATCGCACCGCCGTATGACGTTATTTCACCGGCAAAGCAAGATCACCTTTACGGTTTGTCGCCGTTCAATGTCGTCCGCCTTATTCTCAATAAAAAAGAACCCGCGGATAACGACACTTTTAACACTTACTCCCGCGCTGCCGAAACTTTCAACACTTGGGTTCAAGAGCAGATTTTTATGCGCGATGACAATCCGTGCTTTTATGTTTACCGCCAGTCTTACAAAGCGCCGGACGGAAAAGTACGCGAGCGCACCGCGCTTCTCGGCAAAATCAAAGTCGAGCCGTTTGAAAAAGGTCTCATCATTCCGCATGAAATCACTTTGAAAGGCCCGCGCGCCGACCGCATGAATTTGATCAAAAAAATTCACACCAATCTTTCACCCGTGTTCGGCCTTTATAAAGATCAGGGCGGCGAAACACATAAGCTGATTTCAAGTGCCGCAACAGGTAAGCCCGTGTTCGATTTGGTAGATGAAGACGGAATCGGCCAAACCATGTGGGTTGTCACCGACCACAAACTTTGCCAGCAAATCTCCGAAAGCTTCAAAGATAAAAAAGTTTATATCGCCGACGGTCATCATCGTTATGAAACTTCACTTGAGTATGCGCAATTGAAACGCGCCGAAGAGAAAACACCGCCGAAAAGCGCTCAGCCTTACGACTACACTTTGATGGCATTTGTTTCTTTTAGCGATCCTGGTTTTATGGTTATGCCGACTCATCGTTTGATGATCAAGCTCACCATGCCGCAAGATAAAACCTTAGAAGCACTCAAAACCCAATTCAATGTCGAAGAAGTGGCTGCTGAATCCATCGAAAAAACTTTGGATACCGGAGCTGATCTTCCCGTGCGCATCGGCCTCGTTTTCAAAGATAAGTCTTATTTGCTTACATTGAAAGATCCGCAAGCCGCGAAAAAAGTTCTCGGCTGGGACAAGCCTGATGTTTGTTTGGATTTGAATGTGAACATTCTCGGCTATCTTGTTTTCAGCAAGCTTCTTAACTTTCCGGCTGATAAGTGGGAAGGCAACTTGAAGTTTGAGCATGAAGCCAAGCCTTCGATCGACGCTGTGCGATCCGGCGAAGCTGAAGCCGCGTTTATCCTTAAAGCTGCTCCGATTGCGATGCTGGAGAAGTTGGGTGCGGTGCAGGAACGCATGCCTCAGAAGTCGACGTACTTTTATCCAAAACTCGCTAGTGGAATAGTATTCCACCATCATTCCGTCTAAGCTTCCGGCAAGCGAGATAACGGTCTTAACCGTTATCGTAGACCAGTGGTCGTATGACCACATCGTTTTCCACCATCATTCGGTTTAACCGAATGTCATTCCCGACCTGATCGGGAATCCAGCTTCGCTCAAATTCAAACTCTTTGTCTGCTCAAGCAGTTGCGTCCTGACGGCGCAAAACTCGCATCCCAAGAATTTTAATTTGAGCTTTCTTTGGCAAAAGGGGGGTGGCTGTCGGCGGAGCAAGTTGAGGGAGAAATGTTCCGATTTCACGCGTTTTTGAGTACCCAGCTTGAGTGAATTTACTAAGCAGCTTTGGGGCGGATGTCGATTTGAATTTCGGCGTTAAGAGCGTCTGTGATTTTAAGCAGGGTTTCCAAGCTGATGTTCGATGCCTCGTCGTTTTCAATTTTCGCGATAAAAGGCTGAGATACACCCATGCGGCGCGCGAGTTCGGTTTGAGTGATGCCGAGCTTTTCACGCAGCTCGATGATTTGGATGATAATTCTGAGCCTTTTAACTCCCAATTCAATTTTTTTTCGAAAGTTTTTATCCTTGAATAAAGGCTTCATCAATTCATCGTGCGTGGGAACTCTTATCGGTTTCATTTTTGTTTCTCCAGATTAAGCAGACCTAGGTTGTATCTATGAATGAAATCGCGCATATTTTCTAAAGCAGTTCGCAATTCTTTTTTAGGAAGCGCATCCGTTTTTTTTCGAAAAGCATGCACCAAGACAGCGTAATCTCTCAGCATAAAAAAATAAAGCACGCGTGACTGTTTCGGGCGAAGCTCATAAAGCTTGTTTCCAATATAATCTCCGATGGGGCGTCTTATTTGCTCGCCGACCTCGCCTAAGTAGGTGATGACTTCAAGGCATTTATCACGCTCATCAGGCGGCAGGTTTTGTATAAATTCCCAAACCGGATTACGCCCTTTTTCATCCATATAGTAAACAACAAATTTTCTCATTTAATTATAACCTATAAGTTATTATTGTCAATATGCATGTATTATATATAAATATTACTATAAAGCATATCAATAAGGTTGCCATCTCTGTCTTCTGAGTGGGAATTTAGTTATCAGTTAATCCATTCTTTCAATCTGCTCAGACAGTCCTCGGGCTTACGCCCTGCGGAACTCGCATTTTTGAAAGAATGGACTTAACCCTCTTCGGCAAAGTGGGGGGTGGGGGCTGGAAACGGAGAAAGCCTTGGCAGGTCTGCTTGCGGCGTTTCCTGTCTTGTTTGCTCCTTCTCGGCTCGTAAATCTCGCCTTGGTCGCCATTGTCATTCCCGCGTAGGCGGGAATCCAGTCTTAAAGAAACAGGTCTCGCTTCAAGATCACAATTTGTGATCTTGAACATAGTTCATGCTTTAAGCTTTTTGGTGGCTGGATGTGCCGCTCGTGCGGACAACGCGAAGTTGGATGGTGTAGCCGACAAAGCGCAAAACTTGTTGAAGCGTGGCAAGGTTCGAGAAATTGCCGCTTTCAATTTTTGAAATGTGCTGCTGCGACACACCGATTTTTTCTGCGAGTTGTTTTTGATTTAAGTCATGCTTAATGCGGTAAGCGATAATCGGCTTAATCAGCTCAAGCTGCTGCATTTTAAGCTCGTGCTGCTCGCGGAAATACGGATCCTTGAGCATTTCCTTTAAATGGAGATCGACATTTGATTTCATATTAACTTTTTCCGTGTTGTTTTAAATAATCCGCGCGCCTTTGCAGGGCAATTTTTATGTCATGTAGCGGAACCGCCGAAACTTTTTTCACCAAGCCGTTCGTTAAAATTGCCTTTCCTCCCGCAAAGAAAAAATACAGAACCCGTACATGTCCCTGATTTCCTCTGAAGCGCAATTCATAAAGCCCTTGCCCGAGAGGGGCGGCATGCGGCCGTTTTAGCTGCGGCCCGAATGTCTCCAACAACTCACGCGCCATAAAAAAATTGAGCCGTGACCTTAAATCAAGTCCGTCAATAAATTCACGCACCGGCTCTTTGCCCGAGGCAGCTTGATAATACTCGCAGAGCACCATGCGATTCATAACAAGCTGTCCCCCAATAAAATCATACAACCATCTAGTTGTATTTACAAGTTAATATAAATCATAATAAATATGATAATTGTATAATTGCGTTGTTTTGTCAATAGCCTCTTGTGGGTGTAAATAGCGGGAGGCCAGTCGTCAGTCTTTAGTCTTTAGTCTTTAGTCTTTCGTCTTTGGTCTATCTAAGTCTATAATTTCTGCGGGTTTTTAACGTCTCCCTGTGGACGGCGTCCCGTTTTCGTTTTTCGATGTTTCCTTGTGCGCTGTATTTCTCTATACAGCTCCGCAGTCACTTGCGTTCGCCTTGCATCTGAAACCTTCTAGCTAGATTTTCTTACGGAACCTTATCCAAACCTTTCTCCTTCAATTTTCTTCGAGGGCGGTAGTATAATTTTCGAGCATTAAATTTAAGAAAGTAGGAATCGGTTCAAATGGCAAATTATGCAAAATTTCGATATTCTAAAACCAAAGTAGATGAGGCTGGACATACCCTTTCCAGCCACGTAGCTGACTCCAAACAAATTGAGGAAGCTTTTAAAATCATTAACAATTGGCGCTCCTCACATGCCTGGCCCATGAATGTAGTTTGTGAGGCTGTTAAAAGATATTCCCAAGGAATAGATGCGAGCATATCAGTTGTTCAAAGGCTCAAGCGTATGACTTCTGTCGAGAGAAAACTGGCAGTGTTTCAAAAAAAAGATTTGAAACTTTCAGAGATGCAAGATGTTGGCGGATGTAGGGCTATTACGAAAGATGTAAGGTCTGTTTACGAGCTTTCAAAACGATTTAAGGAGAGCCAAATAAAGCATAAGTTTGAATATGAAAATGATTATATTGCTGATCCAAAAATGAAAAGTGGATATCGAGGGCTACATCTTATCTATAGCTATTATAGCGACAAGACAAAAAATTTTAATGGGCATCGGATAGAAATACAAATCCGCACGCAACTTCAACATGCTTGGGCAACTGCGGTTGAAACGGTGGATACTTTCACAGATCAACTTTTAAAATCCAATCAAGGTGAGAAAGGTTGGCGAGAATTTTTTAAAATTATGGCAACTGTTATGGCTAAACGGGAAGGCACTCAAATTGCACCTGGAACACCTACGGATGATATAAAAATACGTAGCGTTTTAAAGCAATATGATGAACAAGTGAGAATAATTAGGTCAATCAATGAGACTGGAAAAATTATTCCGGCAGTAAGAGCACAGCGGGGAGATGAATCACATTATTTTCTTGTTATTTTAAACTCTCGAGAAAGAACAGCCAGCGTACAAGGGTTTAAAAAGGCAGATAGTAGAAAAGCCTCTGATGAGTATCTGAAAATAGAACGTGAAAATGCCAAGCTTCCTCATATGGATACAGTTCTTGTCTCGGCTGAGACAATCGAAACACTTGAAAGCGCATACAGAAACTATTTTTTAGATATGCGTGTGTTTGCTGAAGTTTTAGAAGAAACACTACGCTAATAGAAGCTGGAACATTTTAAAGAGTGACGGATTGAATTCGATGCACAGAGAAGTCAAATTAAGCTTAGAAGAAAGAATTTTTAATATTCTTCGTGAGGACATAGTGAGGGTTAAGCCAGAGTATGCCTCGGAAGATATTATTTTATGTCCGATTTGCCTTTGTAAGATTGATCGCACCGAGATCCTGAGAGGGGGGATCGAGCATATCATTCCTCAGAATGTGGTTAAAAAAGATCAAAACAGTATGAAGGCGGACGTTTCAAAAAATTTCAGAACTGGCGTAACAGCGCTTTGTAGAAAATCCAGAGTAATCAAAGGTGACGGACATTCATCAAAAGATGGATGTAATGGTTATAAAGGCAAAGCTTACGACAGGCTTTTTCAAAATCTATTCGATTTTGAAAGGCACGCGCCTTTTGAGCTCGCGCACCGGCATGGTGTAGCAATATTGATAATGGCATATTTGGCGGCATTTCAGACTTATGGATATGAGTATATTTTTCAAAAAGCATTGGATGAAGTAAGGAGTCAGTTTGATTATCCAGATGAAAGAAAAACCAATTTATTGGATCAGGCGCAGTATTGTTTAAAAGAAAAATCAATGCAAATAGTTACAAATACTTTTGGATTTCCATTCATGTGCATTGAGTTGCCGCATATGTTGCGGGTTACTTTTCGTCGCTGCCAAAGTAGCTTGCCCCCCGTTCCAAAGCATCTGAAAGATTTTGGTTTAGACAAAAAGATTTGGGGTGCAATAGATGTATCGCCGATTTTATAAAGCTTGACGCCATTCGATGGAAAACCAGAGTTTGGAACATTTCTAAAAGTGCCGAAAAAAAGGTACCGGGTACCGTGGGGACAGGTAACAAGTGACGGATTTTCTTTCTACAATGCAGAGGTTGTGCGCACGCGAGGCGGTTGGAGTTACTGCTTTGCGAGGGCAGGCTCCGGGAACGCTAAGAACCACGCACGCATTTCTTGATGCGCTAGATCTTTCAAAAGTTCCCAAAGGCGGATCGCCCTATGTTGCGTGGCTTGATAAAACTACTTTAAAGTTAGTCAATCAATTGCCTGGCAACGCACGGCCTTGGGGCACGGCAAGAAAAGCGCTTAATTTATTTATGCGCACTTCTCTTTATAACCGCTATATGAACAAAGCGTATCGATTGGACAGGGCAGAGGCGTGGATGGAGATTGCTTTAGATAGTGCGGTGGCGCATGGCTTAAAAAAAGAATCTGGCCGAGGACAGTTACCGTTTTGGCCCGGCTTAAAACAACTTAGGAAACCAGTTAGTGAGAAATTTCAGGCTTTTGCACAAAAAATGGCTGACCAGCGAAGAATCGCAAAAGTGCATCTCGATATGTATCTTTGGTTGGAAAATAGATAGAAGCAGAAAAACAGGACATTCTTTCGGCTTGGCTCAAGACAAGCTGTCTCCGCCAGAGGCGGACAGGCACAGAGAAGGGTTAGATAAGTTTTGAAAAAAATATTGAAGCTGGGTTTGTTGTTTTTGATTTTCGGATTGGTTTTTGCGGGGGTTGGGGCGGTGTGGTTTTTTTCGCAGAAGCCGGCTAAAAGTTCCGAGCCGGAATATTATTATGCTATGCCGGATGCAGACAAAGGCCCTCATCCTTTGCATGTTAAGGGTGGATAATCGCGAAAAAGGTATCGTTTATGGTTCGACTTCGCTCACCACAGGCCGCGGGGTCAGGCAATAAAAGTTTAGAACACATAAATCAGAGTTTAGAGTTAGACGGCTAGATAAACACTTTTGATCTATGGTTTTGATTTCTGATCTTTGAATTTTGAACTAGGTTCCTGCCTTAATTCGGCAAGCTCACTGCAAGTCGCGGGAATGACAGTCTGTACAGTTACCGCCTTGGCCTCTCAATTATCCTTGGCAAACAGCCACCAGCCCCTGCTCCTTTTGCCTTGATAATTTATTAATAATAAAATATATTATGATTATAAATAAATAATGGGATGATTTGACTATATATCATTTACGATATATAGTTTGGAGGATGCTTGTACGAGATAACTTTCTATTGGAATGAACGCGGGGATGAGCCGGTGCGTGAATTTTTAAATTCGTTGCCGGAAAAAACGCAGCAAAAGATCAATATATGGATCAATCTTCTTAAAGCCGAAGGCCCCGCCTTAAGAAGGCCTTATGCCGATAAGATTAAAGATAAACTTTATGAGTTGCGTGTTCGACAAGGAAGCGATCAAACAAGAATTCTTTATTTTTTATGATAGAAAAAAGAATCGTGTTGGCTCACGCTTTTAGAAAGAAATCTTCGGCACTTGATGTATCGGATATTCAAATTGCGGAGCGGAGAATGAACAATTTTTTAGCAAGAATTCATGATGGGAAAATTCGATTGATGGGGTGTGACGATGAAAAAGCATAGTTACGATGAATATTTAAAAGAGCAGCTTAAAGATCCGAAATTTAAAAAAGGATATGAAAAAGGTGTCCGGAATTTACAGTTGGGCTATCAGGTTTTTTTAGCAAGAGAAGCGGCGGGGATGACGCAAATGCAATTGGCGGCGGCCATCGGAACTAGGCAGGCGAATATTTCACGGATGGAAATGGGTGATTATAATTTTACGGTGGAAATGCTTCAGCGGATCGCCAGGGCTTTGCGCGCCGACTTGCATATTGAACTGTCGCCGCCATCAGATTCGAAAGCCGCTTAAACAGGGCTCGAAACATTTTCAAAAGCGACGGGCAAGAGAGGTTAAGGCTAAAGGGTTTAAGGTTAGTTGTTAGGCTTTCATTTATGGTTGTTAGATGTTGCTATCAGATTTAACCTGCCTTTCGCTGCTTATTTGTATTTGTGTAAATAGCAGGTAGTATTGTTAAACCTAAATTCCACCTGTTTTTTTTGGGATGCAAATAACAAAGAACAGAAAAATGAATAATCGACGAAACTTTTACCGTCATCCGTACCATTATCCGATTAAGATTTGCGAAGAAAAGTCTGTGGTGACTCAGACGGTGGATGTGTCTCTCGGGGGGCTGTGTATCGATTACGAAAAAAACTTTTTGCCCGGGCAAATGGTCACCATTGAAATTCCGCTGAATGATCATGTTTTCAAGCTGACCGGAGAAGTTTGCTATTCGGTGAAAAAGGGAAATCCGGAGCGTTTTCGGGTGGGCATTGCGTTCAAAGATAAAGCAAGTCAGTTTATGGCAAAAATGGCCGAAGAAATTCTTTGTATTCAAAAATTGCAAAAGCGAATGAGCGAAGAAGCTAATAAGCAGGTTGATGAAACAATCGTTGCAGATGCGTGGATTAAAAAGAATGCTGAGCGCTTCGCTCATTACTTTGAGTGAAAAAACCGTACCGCAAGTGCCGAGGATTTGAATTTCGTCGGCGCCGACGGAATTACCCAATAAGTCCGCCCGCGGACTAATTCAAAAAAGTTTTTCTATTTATTATTTCCGTCTTGATTTGTTCTTTTGGAGTCTGCGGTGCTGAAGTAGAAAGTCTTGGCTTTTCAAGTTGAGAGACCCGACTTATTCATTTCAGGGAAGCAAGGTTTTGCGGCATGGCGGAGAAAAATGAGTCTTTTAAAATAAAGAAGATCATTTTTTGAGCGGCAGGTGATTTTAAATGAAGTTATTCATTCAAAAGACACCGTAGCAAAACATGGTTCCCGGAGCCTAGCGGCTCTGGAGCGAAGAGCCCGTCCGGCGGTGAGGACACAAAGCCTCACCGGCGACTGAGGTGCCCACCGGAGGTGAGGACTAAGATCCCGACGGCGATTGAGTTATAATGCGAAGCATGTCATCCTCTGAATTAATTAACACAGCCCACAAGTACATCGCAGACATTCTTCGTCTGTCTTTCAATCACACCGACAAAGAAGAAGCGGTGGTGGTTTATGATACGGGTTGTGAATTATCCATTCTGCTTACTGAGGCTTATCGCCGGGCGATTCCGCACGCACAGTTTATTAACTTTGCCGACATTCAGCCGGACGCACTGCTTGAGATTTTTAAGAAACTCAAAGCGGGTGATTTGGCGGTGATGATTCAATCCAACAGTTTCCGCTTAAGCGAATTTCGCATTCGGGTTGAGCTTTTTAATCTTTCGATCAAGGCGATTGAGCATCCGCATCTGGATGTGATGACGGGTGATGAGATTGGCTATTACGTCGACTCCTTAGCCTATGATGCGACTTATTACCGTGGGGCGGGGCAGGCTTTGCGAGAGCTTATCGATCGCGCCAAGGTGGGTGTTGTGAATAGCGGCAGTGAGAAACTGGTTTATGAAGGCGGTTTCGAACCCACGAAACTAAATGTGGGCGATTACACGGGCATGAAAAATATCGGCGGAATGTTTCCGATCGGTGAAGTTTTCACCGAAGCCAAGACGCTTGAGAATGTAAACGGCCGCGTACGCATTTTTGCTTTTTGCGGCACGGGGTTTATTCTGAACAAGCCCGCGAAACCGATTACGCTGATTATTGAAAAGGGCCGTGTAACGGACACAGTTGATGCGACACCCGAATTCAATGAAGTGTTGGCGAATATCGTAGCCGATGAGAATGAAGTGTGGGTTCGCGAACTGGGATTTGGTTTGAATCGCGCCTTTACAAAAGACCGCACGGTGGCCGACATCGGAACTTATGAGCGCATGTGCGGCATTCATTTGTCGCTCGGCGCTAAGCATTCGGTTTACAGCAAGCCCACCTTTGCTTTCTCGCGCCGAACGGCGAGACATCATGTCGATGTGTTTGTTGATGTCGACTCAGTCACTTTGGATAATGAAGTTATCTACGAAAACGGCGCCTGGAAGGCCGGAGTCGCGGGCACAGCTCGCCAACCTCGTTGAACCGGAAATAAAAGAGTGAAAATGTGAAAAATAAAATTATTCTTTTTGCGGTCGGCGCTTTTTTTCTTTTCGCGTTTCCCGCGCAGGCATCGCGTTTAAAAGACGGTGATTTCGGCGTGTGGCTTCGAACTGATTTTGAAAAAAAGCTGAATTCAAAATGGAAAGTTGCCATCGGTGAAAATCTGCGCTTCCGGGAACATCAGGGGCTTTATTACGCCGAAACCCGCGCGGGCGGAGCTTATCAGCCCTGGAAAAATTTGGTCCTCGGGGCCGATTATTCCCAGGTGCGGAATACGCGTGAAAAAGGAAAGAAAGATATTTGGTATTGGGAATCGCGACTGCATTTTTATGTGACGCCTCAAATGACGGTGAAAGGCTGGAAAATCGAAGACAAAAACGCCATTGATCTGCGCGCTAAAGAATCCGCGCGGGACAGTCTGCGCTATCGGAATATGATCACCATTACGGCTCCCTGGAAATGGACCCGTTTTGAAATTCAGCCTTATGTCAGCGATGGACTGTATTTTGAATCTCATCGCCGCGGGCTGGTTGAGAACCGGCTTTACACGGGAGTTAAGACTCGGCTCTCTGAATCTGTGCACGCCACTTTTTATTATCTGCGCGACAGCGTTAAAGATTCGGCCGGCGGTTGGCGTGATGTTAATATTGCCGGAACCGCGATTAAATTCGTTCTCTAACTGCTTTTGCAACTAGCCGCTCGCCCAATAAGACCGCCTCTTTGATGTTCCACTAAAATTATATGTAATATCCATAATTATCATTATAGATGTATATACATATTGTATATACAAATTGAAGGTGTTAGATTATGGATAAGAAGAATTTAGTTTGGAGTGATGAGAAAAATGATTGGCTCAAGAGAGTGCGGGGCGCGGGATTTGATGACCTTGTTTTATACGGCAGGGTGATTTCGATTTGCGAGAATTCAGCGCGGGCGGGACAAGAGCTGTTGCTTGTGGATTATTTGGATTATGTTTGGGTTGTGCCTTTTGTGAGAGACAAAGAGAAATTTGTTTTGAAGACTCTTTATCAAAATCGCAAGCTGACACGTTTATTTCGGAGAGGTGAGTTATGAAAAAAAATCGGTTTCGCGGACGGGATAAGCTGACAAAGGAAGAAAGAGCCATTGAGAGAGATTTGGAGGCGGGACTTTATGTGCCTGTTGCCAAAGAAGAGTTTGAGAAGATCAAAGCCGCGTTTGAAGCTCGAAAAAAAGATACCGTGCTTAACCTGCGCATCAACAGTTACGATTTAAGCCTGCTGAAAGCAAAAGCGCAAAAGGGCGGGATGAAATACCAAACTTTTATCGCTGAAATTTTGCATCGCGTTGCTCACGCAGAAAATTAAATAAAAATCCGGCACCGCGGGCGCGGGCCGGATTAGAAAATTTATTTTGCCGCGCGTTTGTCTTGTTTATCTTTGCGCTTTTCCATGAGGGTGCGTTTTGCTTTTTTCTGCGTGCCTTTTTCTTTGCCCTTGTCTTGTGTTCCCATGATTTTTCCTTTGAGTTCCGATTTAATTTTATCCGAATCAGTATGAGGCTCCGCTGAAGACAAGTACAGGAATGATAAATAGAGCTTGAAAAAAAGTTCTAGTATTTCATTTCCGTCCTGATTTGATTTTTTGGAGTCTTTGCTTTCTATTATTTCCAGCAAGCCGTGTTGAGAAACATGCGCAGTGAAGGGAATGATTCTTGCGAATGAGGTGAAAGGAAAGCCGCGTTTATCCGCGGAAGGCTTCCTTCGCCGAATAAGACAGAATCATGAACTGGAACAAGCGTTTCGAAACAGGCTTGCGGAGCCTAGCGGCTCTGGAGCGTAAGCCCGTCCGGCGATGAGGACACAAAGCTATAACGGCGATTGAGTTAGATCCAGCGGCGAACGACGAACGGTTTATCGTTCGGGGCTGTCTGGGTGGGGTAGTTATTGACGGCTCTTCGCTGGCTCATCACTTGCTTAATGACTGCGTGTAAGTCGCGAACCGTGACTCCGCCGTTGGCGGAACAGCCGAGACAGCTTTCAATCGTATTGTTTTGATCGAGCACATAAATGACATGACCTTTCCAGACAATCATGTCAAGCGGCTGAAGTTTGGCGGCAATTTGCGTGGGCGACAAGCCTTCAATCAATACCGGTTTTCCGAATGTAATCAGGTCGGATGTGTTTCTGGGGGTTGAGCCGTCTGTTGCTTCATACAAAAGTCCTGAGCAATCAAGTCCGTGCAGTGCCCACATGTCTTCTTCCGGGCGGGAAAGTTTTTGTGACGGCGGATAAAACTGAAACATCTCGGGAATTCCATGCGAAGTATTGCCGCCCCACACATAGCGCAACCCCTGCTTTGAAGCCATGCGCTCTAAAATAGTTTTTTTATCGGGCATTTTCTTTGAGCGGGGCTGAAGCGGTGTTTTTGAAAGCGAAACAAAACGGCTGTCGATAAAAAGCCCGGTTTTTTGCGGAGGATAATCCGCCGTGTTGACCTGATACATAAGCGCGCCGTTTACATTGAAAGCATTCTCAATATAAAACACTGTGCCGGGCAAGGCGATGAATTCTACGGCTCGAATCAGCCCCTGAGCGTCGCGTGCCAATGTTTTACCGTCGGCGCCGCCGAAAGCAGATCGAAAATCAGGTGTGTTAAGAACAGGCGTTGGCTTTTCCGCGCGGGCATAACGTGGCGGGTCATTTGGTGTTTGCGCTGTAGCGCATGCGGTTAAGGTGAGGGTCACAACCAACGCACCTAAAAACGCCCGTCCTAGTTTTTTCATAAAATTCAGTTTTGGCATGGAGACAATTTACCATAAAAATCAAAATTAAAGATAAGCCGATTGATTTGTATGCGGAGGAATGGCTAGAATGCACCCCAAAAGGAGGCGTTATGAACCACAAGCTCTCAAAAACATTGATTATTTACGGCGCATTTTTGATTTTAGCCGGTGTCGCGGGATTTTTATCCAACCCCGAAAAAGCCAAAACAGCATTGATGTCGGGCGGAACTTTCGGTACGCTTTCGATTGTTTGGGGCGTTTTAGCCTTGCGTCAAGTCGGCTGGAGTTTAAAAGCCGGATTGATTACCACGGGCTTTTTGACTTTTATTTTCGCGTGGCGTTCGGCCGCAACATGGCAGGCGTATATAGGCGGAAACACGGAGAAGCTTTTTGCCGCGTTTTTGATTAGCTCGATGTTGGCAGCGTCTATTTTAGTGCTTTTTGCTTTTTTTAAAAGCCGGGGACAGAAATAAACACGCGTTTATTTTGAAGGCCGGAGAGTGAGAAAGGTTTTATGAGGGAATTATTAACCGCGATTGAGGAAATGCTGAAAAATTCGGCGAATTATCTGCCGCTGGAATTGTCGTCTTTTTTAGGAGGGCTTGTTGAGGAAGTGATTGCGCCGATTCCTTCGCCTTTTGTGATGGCGGCGGTGGGTTCCGCGGCTTATGCACAGAGCAAAACTTTTATCGCGCTCGCGTGGCTGGCGCTGGTCGGTTCAGCCGGTAAAACGATTGGCGCATGGTTTGTTTATTTTGTCGCCGATAAAATGGAAGATGTGGTGATTGATAAGTTCGGAAAGTTTTTGGGCGTTTCGCATGAAGAAGTTGAAGGTATCGGTAAAAAAATGAAAGGCAATTGGAAAGACTTGCTCGTGCTTTTTGTTTTGCGTGCTTTGCCGATTGTTCCAAGTACGCCTGTTTCTGTGGTGAGCGGTATTATCAAAGTGAAAATGCGTGTTTACCTCATTGCCACTTTCGCCGGCAATTTTTTCCGTAATCTTTTTTATATTTATGTCGGCTATTCCGGAATCTCGGCATTGGAGTCGATGATGGGCGGGCTCGATAGCATGGAATCAATCGTGCAAATGGTGATTTTCGGGGGCCTCGTTGCTTGCGTTGGCTGGATTTATTGGAAACGTCATCAAAATTCGAAAAAGTAATTTATTTAAAATCAGGAGACTCTATGACCACAGCTACTTTAGTGAATGACATTTCTTTGGAACAAGCCCGCGCGGCAGTAACGGCCGCGATTGAAAAAGCCAAGCAAATTGATACCAAAATGAATATTGCGGTGGTGGACGCGGGCGCGAACTTGAAAGCTTTCGCGCGCATGGACGGAGCCTGGCTGGGTTCGATTGATATTTCAATTAAGAAAGCCAAAACCGCGCGGTTTTTTGACATGAACACCGGCGTGATCGGTTCTTTGTCTCAGCCGGGCGGCTCGCTTTTCGGTATTGAACACTCCAATCAGGGTTTGATTACTTTTCCGGGTGGAGTCGTGATTAAGAATAAAGAAGGCACGGTCATCGGAGCTATCGGTGTTTCCGGCAGCGCGGTTGAAAATGATCACGCAGTTGCCGAAACCGGCGCCAAAGTCTTTGCGTAAAAACAAACTGCCTGAAATAAACGGGGGGTCATCATGAGCGCGACACGAGTGGATAAATTAGTGGTGTCTTTTGGGGCTGTTTTCGCGAGCTATGTCTGCTATGTGCTGGTGATGATGAATGACCCTGCCGTGTTGTCGTGGAATATCGCTTACGGTATTTTGTTTGCCGCGCTTTGGATTTGTGTTTGGGGGCTTTTGCGTTTAAAAAAATGGGCTTATATCCTCAGCTTTGTTTTTGCCGGTTTGGGGCTTGGTCTTGGCGCGTATTTGGCTCATTTCGCATGGACTTTTTGGATTTTCAAGGAACCAACCTTGGCCGAAAAAGTTTTAGCAGTGATTCATCCCCGTATTTCCGTTTTCACTTTGGCGCCCGCACTTTGGCTGGGTTATTTTTTAAAGTCGTCTGTCCGGGCACGGTTTGTCTCTTGAAAAATTTTGAAATAAATTATGCGCGATTGATTTGGGCGTATATACTTTAGATATGAGCACAGCAGCTGAATTAGACCCTCAAAAGTCGGTACGGAAGATTATTTGGACGAATCTCCTTTTCTTCATCGGAACCACTTCTTTTGGAGTGATTGGTACCGCTATTTATCTTTACCATTTTGGCATTTCGGTTTACGAAGTGATGCTTTTTATTTTCTACACGCTTGCGACCAGTTTCAGTATTACCGTGGGTTACCACCGCTTGTTTTCCCATGTTTCTTTTAAAGCCACACGTCTTGTGCGTTTCCTGGCGCTTTTTTTCGGCGCGGCTAGTTTTGAGCAGTCCGCGTTGACCTGGGCGTCCCAGCACCGCAAGCATCATCGGTATGTTGATACTGATTATGATCCCTACAGCATCGATAAAGGTTTTTTCTACGCGCATTTGGGATGGATGATTTTTTGGGAGCATCCGGTTGAATTTGATAATGTGCAGGATTTGAAGAAAAGCCGGATGATTATGAGCCAGCATCGTCACTATGCTTTGTGGTCGATCGGTTCGGGCATAGTCCTGCCTGTTTTAATCGGAGCTTTGGGTGGATACGCGCTCGGAGCTTTTTTGATCGCTTTTTGTTTGCGTGTGACTTTGGTTTATCACACGACCTGGGCGATTAATTCTTTCGCTCATACTTTGGGCAAGTCGACTTATGACATTGATTCATCGGCGAAAGACCATTGGTTTACCGCCTTGCTTACCAACGGCGAAGGTTATCACAATTATCATCACCGTTTCCCCGGCGATTATCGTAATGGCGTGCGCTGGTATGACTGGGACCCCACTAAGTGGGTGATTCGCTTTTTAGAATGGGCCGGTTTGGCGCGTGATTTGATTCGCGTTTCTAAGTTTAGAATTTACGCGGCCCGAATCGGCGCAGAAAAGCAAAGGCTGGAGCGCGAGATATTGAAAAAAGAATCCGAGACGGAACGCAACGCGCTTCAAAATTTAATCAAAGATCAGTATGAGCGCCTGAAGCAGACTTTGCACGACTGGGAAGTTTCCGCGCAGGCGTACCGCGATGTTTTGCAGGGTAAAATTGAACGGCAGTCCGAAGCGGAGCGCCTCGCGGCGATGAAGTACTTTGAAAGCAAAAAACTTTTCCGTTTTTATCTCGCTCAGTGGAAAATGGCCTACCAAAAAATATAAAAAGCGCGACCAGCACGGTTTCGGCGCGACACTTTAAAAAAAATAAAATAAAGCCTTTTCCTGAATAAAAAGGAGCAAATTTTCATGGCGGAGCTTTTTTAGTGGGTATAATTTGGATAAGAATGCATGCGGTGGGCTTACGGGGGTAATGCTCGCTGGAGATGAGCGTGATGAACGTAAGGAGGGGGGATTCTATGACAGATCAGTTTGTTTATGAAGAGATGACCGAGGATGGCGGTTGGAGAGTTCGGGTGATGAGAAATGGCGAGCATGCCGGCACCATTATTAAAAATTCAAATAGCGGCAGTTATGAGTATTTTCCGGGAGCGCATAACTACCTCAGCTTTAGCCTGCAGGATAAAAACCTCGATGCGTTGAAGAAAAAGATCGAGAAGTCCTTCTAGGTCTCGCTTATAGTTGTATCTAAAATAAGGGCTTTCTGTTACCCTGAGAGCGGATCGGCCGTGTCTGTTTTCTTCCTTTCCCGCATTACGCAGGCTTTGCGAGCGTTGCGAATGGTTATCAGCCGCAACAATTAAAAAAGAATTCATGCTTAAAAAAATCCGTAAAAATGATTTGATGTTTCATTCTGTTCACGGCCTTTGCCGTGTGGCTGAAATTCCGAAGGCTGGGGCGTTGCCCGCGGACAATTACTCATTCGTGCCTGTTTTTCAAAGCCGGTCTAAGGCCCGCTTCACGGTAGCGCGCGAATTTTTGGAAACCGCGGGTTTCAATAAGCTGATTTCCGCCAAAGAGGCGAATGAGATTTTAGAGTATTTCAAAACAGGCGCGAAAAAAGCTTCGGCAACGGGCGGGGCTTGGGAGCTTGCGGTATTGCTGCGGGAAGAATCCCTGAGTAAAGAACCCATGCGCGATAAACGCCGGGCTCAAAAAGTGAATCATTCCGCTAAACGCTTATCCAGCGAAATGGCGATTGTGCTTCAGTCAACCGTGCGGGAAATGGCGGATAAAATTCGGGAAAACTTGGAAGCCGTCGCAAAAACAAATCCCATGGTGCTTGCCGCGCTCGAGAACGTTGACGCCCTTTAAGTTTTTGTTTTCCGCAGAGACTTCAGATAAATCAAAGCCGAATTAAGCGCGTTCTCAAAAGGTTCGGCATTCCGTTCCGCTTTCGCCATCCACAGTCCGCCCTGAATGATCGTGTAGCAAAAATCCGCCAGCGCTTTAGGCTTAATGTTTTTTTTCATTCGGCCCGAGGCTTGCTCTTTATTAAAAAAAGCGGCGACATAATTTCTGCGCCATTCAAAGATTTCATGCGCGAGTTTGCGTGCTTCGGGGCAACTGCCGCCAAGGTCATGGCTGATAGTGCCGATAGGGCAGCTTAATTCATAATCCACATTAGCTTGCCACTTCGTGAATCCGCGCATAAAGATTTCGAGCTGTTTCCAGGTTTCAATTGAGGGGAAGGGCGAATACGCTCCTTTCAGCATTTGCTCGCGGAAATAATCGAGCGCTGCCAAGATCAGCCCATCTTTGTTTTTGAAATAATGCGCGAATTGACTTTTGCCCGTGCCGGAGCGTTCCAGAACCGCGTCCACGCTTGTGGCGTGAATGCCTTTCTCATGGAACAGCCGAAGGGCGGCTTCAACCATTTTTTGGCGCGTGCTTATTTTTTGCATAAATTGTTTTTGACCTTTGCCGATACAGATTGTACACTGACTGTACCAATTGGTACAGTTATCTTAAAAACAATAAGGAGATTTTATGAAATCAGGATACGCGGACGGATTCGTCATTCCCGTTTTAAAGAAAAACCTCAAAGCTTATTTTCAAATGGCGAAGAAAGCGGGTAAGGTTTGGAAAGACCATGGCGCGATTGATTATAAAGAATGCGCGGGCGATGATTTGAATGTGCAGTGCGGGCTGCCTTTCACAAAAGGCATTAAGCTGAAAAAAGGTGAAACGGTTGTTTTTTCGTGGATTACCTATAAATCACGCAAGCATCGCGATCAAGTGAATGCCAAGGTGATGAAAGATCCGCGGCTTTCTTCGATATGCCCGGCACAAAGCGGCAAAGAAATGCCCTTTGATATGAAGCGCATGATGTACGCGGGTTTTAAAGTCATCGTCAGCGCCTAAGGAGAGAAAATGTTTAAAATTATTTTAATTGGATTGGTTATTGCTATTGCGGGTTTCGCGGCAGCAGCCGCGATGCAGCCGAATGAGTTTCGCGTGGAGCGCAGTCTGGCGATTGATGCCCCTGCCGAAAAGATTTTTCCGTATTTAAATGATCCGCGAAAGATGAATGATTGGTCTCCCTGGGCGAAGCTCGACCCGGAGATGAAGCAAACGTATGAAGGCTCTGAAATTGGCGCGGGGGCGATTTGCTCTTGGGTTGGCAATAAAAAAGTGGGCGAAGGCCGACAAACCATCACGGAAAGTATTCCGAATGAATTAGTGCGTACGAAACTGGAGTTTTTCAAACCGATGCAAGCCGTGAACACGGCCGATTTTTTATTGAAAAATGAAAATGGCCAAACTGTAGTGACGTGGAGTATGTACGGCCCCAATAATTTCATCGGAAAAGCGATGGGTTTGCTGATGAATTGTAATAAAATGGTGGGTGATCAGTTTGAGCAGGGGTTAAATAGTTTGAAAGCTATCACGGAAAAATCGTAATCTTCTGAAAGGAAGGGATCATGCTAAAAAATCTTGCTTGCTGTTATAAGGCTGTTCCGCATTCGACCTTCGGTTCGATTGCGCTGTTTTTATTGCGCGTTTATACGGGTGTTGCATTTATTTTTCACGGCTGGGGAAAAATCCAGAACCCGTTCAGTTGGATGGGGCCGGACGCGCCTGTCCCCGGAATTTTTCAGTTTCTTGCCGCGTTTTCTGAGTTCGGCGGCGGCATCGCTCTTATTCTCGGGCTTTTGACACCGCTTGCTGCGTTAGGGCTAGCGTTTACGATGGCGGTGGCGGTGCATATGCACGCGATTGTCCGACAGGACCCATTTGTGAATATGACCGGCGGAGCGTCTTACGAACCCGCTTTGGGATATTTGGTTATTTCGATTCTTATTATCGCGATGGGGCCGGGAAAGTTTTCGCTCGACGCAAAACTTTTCGGCACGCGTTCTTAAGTTTGCCTTAAAATACCGGGCCGGAAGCGGATGGGCTTCCGGCCCGGTTTTTATTTAAAGGCAAATGGAATGGCAACGACTCCAGAAAAACAATTCGTCGAACGTCGCGCGCACGATAAGTTTCGTCTGCTTTTTGAGCATTCCTCCGACGCGCATTTCATCATGATTGATGAAAAAATTACCGATTGTAATGAAGCCGCAGTGAACCTTCTCAGGTGTTCTTCCCGCGAAGAAGTGCTCGCGATCAGGCACCTTTCCGAGCTTTCGCCTGAATATCAGCCTGACGGAACCCGGTCACTTGAAAAATCCGCGGAAATGGACGCGCTTGCGCGTAAAAACGGCTATCACCGTTTTGAATGGTATCACCGCAAAACAAACGGCGAAGTTTTCCCGGTAGAAGTGACTTTGAACGCGATTGAAATTAACTCTAAGCCGGCTTTGATTGCCGTGTGGCATGACCTAACCGAACGCAATAGGCGGGAAGAAGAACTGCGTTCCGCGCACCGCAAATTGAAAGAAGATCTTCAGGCTGCCGCGGTGATTCAGCAATCCCTTTTGCCGCTTAAATCACCTTTCAT
>DDUN01000054.1:28868-64371 GCA_002344825.1 Candidatus Multiplicimicrobium inquinatum | reverse complement strand
TGATAATCAAATCGCTCAGTCATCAAGTCAGAATTTTCTTTCGATTCAAGCTAACACTTCGAAAAGTTTAGTTGAAGCGGCAATCATTGACTTGGGTTCACTGATTGACATCAATGAAGTTTTAGTTAATTTCTGGGACGGCGATACACGGGTTTACAACAATCTCAAAATTCAAATTTCTGACGGTACGCTTGATTCTCAGCAACAGCTTGTCTGGAACACCGTTCATGACGGAACCGACCAAAACCTAAATTACCGGGGCGTTACCACGATTAATTTTGCGGAGACAAAAGCCCGTTATGTGCGTGTTCTGTCATCGGGCGATCGGACATACGGCTATGTCACAATCGAAGAAATTCAAGTGCGCATGAATAAAAATATCGGCCCGCAAACGGCACAAGCACCCGAAATTTTAACCAATGTGGACTTCGCAAAATCAGCCATGGGCTCAGTCTTTAAACCGGCCGGCGGAAATGATTTGGGCGGAATGGATTTTCTCACTGACAACATTGCGGGGGACAATGCGAATCAGTATGGTTATAACGCCTCCAAATCGGGCGATGAAGCATTGATTGAATTCGGAACTTTAGATTTGGGACAAAACAGGCTCATTAATGAAATTGGAGTTGATTTCTGGAAGCGTAATTACGCCGAATTTCATTACAATTTCCGTGTTGATGTTTCAACGGATGGCATTGCGTGGGACACCCTCTTTGACGGTACAAACAAAAATCTGAACTTTCAGGATTTACAAACCATCAACTTCGAACAGCGCGTGGTGCGTTATATCCGTATCTATGCTTCCGGAACAAATTACGATCATTACACCCGTATTGAGGAACTCTCCGCTAAGTTGAACACAGAGATGAATTATGCTTCATCAACATTGGGCGCGGGTGTTTTGAAGACATTTACAAATCCGGCCGTAACCGCATCGGGAACAGGCTGGATCGGATGGAAAGGAGTTACCGGGCGCAGCGTTGCGAATTACAGTGATACCGTGCCGGTTATTTTCAATCAGGTTGATTTTGGAACGGGGGAACGTCGGCTTGAGCTCAATGTTCAAAATATTCCTTACGGTACAAAATCACCCGTTGCGGGATCTAAATTCGACATTCAAGTTGAAATTGAAACCAGTCTTGGAACATGGGAATCCATCGGGATCATGCAGATTAGCGCGACCGTAGGAGCTCAAACCGGCAGTATTGCGATTCCGGCAGATATCACGGGTCGATACCAAAATATCCGTTTAACATGGCTGAATAACCAATCCGTGGGATCAACCGCGGATAATAATTTGCAAATCAATTATTTGCAGGCTCGTGCAGACGGGCAATTGCAGACAAAAAAATACGGTGACGAATTCACAACAACTTACGTTCAGCGTATTTATTCTGACGCGGATCCTTGCGGTGGCAGAATTTCTTGTGTGGGTGAGGATCAGCAGGACTTTTACGGACTGCGCTATCTGATTGATAATCAGAAAGACGGATATGCCATCGGCTATCACACGACGGGAACATCCTTCAGTACGTTCGGCTCAACCGAGGCCGTCAAAGAAGTCGGAATTATTGATCTTTGCAATAGCGGCGCGTGCGGCACCCGCACCATCAATGAAATTGGAGTTCATTTTTACGACGCAGAAACAACACGTTACCAATTTAAGAACGTGCAGGTTGAAATTTCCGATGGTACACGGGATGCGAACGGAGAATTAATCTGGGATCGGGTATTTGACGGAAATAATATTCCCGAACGCAGCTTTAATGGGTTAGAGAAATTTTATTTCAGTAGCCGCGCCGTAAGATACATTCGCATTCTGTCCTCGGGAAGTAATGTGAACGGATATGCCCATCTTGAAGATGTAACTGCTCGTTTGGTTGAATTGCCGTCATCCGCAAATTATGCCAACGCGGTCATGGGCGCTAAGGTTCACAGCTCAAATCCACATTTTACGAATGGCACTTATGCGTTTTCAAATTTAATCGATGGTGATTCAGCTTCTTATTTCCAGGGTAAGTTTGCCGGCACAACGCTGGATAAATCAGAAAATGAAGAGTTGGTTGAAATGGGCGTGATTGATCTCGGACAGGAACGTTTGATCAACACGATTGATCTTTCGATACTCAAAAACACCGGTCTCAATAATTATAAAATTCAGGTTGCGACAACGGATCCGAACAACGCGAGTCAGCCCGGCACTTTTACGACTGTGATCGACACATCTTCATCCGCCGCTTCTTATGAAGGCCGGCAGTCTGTTCAGTTTGAAGCTCAAACCGTACGTTTCATTAAAATCTTCGCCAGCAAGTGGAAAAGTGCGGCCGCATCCGAATTTCCCCGCATCGAAGAACTGGGCGCACGCTATGTCGCGGAGACAAATTATGCCAATGCCGCGATGGGATCAAAATTTATTTCACCCATGGCAGCAAGCGCCGCATTTAAAGCCACCGTGCCTTTGCCCACGGTTGTTTACGGCTGGGATTCGGTTCTTGACGGCAATATTGATAGCGCGACCGGATATGACACGCTGGGACGAAATTTAAGCGCGGCAGTAACACCGGTCAAAGTGAATGGGGTGGTGGATACGGAAGCGCTTTACTATCTTGGAAAGCTGGATCTTTGTCCTTCAACAGGCACATGCGGAGCTTCCGGAACTCGTTTGATTAATGAAATCACGCTGCATCTTTTTGATGCGACGAAGTCTTATTACTACCGTAATATTAAAATACAGGTTTCCACAACCGGAATTGATCATAATGCCGCGGATTGGACGACCATCTTTGACGGCACCGGAATGGATTTGAACTTTCAAGGTGTACAACGGCTTAATTTTAACGAGCGGGAAGTTCGCTTTATTCGTTTCTTTGTGGCGGATGACAATAATACCAGCAATAAAATTGTTATTCATGAAATCGAAGCGCGTTACAACAAACAGCTCGACTACGCGCAGGTTTCAATGGGCGCGACCATTTCTAAGCTGGCGCCTAACGCGGACGGCGCGATTGAAGCAAAATATGAGCAGGCGCTGATTGACGGCGGCACCAGCACCTTAACCGCAGTCGGTACAGCCACTTATTTTAATGCGAAAGTTTCGAGTGTTGATGAGTTAATGCAAATTGCCCAGGTTGATTTGGGATCCATCCGTATGATCAACCAGGTTGATTTCACTTATTTTATGCCGCCGACGGGTGCCGCGCATATTTACGGCGACTATAAAATAGAAGTTTCCGTTAATGGAATTGATTGGCGCACGGTTTCAAATACGTTGGAAGAACAAACTTTTTCCGGAAGCCAGATTGTTAATTTTTCCGCGCAAAGCGCCCGATACATTCGGCTTTCGTCCACGGGATTCCGTCAATCAAGCACCGCATACACAGAAGCCCGCATTACGGATATTTCCGCGTTCTTTGTTGCGCGGCCCACAAGCGCGGTTGGTACACCGACAAACCATGATGGCTGGGACATGTACGGCAATGTCAATGTGCAAAACGGTAAAGCAGTTCTTCAGCGCAATCCGGATATCTTGGGTTCCAACGCGGCCAGAACCGCTAATTTTATGGTCAGTAAGTCTTACGCGATCTCACCGCAGTTTGGAATGGACCTCGATTTTTCTATTTCCGGCTTCGGGATCAGCGCGGACTATGCGAATAGTCTTAATCTGGAAAGCGCCTCCTTTTTGTTTGAAAACGGCCCATACAATCCCGCGATGCCCGAACTTTATCGCGCCTTCAAGCTTGTGGAAGTGAATGACGGAGTTAAGACAGCTAATTTTCCCTATTTCAGCGCCAATCCGTCCCATATGCAGCTTTGGTATTTCTCCGGCGGGCAATGGAATCTTTTGCAGGACAATATTCCTCGTTCGTTAAAGGGAAATTACACATTCCGCTTTGAGTCCTCCAACGGAGCGACGTCCGTTTATCTGATGGATCGTGATACGCAGACAGTTTTAACCCGGGCTTCCGGATTTGCGGGTTGGAATAGTGTCCGTTCTAACGTTCAGTCTCTCACTGAAACTGTGCTTGTGGATGAGTTCCGCGTCCATGAAGGTTCCACTGCCGGCGCTTATGAATTAGCGTCTACTCTTTCCGGCTATTCGCTGAATGATTTTGATGAGCGGGGCGTCTTGATCAGCACAACAAATTACACGGTTACTTCAACTCCGGTGGCGGCTTCAACGACGCCGATTTATCGTCAGGATGGAACTCTTTTTTATCAATCAACCAATTGGGCGGCTCCAGCGCTTTCGGAAAAAATTGCTTCGGTCAATTATTACACCGCAGACGGAAAATCACTTTTACGGACGGTTAATTATTTCAACGGTAACGAAGACAGTTACATTGATTACCTTTATCACACGGACGGCGGATATACCGGTGATGCCCGCTTATATGAAACCCGCGAATACCGCATCATTGGCCAAAACGCGGACTTCACTCTTACGGCTCGCCCGGCTGCGAGTTCCGCCGAAGCGGATCGGTTAGTTCGCCGAACAATCTATACGACATCAGCCGGCTACAGCTCTCAAATGCAACTGCTTAATCTTAAGGGAAATGTCGAAGGCGCTGAACCTGAAACGTACAGCATGAGCGCGTATAACGCGAAAATTTACGGCGGGTTGGCGGCGGTAACGATTGAGTATAGTCCGATTCCGACGGGAGCTTCCGGTGCTGTGCTTGCGAATCAATTCACAGACGGAACGGCGGCAGTGTATGAAACCCGCCGGGCTTTCAGCCAATACGACCAGGCCGGGAATCTTGTCAGCCAGGATCAATTCCAAACTTTTTACCGCGGAACAGCAGTTTCGGCGGATATGCGTCATCAATTAACTGGCAGAACTTTTTTTAATAAAGTCGGACAAGTTGATAAAACCGTGAACTATAGCTACGAAAATACGACCATTGCCCCCGCTGCGCCCGTTTTCCGTGTCCGCACAACCGAAACAAAAAATGAATACTATTACGCCGTGGATGAAAATGGCGTCAGCCGCAACCTGCTTCCGATTTTAGCTTATCAGGTGACAACTGAAATCACGGCTGAGGGGACATTTATCACCGGTTTTGCCGTAACCAATTCAGGACTTGAATTGATTGCCGCGGGAAAAATTCCGGCGATTCCGGCATTGCCGTTCACAACGCAGGCAACCGCTTCATTGCAGTATGGAAACCAAATTGTTTACCGCTATGACTTCTCGTTGAAACAGACTGATTTAAATGCCGCGTTGCTTTCGGGTAACTACACTTACACGGAATACAAGTACAGCACCGAATCACGTTTATCGGAAACTCATACTTATGAAGTCAACGGTCTTCAAAAGCGGTCGATTGACAGTAAGACTTATTACGACACCAATTCATCGATTGAAAAAGCATTACGGACTGAGCGTTATAACGACTGGGGCAGTATCGCCAGTGTTGAAATCAATACGTATGGAACCGGCTCACATGAGAATGAAATTCTCTTTGCGACAACACAGGCTTATGCGTATACCGCGATTAAAGACTGGTCGCAAGCCGGTCTTTACAACTATATTCCGAGCGGTTTCGTAACCACTTCCACTCTTGAGATGGATTACTCCACGGGCACCGCTCGTCAGCGCAAAAACACAATCTATCCGAGTTTAAATACAACCGAATACAACTATCACGAAAACGGCACACTGCTTTCTTCGACTGAAAAAGCACGCAGCGGGTGGTTTGTTTCTGAAACCCATTACGCTTACGGTTTACGTTGGGAGACGCGCAAATACGGCGTGCTGAAAGAGGGAAATCCCGCAGTGCAGGCTTACAATATCAAAACCACGACTTATCAATATGACAACCTTGTTTCGCGCCGGCTTATTCAAACTCTTGAAATTGACCATGGCAGCACCAATGAAGCCCGGAAGAACACGGTATTTACTTATTACACGGGAATGCGCGGAGCTGAAAAAGTTTCACATACCGATGAATTCTGGTTTACGGGTTATTGGAAATCTCGTTCCTCCTACGGTTATGATCAATATGGAACGACCATTACGACCCAAAGCTATTACAAAAACTCAAAGGGTGATTGGTATGCCGATGACGATTCGCATACGTCGGTAACGCGTAACGACACTTTAGGCAACCGTGTCTTTTCAATTTCCTACTCCAATTTTTCGAAACGCGGCAACGCGGCATTGGGCGGCTGGGCAAGCAATGAAGACAGTTT
Source organism: Candidatus Multiplicimicrobium inquinatum (assembly GCA_002344825.1). Taxonomy (GTDB): domain Bacteria; phylum Omnitrophota; class Omnitrophia; order Omnitrophales; family Aquincolibacteriaceae; genus Multiplicimicrobium; species Multiplicimicrobium inquinatum. The sequence continues at coordinate 58,179 of DDUN01000054.1, read as the reverse complement.
TATTTACGATACTTACGGCCGCGTCACTTCTTCCTCCAAGCAAAGCTACAGCAAAGACGGCAGCGGCGGAGCGGAAACCCAATATTGGAAGACTTATTCCTATACCTATAACGAACTGGATATGGAAACCAGTCATTGGGAGACCCGTCAATACGTGGTTCAGCTTCAAAAAGTAGAGCAAACCTATCACGCAAACGGACAAGTCGCGAAAAGTTCCTGGAGAATTACGCGTGAAGGAACAAGAAACTGGGATTGGGCCGGCCACACCACATTTGACGCCGCCGGAAATAAGACGGGCGAGCACAAAGAAATGATCAGCGGCGGACCTTCGTGGCAGGAAGAGCAGGAATATCAGCGCCAACTTGCCGCGCAGCGTGAAGCACAAAGAAAAGCGGCTAAGCTGGAAAAAGAACTTAAAAAGATGACGAAGGACATCAATAAAGCCGCCAGAAGCAATAACTTAGCGAAACTTGAAAAACTTCTGAAAAAATATGAGCAGGTTGCCCGCGAAGCGATGAAGTATGGCGTGAAAGTCGGCGGCAAAAAAATGTATTCGCTGGAAGAAGCGGCTGCCCTCCGCAATGTCGTTAGAAATCGCGGAAATTACGACAGCATGAGCTTTGTTTTTCACGGCGGCAAAGTCGGCGGCGTTGACGTAACCCAGAAGGGCGGCGGCGGCTGCGGAAGCAAGCCGCAAAAAGACATGATCTTTATTACGGAAGATTACGCGCGCAGCTACGCGAATTCCAAGGGATTAAGTCTTTCGCAGGTAGGCTTTACCGACGGAAAATTTCAGGCGGGTGCTTCCTACACTTACCAGCAGGCGAAACAGAGCGGCTTTGCAAAAGCTTTTGGAATTATTATTCAGGTTCTTGCGATTGTGTTGGCCGTTTTTACCGGCGGTGCGACATTGGGTCTCTGGGCCGGCTGGACCGCGTTACAGACGACTATTGCCGCTGTTGTTGTTGGCGCGTTGAACGCGGTTAACGTTTATGTTCAAACCGGAAGCTTCAGTGCCGCTTTGGTCTCATTCGGTGTTTCACTTATTCAGGCTTTTGTTCCGATTGGTGAAATTGTTTCCAACGCGATTGGAAACGTTTTAGGAGGAATTTCAAAGACTCTGGGAAATCTTTTTGCCTCTTATGGACAATCCGGATTTATGGGGCTGATAGCAACAACCATTGTTAACGGTGTTATCGGTCTGGCAGTCAATGCCACAGTCAGTTACCTTGCGACCGGCTCGGTCAATTGGGGACAAGTGGCATTAATGTCTTTCGCCGCAGCCGCGTTTTCCGCCGTCGCGGGCGCTTTATCAAAATCATTGGCAGGGCACTCCTCCCCGCTAACTCCGAACAACTTAAATGATCCGAAATACTCCAGCTTGCTTGCCGGAGACTTGGTAACTCCTCAAAATCAAAATTTAATCATGGGTATGACTTTTGACCAAAAGCTATCACTTGTATTTTATCGAATTGTTACGGATGTGGTTATTCCCGAAATTGTGAACAGGATTATTGAAAAAGCAGGAATTAAAAACCCAATCTTAGCAAATGCGGTTAACGGCGCCCTGCGCGGTTTTTTAACATCGATTGCAGGCAGCGCGTTCGGGCTCCACGAGCTTAGCCTTGCGAGAATGTCGGCGGATACTTTAAATAGCTCAAGCCAATACATGATTAATAATTTCCGCACTGAAATGCTCGCGGCCGGATTAACCCGACTGGGGTTGGATCCGGCAATAGCTCAGCAGCTTGCGCCGCTAGGCAGCATGATAGCCAACTCTCTCGAAGGTGCCTTTCAGCGCGGCATAACGATTGGCGCGTCAATGAGCCGTAACCGCGAAAAGGTTGCTTCCGTTATGTTGACATTTGACCGTACGGAGATGGATATTTTTAACTCCATTTACTTTGATAAATTTCTTGTCGGAAATTACAAAGTCATGCTGGATGGAAACAATGATCTGACCCATGGGCTTGCGATGCGCAACAAACAGGGTGACACGCTTATTTTCGCACCGTTAAAAGACTTTAGCGCGGAGGCCATGAGTTTTGCCGCGCGGGTTGTGGGGCTCGGCGCACAGGATATTCCGTCTTTTGAAGCGGATAAATATTTTACCGATGTCGGCTACAAAGGTTATATCGAGGCCGGCGGAACTTTTGAACAATTTGATGTTGAAGTGATCGACGGGTTGGGCAATCGGTTTAATACCAAGGTGGATGCCGTGAGTGAAGCTGCCGCGCGTCAGTTCATGAGCAGCGTGATGAGTAAAATGGATTCGCTTTATAGCGGGCAATTCAATGTTTATAACGAAAACCACTTAACTTCCTTCGGCGACACAATTCAGTCGATGCTGCAAAACCGCTCGGATGTCCGCAGCGTCAGTTTCAAACTGGATAAATTAACTCTCACCGGAACTGAGTGGGGAACATTTACCAATGTTGATTTTACAATTACGGCCACGAGTGTCGCTTATGAATTTGATTTCAAAGACGGTATCCGCATCGGGTCGCTTTCGACCAATATGGAGAACGCCCTGAACGGAATGCGCATGATCGGCGATGTGATGGCGAAATATGCGAATTCCGATATGAAAGATTTTGGCGTGCTTAAAAACTTTACGGCGGATTTGCAGGAGCTCGTCAGAAACAATCAAAACCTTTTCAGCGGTGAAATCACTGTTAAAAATCTGCAAATGCGCATTAACGATAAAGTCACGCTGACATTCGACCTGAAGATCCGCGCAAACGATGTGACGCTTAACACCTTTATTCAGGGTGAATTCGGCCGGTTTGATTTGATGCTGCGCGGCGCCACCGGCGAAAACGTGCTTGCCGCCATGAAAGAAATTTATGAGCTTGCCGCGACTTACGGTAAAGACGCTCTGCTTTATAACGCTGCGGGTAATTTAGACACGCTCAATCAATTTTTCTCCGGTGTGCTAAATATTGCGATCAGAAATAACCTGCAGGAATTCGCCATCGGGCTTTACCGTACGGATGGTGAAAAGCTCGGTACGGTTCATTATTCTAAAGACACCAAGACTTCGGCTTGGCAAATCGCTCTTCAGGACTTTGAGGTTCGCGGCGCCAGCGGTGCCGTCAAGTTTAGCGGAAAAATCAAGGGCAGTGATTTTGCTGAGGCGATGCGCCAGTTTCAATTTATAGAAAACAATCTTGCTGCCGGTCTTAATTTAAGCAATTTGGCGGACATGCAGATCTTTATGCAGAACGTTGTCGACAGCTTGTTTAAAAATTTGACGATGGAAAATCTCTCTTTTCAGTTTTTCTTCAATAAGAGCACTCCGTTCGGAACGTTTAATCTTGACTATAATTCTGAGCTCGGAACTTACATGGGTTCCTATGATCGTGTTTCATTAAGCGGCGCGGGCGGAAGCAAAGCGGAGTTTCACGGATCTTTTGCCGCGAATGCGGACGGAGTCAAAGGCGCGTTCGGACAAATTAACCGCGCGCAAGAAGCCGCGAAAGGTTTTAACTTTAACAGCAAAGAAGGCGTACAAGGCTTCATGGGCTGGCTCTTCAACGATATGCAAACCGGTGAATCGGGCACTGCTTCCGAAGCTGAAAAAGTGGGCCAGGGCGCTTTTGGAATCCGTATTTTTGAGAAGAACGGCGATTCATTTGCGGATCTCAGCCTGATCTATCAAAAAGACGGTTCTCTTCTATTACGTGTTTCGGATGTCACATTGCGCGGCATGGCCGGACAAATGCAATGGGGTTTCAGCGTTAGCCTGAACAGCAAACAGGTTCAAGGAAACGCGGGGGCCATGCTTGCTGGTTTTGCCCTCGACCGTGTGAGTGAAGCCCGTCAGCTTGCGCGCAGCTTCAACTTATTTGATATCAAAGTGAGCCCGAACGGAAAAGAGTATGCGTCTAATGGCGCCGCCGCGTTTGCTTCTCAGCTCGCGCAAATGGCTTCGGGCTGGAGCGACAGTATTTTTAGTATGGGCGGAATGAACTTAAAATTGTTTAAACCCGTCGGTGCCGCGGCTGAGTATTTTGCCTCATTTACAGACGCGCTTAAAGGAATGGGAATCGATATTATCGAAATGCCTTTGCAAACTTCCGACGGCGCTAATTTGATGTGGAGTACCAATCTGCCGACTTATGGGCAAAGCATCGCGGAAACGACGGTCGTGCGTGACATTGCTTCAAAAATAAATACCCAAGATATGGCGAGCGCGTTTAAGGCTATGGAGACTTATGCCGCATACATGAGCGAAACAGGTCTCTTGTATTCAAACGCCGGCTTGAACAAGCTGAGTATGTTCGGAGAAATTTTAGGCGGAGCTTCCAATATTCTCGGTCCGCTTCAGATTTATAAGCAAGGGTCACAAACCGAGATTTTTGGTTATGTCGGCATTGCGCAAAATGCGGATGGTGCCGCTATTTCTTACTACATCAACCTGGCTGAAGCTGAAAAGCCTCATAAAGGTCTGTATTTATCCTCCAAAGAGGGCGGCATCGCGATGAACATGGAAGCCGTGACAAGGAAAGATGTTTCGGCGCAATCGATGCAGTTTGTCAATTCCCGCGGTGGCGACCGTATTAATGAAATGCGCATTACAACTTTAATGGGACAGCCGGCGCTCGAAGACGCGATGCTGGGTGTCGCGATGAACCATGGATTGATTAATTACAAACAAGCTATTTTCAACGGTGACCGCTTCATTGAAAACGTTGTCTTTCAGCCCGGCTATATGGATGGAACAACCGGAAAAGTAATCAATGAGTTTGTGGCGGTACGCTCAGGCGATAGTCTTAAAGTTTTCGACGGAGAAAAAACGCATAACATATCGAAAGAAGAGGCGCGGCTCATCGAAGGCACGAACATGTCGCAAAATGTTCAGAAAATGCTGGCTAATATCAAAGGTGAAATGAAATCGGCGTCGGGAATCATGGAGATGATCGTAAAAATTGACGGCAAATCAGTCGGCAGTCAGGGCATAGATCTTCAATTACAGCTCTTACGCAGTTTTTCAATCGGTGCTGCCGGATCACTGGGACTTCAAGGGTGGTTCAATCAATCTATTTTCTGGGGCGATATCAGTGCTTCGGGCGCCGTTTCAAACATCCAACATCAAAAAGATGTGTTCTATGTCGCACCCGATGCCGCAACTAATAGAAAAGAATTTGTCGGTGTGGCTGACGGCAAAAGTCTTGTTTACGCCGTTGACGGCATATTGCACACTGTTAATTTTGGAACCAAAGTAGCCGCGCTTTCAAACGGCAATGATGCTATTCGCGCGTTGGGAGGCGACCGCATTCTTCAGAGTGTCGTCTTGGGTATGTCGGAAAGCAATCCGCTTTATGGAACCATTCTGCAGGCCGGACAGTCGCTTCATTTAGTGGCGTTTAATCAAGCGCTGTACAAAGGCGACCGCATGATCGCTGCTGTTTATTACAGTGGCGGCCGCGTTGCTATGCTCGATCATGGTGAATTGGTAGTTGCTGATTCAAAAGGAGATATTTTCCGCTCGAGCGATTTTCGCTTAGAAACCATATGGACAGGAAACGCTAATTTTGAGGGCGTTCAGGTTGATCGCCTCAGCGAGATGCACGCTTTCATTGGCGGCAATGCCGTGATGGGTGATCTCGGCCGCTTTATGACTCAGGCTGCCATGTCGTTAGGCCGCGTTGACACAGCGTATGCTTTATTTAACCTTAACCAGCGTTTGACCAATGTTTCGGCTGAAATGGTTTTTGAGGGCATTCTGGCGATAAAAAATTCCGAAGGCCGGATCATCGGCGGATTTGAACTGGATATTCCTAAAGAAGGCGCGACGACAGTTAAGCAGGCATTACAACGCGATGATAACGCTGCCGATTATAATGTGCCGCTGCCTAGCGGTGTGGCCGTAGACAAAAACTTGAATGAAATCGCGATCGGTTCTTTCCTTCCCGCTGATTTTGTGCTTACCGGCGGAGGCACAACCATTTTCTTCGGGGAAGCAAATAAACTTTTGCATGTCGTTCAAAGCGGCGCTCTTGTTATGGGAACCACAACCTTAGGCTACACCATCCAGGGCAGGGACGGAAATTACGGCATTTTCAAAAACGGTCTCGCCGTAGGACAATTCATTGATGCGGATAAATTAGCGGCTCTGCGCGCGCAACTCGAGTTAGAGAAAATGGCAGCGGCGCTTAAAAATCCGAGGCCGACGGAACTAAAAGCAAAAGGCACAGCCAAAGATTTGGGGCAGCCTGAAGGGCTTTTAGCCTCGACTGAAGCGGTTGGCTCTATCGAAAAAGCCAATGAAACGGCGCTGATTAACGCACAAATTAAGACTTATGACGAAACGGCCGCAAAGCTTGGATTTGCGATTACGCGTGATCCTGTAACCGGCCTTGCGGTCAATATTAGTTATAAAGGGTTGACCCTGAATTTAATCGGTCTCTATAGCCCGGTTAATAAAACGGTTGAATACTATCAAGACGGGAAAACAACTCACACCGCACTCTCTCTGAATCCGGAATCCTATTATGTTTACGCCAGCACCGCAAAAAAATCGGGCGCTTATTTAATTACTGAGGGTACGGCTGGTGCTGTTGTTGGTTGGGGATTTGGAGATTCGGCAAATCCGGCTTCGATTGGATACTTGAACCTCGGCGACGTTTCTGTGCGCAGCAACGGCAGCTGGCTGGGCATCTACAACTCCGATATGACGCAGGTGCTTGGCGGATACAGTTTCTTGACCAATAGCGCGATGCGCTGGCAATCTTTATCGCAAAACATAATTCCTTCCTCAAGTTTAGATATGAATGGAAAGCAGCTTCCGTTTAGCGCGGATCGCGTGCTTGTAAGTGACTCTTATAAGTCGAGCAAAGGAGTCGATCTCACGCAGCGTTTCTATTTCAAAACTGTTGACGGAAATCAGGCACTTGTAGCGAACGTGCAGGGAAGCTTAAGTGAAAGAACTTCCATTATTTCGCTTTCGGCTCGTGATGCTGCCACCGGCGCGGTTTATTTAATGGAGCGCATGAATTTCGATTCAAATATTCATAGTGTGACAATGGGTGATTCTGTCTTTGGCTATTTTCACTCCGGCGGGTTCTTGAATGTTCAAACCCAGAAATTTTTGGATGCTGACAACTTGCAGGCAGGCGCAGTTTTAACCGGCGGTAAGGTGAATGTTCAAACAGTAAACGGAATCAAAGTATTCAGCTATGAAAAACTTGCGATGCTTTCAAGTCGTAATGAAGCCGGAGAATCCATCGGAGTCGCGCTTTATCTTAACCAGTCAGGCCAGGCTATGGGGGCGGTTCAATTTGATTTATGGAGCGCAGAGTCTTATCAAAGTAATTGGCTATCAATCACGCAAAATGCTTTGCCTGCATTGGTAAATCAGGGGTGGCATCAGGCTTTGTTTATGCAATTAGACGGAGTGCAGTATGCTGCGGATCGTTTCGGAGGGGGCGCAGGAATTTATCAAATAAGTGACCATACCGGAGTTCTCGGATTCATGAATTCAAAAGGAGCGCTTGTCACGCCGCAGCAAAATGAAAGGCGGACAACCTTGGTGAAAACAGCAGGCGGTGACAGCTATGTTTCGCACAGTGACTTTCTTGATATTACCGGAGCGGATGGAAATCATTATGGTTATGTGATGAATGGCCGTGAACTGGTTGGTGTGATGACGATGAAGGATGAAGATTGGATTAAGAGCCCCACCTTATTTACAGCGGATAGTTTGGGACAAAACACGGGTGGTTTGTTGAGCTTGATGTATGTTGAAAGTGGATTGATGTATTCGCAGGCACAAGCAGCGATGCAGCTGCAGGATTTTGGGCATTATTTAGTGACAGACGCATCGTCCGGCTCACTGATGGGGGGATTGGGTAAAGACGGAAAATTTAATGCTGCGGAGTATCATGCCGAATCAAAGCTAACATTGCTTGATGCGGCTGGAAAATCCTTTGATCGTGACTATCAGGTTTCCGTTAAGTTAGGACGTGAAGAAGATGCCGGTTATTACGATTTAAGATTTAATTTAACCGGTCAGGAGCTTGCCGTTTTTCGTTTTGGTGAAGGCAACGCGCTTGATTACTTGCGATACAGCCATGATGGATTCACGCTCATGATGACGCCGATGATCGCGCATACGCAGGGTTTGTTGGTATATGGCCGCGACGGAGCATTTTCCCATATGCTTGGAGCGGACGGAGTTCGCGGAATAGAAACCGGTTTTGCCGAACGGACAAAATCAGAGCTTAAAAACTTTTATCAGGTCGATACGGATATTTCCCGCGCCATAGGAATTCGAGACGCGAATGGTCAGAAAAAACTTGTCTATTTTAACGCGAAAAATGAAGTGGTTGGAACCAGCACTGATACGAGCCGCGGTGAAGTTTATGGGTATAGTGATTTGCTCGGCGCAGCAGGAATTAAGAGTTTTGATTTTATTTATGACGTGGCGGGGACTCGTTTTTCTCCGGGCCGCGGAGGGGTGAATGTTTTGGTGGGCTATGATGTCTTCGGTCATGCCATTTCAGCAAATTACCCAGGACAACGGTTTGATTTAACACGCGTCAGTTCATGGATCGAAAAAAATTACAATCCTTCGGGAAGACCTCTTGATCCCGCCACTGAAGCTGAGCGTTCTAAGGTTGAGCGTAAAATTGTCCAGGGAAGCGCTTACGGTGATGACGGAAAACTAGTGAATGTCGCGCTTGTGTTCGACGGCGAAGGCCGACAAGTTTTAACCGCGTCCGGTGCGAAAGATCGGCATATCAATATCCACGAGCTGACGGTCAATACGCCGTCAAGTCTTGTTCGTATTCATGAGTTCATTGAATTTTACGGTAATCAAGGCGCTTACTTTTCATTCACACCGATGTTTGATCAGACCGGTGGAATCGCGCAGGCTTTGCTGCGCCGTGATTCTGCGACCGGAAAGCTGACCGCAGAATTAACCGAAGCCGGCAAGCTAAATTACAGCGCTTTCGAGACGCAAAGCGCGCATGCGGCGAATCATGCGATGAAATTCAAACCGTTTGAAACATCTCCTTTTGGAAGTGTTATCGACGGGTTTGTAAGCTATAAGACCGGTACCGAAGTGCTGTATGCTCAATCGAATGACGGCAGTTCGGATATGCGCCTATTTGTGAATCAGGATCATACGCAGTTGATGGGGCAGGCTTTCGGAAGTCTTGATCGTGTTGCTTCGATGCAATGGCTGATGGTGGATTACACGCTTGAGGGTGTCGGAACTTACGGCGGTTTTTTGCGTCCGAACGCAACGAATACTTTACGGGTTTTGCAGGATGCATCCGGTAATGCAGTGGCGTACCTCTCCACGGTTGAAAGACAAACTTATGATGCCAAGACACATGGCACGGCAAGCTTTGCCCATAGCGCGTTGGGAGCGAAAGGTCCGGTGAACCTGTATGCGGATGCGGTTTATCAATACCGGTCAGGTGATTCGGTTGAAACGCATTATTTTCAAGGCGAAACATTAACCGGTATCAATATCAATGGTATGTGGTTGGCCGTGCATGATGGCGAGTACAGTGTTCTGCTTAAAACCGCGAACGGTCAAAATTTCAATGACGGCGTCTTCTATGCGTTGACTCAAAAAGGTCAATGGATTGGCGGCTTTGACTTAAATGGCAATGCACTTTATCTGCAAAATAACTCGGCCACACAGGCTCAAGCACGGTTACGTGAAGAACAACTCAATAAAAAAACCCCGCTTTATGGTCAGGGCAAAGACGGTGCGCTTGAGATTAACGGAAATGAGCTCGGAATATCAACCTCTGCGGATCGAATGCTGATGAATGCTTCCGGACGCACCCAGATTTATTTATCGGAAGCGGCCGCAAGCGGAGATCGTTCGGTGGTGGCTGCATTCAATGGACTCGATTTAAATACAAATGGCTGGTCGGCACTAACCTATTTAAAAACGGATGCCTATACGATCAGTCGTTTACAGAAAGTGGCCGGTGTTTTTCAGATTGAGGCTAACGGATCAACGTACCTTGCGCATCAGATGGGGTGGAAGCCTGATCAGTTTGTTGACCGTGATACGAACGGAACATTGCTTGACGCTCGCGAAAGCAATCATGGTTTTAAATTGGAAAATGGCGGTTCTGTCAGCGAGCAAATTAATTTGAACGGTAAATCCGGCGTCTATGTCCAATTTGCCGGACCGGAATCGAGTAAGTACCCTGAGCAGGGCTTACGACTATTCCTCAATGAAAGCGGTGCGGGTTATTCTCTGGTGGCATCGTTTAAAGGAATTTATTCCGGATCGACTGACATGGATGCGCTGAATACGCTGAATGCGAAGCAAGTGTTATCAGTCATCACGGACACACTGGCATTGCGCGCGCATGACGTAGGCAGCTTTGGTCGAGTTTTTGATATTCATTACACGGCGGACAAGAAACAGAAAGTAGTTGCGCTTGAGGGAGATGGCGGTATTTTTGAAATTCCCAAAATGACTTCAAGCATAACGCATGATGCTTTTAAGGCTCAGCTTGGGCGCGCGGGTAATTACTTTAATGAACTAAGCCAATCCGTTGTTGCCGGCACAACGGGGTCAGCGCTGCCCGCCGATTGGAGCACCGCTGAAATCAATAATGCCTTTGTGACAAGTTTGCGGTCTGAGAGCGGACAGCGGCTTGATTTGATGTTTAACTTTGATGCGAACGGAAGCTTCAGACCGATTTATGAGAAAACCAACTACGATGACGGATTCGAAGAAAAAATTACCATTGGCAATCATAATTATGTTGAGAATTGGAGCACAAAAACAGAAGCTAAATGGGTTAGCGGGGCGTCAGCGGGAGTGGGGGGACCCGGAGGGTACCTTTCACATTATATTGTTCGCGACAAAACTTTAAACCGTCAATGGTTTGAAGACGGAACATTACAATCCGCATGGATTAGTCAAACCGGAAATTTCTATACGGGTGACCAGCTCTTTTTCTCGGATTTGGGCCGAACTTGGTTTGTGCTTGCCGGAAACCCACAAGCAGGGTTTGCCCTTTATTCATTGCGTCCTTTCGATGAAACAGTTCGCATGGACTATCAGAATGGTTATCTCAAAGAACATATCAGCGGCTCAATAATTGATAACGGCAATGTCATAATTTCCGAAATGGTCATCTCAACCAACGCCGCGAATCGTTCGGAGAAGTACTATTGGTTTGACAAGGGTTTCTTGCAAGAGAAATGGACCGTAATGCCGACTGCGGGAGAGCACACAAAAGACTTGAGTCTTTGGGGTGGCGGCAATGAAAAATTCACGATTACATTTAATGAACACGGCCAAATTACGCACCTCAATCAGCTGAATGACAATGATTTCAGCAACCGTACTTTCACTTATGACTCCAGCAATTACCTGTATGCAGTCGAGCAGCAAATCGCGGCCGATCGCAATATTGTTCATGCAATTGATTATTTTGATACCGAAGGTCGATATGAACGCACTGAACTGCTTTACCAGCATTATGTGACCTTTGGCGAATTATCATTGGGACAGCAGGCGGCTCAGGTCGGTATTATTGCCGGTGCTGTGGTGGTGGCCGGACTCGTTATTTATTTTTCAGGCGGCACGGCCACAGGAGTCGTTGCCACGTTAGGCGCAAAGTTTGCTTTGGGCGGAATGATTGGCGCGTCGGTTTTGGCGTATGGCGCGGGCGCTTATTATTTCGGACAAGAGTCTGGTCTCTGGGGCGTTTCCGGCGGCGGTGAATTTGCGATGCAAATGGCCCCTGTCCTTGCGACCTTGCCATTCATGGGATTGACAAGCCTTACGTTAACACGCGCAATGGTGATGACTGCTGCCCGCACAGGTGCTTACACCAGCTTGACCGGTCTGACAATCGGAGCCGGGACTGGTCTGAGCTTGGGTGCCTTGGATCGTGAGTTAAAAGATATTCCCGCGCCGATTGTTTCACTTTTCCGCGTGGTGTCATTCGGCAGTTTTGATACCTTTTATGGAATCGGCCGCAATGGCTTATCGGCTCAAAATTGGAGAGCGGTTGCGGGTGAGCTCAGTGTCAGTGCCGCGATTGGTTTCGCCACCGGTACGACTTTGCGGCTTTTCCGTCCTGAAGTTGCTTTAACAAAATCAGCTCTACCGACCCGTGTTGCGGGGTTTGGAATTCAAAAGGGAATCACAGCAGTCACCTATACTTCGGCCGGAATTGCGCTTGCCAGCGGGGTTGTGCATGCAATTACCGGCGATGCGCTTAGCGCAAAAATTTCTCAGTTGTTTAGTCAGGTAACTGTTGTCGGATTTTTGGCATTACAGGGACCGGGCTTATTGCTAAGCCGCGGATTTTTAACCGCGGGCGGAATCGGATTGAGCGCAATTTTTATTGATACACTAACAGGCAATCATGGGGCGGCTTGGTTAATAGATATGGAAAACGGCGGAACAAGTGTCAACTTATTGCGTGCTCTTTTAGGTATGGACGTGAGTGAAAAAGCTGAAACAATTTATTCCTGGCGTTACGCGCTTTTCGCAGGATCTCTTGTGCTTGGAACCAAGTTGCTTACCCGCGGAGTCAGCTGGGCATCCCGATTTTCAAATGTCTTATCAAAAACTTTTAAAGGGGCCGCGAGCTTAGAAGTTTCCGCTGAGCTTCGTGTTGCCACGAAAGCGGCGGCACATTGGGATGCTGTCAAGGCATTGCGCGGTGCTGAGTCTTGGTCCTGGATGGGTGCAGGAAAAGCTGCGGGTGTTGTTTGGCACAGCCTTGCCGGCGGCTTCAGATCCGGACAAGCCCTTTTATTGCAGACAACGTCAGCGCATCGTTTCACCGGCTTTTTACTCAATAAAATGGGCAGTGGTTTTTACTATGCCGCACGCTGGATGGCACAGGGCTCCGAATGGGGCTCCAAGGCACTAGGAAGTTTTAAAGCGTCATTGGGTCGAAGCTTTAAAAATGAAAAGTGGGTTAAGTCAGGCGAGCAAATGGTGCGCACAGCCCGAATTCAGGAAATGAAGCTCCGCTTATCCTTCAAAAAAGATTTTAACGTTTCAAATGAAAAATTGAACACAATACGAAATTTTGTTGCAAGCCGCGCGGGAGACAAGCTCGAATTCGGCGCATTGCGCGCCAAACTAATCAACAAAGTTAAAAATGTGTTTGGCGCGGGTGAAATTCAGATTTTAAACAGTGTAAATCAAATAGAAACAGTGACAGCGGGACGCGAATTGACGCTCGCGGGAAATACGGTTCCGACCCTGATCACCCGCGCGGGCATCGCGCAGCATGCATGGCTCGGTGAAGTAAACGGTATCCGCAGTTTTTTTGGTACTGAATCGATTTTGAGCTACAAGATTTTGATGGGGAGTGGCTCCGGAATGCTGAATGAGTTTTTCCGGATTGCAAAGTTCAATCTTTACTTGGCACCGTTTGGGCTTATGCAGAGTGTGACGAACGTGAATAACAAGACTGATTCGGTGATGGATCAATTATTTGGCGCATTGGGTTTCTCGGTCTATGAAAAACAATTAGCAAAAGACGCGTTTGGCCGCGCGATGAAAGATGAGCATGGTAATGATATTCAGGAGAATAAAGTTGGCGAGGACGGCCGGTTAGTTTGGAAAAATGCTTATCAAATTTATCGCGATGACTTTTTACGCGGTTATGGATTTGAAGGGGGTGTTTTAACTCCGCATGGTGTGAGCATGGCTTTTGCAACCGCGAGTGTGTTTTACATAGCCTCACCTTTAATGGAAAGGTTTGCGCAGACGATGCTCGGAACATTAGGACGATTTGAAGCAAGCTTTAACAAATTTTTAAAAACCCATTTCCGATCCCTGGATTCAGTTTTATCAAAAACCGGCTTAAGTTTAACGGGAGTAATTGACCGTGAATTAATTGTAAAAATGTCGGCTTCGGTTTATGAGGAAACCATTATCGAGCCGATCTTTAAGAGTGTTTACAGTATGACGGTGACGTCATTCTCATTCGCTTTGGCATCGCTTCTCACTAAGGGGCTTAGCGACGAAACGCCCGGCGGCCAACAATTACATGGTCTAACCGCAGCTGCGCTTGCCGGACAAATTCAACGTATGTTATTGCCTTTAGGTGATTATTTGGCGGAGTTCACGACGCCCGGCGGCCCCGTCAGCATCAGCGGCGTGACGGCTCTTTCGGATACCGCCCGTGCCCTTGGTCAATCCAGTTTGCATGTTGCCGCGCGCGCCGGAATTACCTTGGGCGATGCCCGCTCATCGCTTGATTTTCAGGCTGCCGGAATTACTGACGCGGTCATGTCGCGTCTTGGCATTACGAATGACACGCTTTTGCTTGATGTCTATGATCGTTTACAGCAGGGGCTGGCATTTGCTCCCGCGCTCAGCGGCGCGCTTAATTCTCCTGAGGGGTTTGCTGATTTTATGAACGGCACGCAGGGAGCGGCGGCGATTGCCTTCCTGGGTTCGGTTGACATCATCACCGGCGTAACGCCGACGATGCCTTCGACTGAGGTTTACCAGCAGCTCAAAGCGCGACAGGCAACAATTGCGGCGATGCAAGCTTCGTTTGCTTCCGAGTCTGCTTTTTCGAAAACGGTTGGCCTTGACACCTGGACTTGGGGTGAAGTGGTTATTGCGCAGGAAACTGACTTACAGCAATTATCAGCGATGATGGGTGTGGGTGTCGACGAAGCTTTCGGTACGGGAGACATGTTGCTTTGGCAATTAGGCCTCACGGCGGGAATCGGAATCGAAAACATGATGCAATCTTCACTCGCCCTGACTACGGATCAGCAGAGGACGTTGCTTCTTTCTATCGCGGATTTTCACGGAATTCAAATTGCGGATCGTAATGCCAATGTCGGTGAAATGGGAGCATCATTGATTAACGCGGCGCGGGCGCGGTTAGAGGCTTCCAATCTTAATTTATCAGGCGCTGATTTTATGCAAATTGACCGCAGCAAATTAATGCGGGCGATTCAATCTGCTGATCCTTCGACGGAGTCCGGACGATTGGCAGCATTTGAGTTTCAGGTCGGCGGTCAATCCTTGCAACTTGATCGTCAAAACGCGCTCTTATTGGTGCTTGCCGCAGGAGGATCGGTTCAATCTCTTTTAGAAACGGTGACGGTGGCGCAGGCAGCGCAGGCGGCGAACATCTCCGTCTCTCAGTTTTTAAACCGGGCGGATATTGAATCGCTTGAGTTTTGGGGCGGAAACGGAGTTCCTGTTCGAATTTCAGCGCACCTTGCAGATTTGGCGACAGTTTTTCAAACAAGCGGTTCGGCACTGCTGCAGAAGCTGCTGAGTCAAACAGGAAAGTCAGCGGAAGATATTATTCAATATGTTTTGAATTATCGAGATTTAAATGACGCGCAAAGACTTGAATTGATGGGTATTCTGCAACCGGGCGCGTCAAATCACTTTGTTGATAATTTTGATTCCGTCATGACCGCGGCGATTGCGTCCAATGTCAACCAGGTCATCGTAGCGCTTAATCTATCAATCATGGATGTGGTTTTGGCGCTTGGCGCAAGCGGCTCCGCGGTGAATCATTTTACCGCTAATTTACGCGTTAATCTCGGGATTCAGGTGGATCGCGAAGCTTTTGAAGCTGACCACACAGCGCTCGATGTTGCGGCACGTCACGGAATTAGCTCACGGCAGATGCTGCATTCGGTTTTTGGCGGATTATCTATCGACGAAATTTTGCGTTATGGCACCCGCAGCGAAAAGCCCTGGGGCGAACCAATTTTTAGGTTGATGTCTGATATTCAAAATCGAATGATTCTTGGTGTTTCCGAGGCTCAGCTCGTAGAAATTATTTTGGCATCGATTCCTCTGACTGAAATAAACCGGATCAGCGGTCGGTCATCAGCAATGGATGTTTTAATGGGCTTTGCTAAGTTTGAAGCGATTCAATCCATGACGGCAGCTCAAGCCCGGAACTATATCAACACCATTAAAGCAGCGCGGATTAATCGACTTGAGATGCAGATGGCTGAAGCGCGCAATGCGGAGGCAACCGCGGTGGTTCGTTTCGGAGCTTTGGCCTCGGATACCGATGTGGCGCTTGCGCAATTGGCGCCTTTCCAGGAGGCATTGCGCCACGCTGAAGGCACACTTGCGGAATTTAAGTCAACCTCTGATGATTCCACGACTCTTCCCGCTATTCTTTATCAGGCATCCGCATTGACTTATCAGGTCTCAGGAATTCGCCGCGCGTTGAATGGATTGATGGTAATGGCGCAAAAAGGAATGTACGGTGCCGAAAATGTTTTTACAGGTGCTCGCGCCGTTGATCAGGCGGGCCGCTATACAACCGTCCTCAAAGATTCCATCACGACTCATTTTGAAAGCTTACAATCAGTTCGTCGTTTAGTTTATGCCCGCACGGATAAGGGTTATGAACTGCAGATATTTGGTACGGACGCTGGTATTCGCGGTGTTGTTTCGGAAGCCGAATACTCTAAGTTTGGTATTACAAAAGAAATGATCGCCTTGCTTGATCAGTCGATTGAGTCGATGAAAGCGAATCAACTTCAGGCTCCGGACCGCATCATTTTGATGGTGGAAGGCGCAATCACGGCGGATGGTTTTATTGAGATTCAGGAAGGCTCTGAAATCAAGAAGGTTCGTTCTTATCATCAGTCGGAATTGGTTGACGGTAAATCTGTCTATGGGGCGGTAATGACGCTAGAGAGTTTGCGTCAGGCAACGGGCGAAAGCGCTGCTCCGATTGAACTCACACCGGCCATTCGTGAAGCGGCTTTTTCACAGGAACTGCTTTATCAGGCCGCGGTTGCCGCTGCGCTGGCCGCGAATCCATTGGCTGCTTACAGTCAGCTTGAGCAAGTGGCGTTACGCGTTATTTTACGGGATACACAGTTGAGAATAACGAAAACTCAGACGGATGAATCAAATCCTTACTCTGAATTGCGCAGTGCCGCGGGTTTTGCGATTCACAGCGCGGCGGATTATGCGCTTTATTCCATTCCCCAAATGACCGGTTTGTTTAATTTGCTAACCGCACCGCTCACAAATTTTGATGAAGTTCAACTTGAAGTCATGATTCAAATTATTCAGGTCATGATCATGACCGAAACGGATCCGCGCACGCGCCGTCAATTAGCAGATCGCTTGAACGCGCTTCGCGTCCAGTTGGCTGATGTGAAGAGCACTCGCACCACTGCAAACGAATCTGAAGGAACGGGTGCTGAGAAAAAAGCAGAGCGCACACAGCGCGAGATAGACCGGTCTTCTGGGGTTTTGGCTGTGGCCGCATTTAAATCAATTCTGGATGATAAGAGCCAGCGCGTGAACGGGAATGTTCGCGAAATGCTTGAAGCGGCGGGACTTGATTATGGTTTGATGACCGTGAATCAGTCTAAATGGAATAAAGATAAAGGTGAAATTGAAACTAAGCAGTTCGAAGTGCGGCGTGTTAAGGCGCAAGACTCCGATAATACTCAGCAGGTTCGATTGGCCGAAATTATCAATCAAACTTTGGATCAATTTTATGTTTCCCGTGGATTTGACGCGGGAGAGCGTTTCAGCATTGAGCAGGTGGATGTTATTTTGAATATGGCGCTTAATCCCAAGAATATGTTTCATTTGGTGACCGCGGGCGGCGGTAAAAACGACGTAATTTCAGTTTTGGCAGAAGCAATTTCTATTCAAGTGGCCCGGGAAATGTCAAAAAATGATGATTTCCGAACTAATTTTGAAGGCAAGATCGCACCCTCTAAAACTGTGATTATGTCTTTGCACAGCAAAGTGCTGTATGACGAGGCCCATGGCGTTTACAAGAAAAATGATTTGGTTGATTTTTTTGAGAGCCTTGGTATTAAAGTCGATTTTTTAACGGAAGATGTTTTGACGGCAATGCAAAATTCAGCCGGCGCGAGCGAATCTCAAAAGTCTAAAGAAGACGCGGCAGAATCCGCAATAGATCGGCTGCTTGGAAGTGATGTAATTTTAGCGGAACAAACCGCGATGGACTTTTTGTTGAATGATGCGCGCATTAATCAAACGGATGATGTCTTACGCGCGCGGCTTGAAAAACAAATGAACACGAAAGACGTTAACATCATTGACCCTTTACTTGAACAGGAAAAATCCAAGCGCAATAAACTGATGGCATTACACGAGAAAGTTTTTGGGAAAGACACGCGCGTGATTATGGACGAAGCGGATACATCACTGCAGGCAAACGGAGTGATGAAAACAGACGCGAATGATCAGGCATTGACGGGTGCGCAGGTGGATGTTCCGGTGATGGTGCATCAGGCGATCGCGCAGGCTTTGGGCGAGGTTCATACGATCAGTACGAATACACAGGCTGAAGCATGGATGGACGGCTTGCGCTCGGCATTATTGCGCGTGGTGGTTCGAACGGCCGAAGGTGCCGAGGCGAAGTTTAAGTATAAGAATTGGATCAGTGAATTAACTGAATCCCAGCTTCGCAAAGAGGTTGAGACAGACTACCGTGGAAGCACTAAAGAGGAGATGGAAAAACGCGTGCAGGCGCGAATTCGTGAGCATGTTCAGCATGGCGGCGGAAAAGGTACTTTAGCGACCGCTGAAATTGACTTACCCGGACTGGCCGAGCTTGCGGCACGCGATCCTGCGTTGCAGCAGGTAATTCAGACAAGCGATTGGGCGGCAGTGGATCAATTCCTTGAAAATGTGTCTGAGAATCAAAAAGACAATGTGAAGCTTGCGGATAATCAAGCGTATCAATTAGTGAAAAGTTTGGCTCAGCAATTAGCGGCGCAAACAGGTACGCCTGTGCATGCCGCTTGGTTTTTGATGACAAGCGAAGAGCTAAAGCATGCAAAAATTGCCGGCATAAATGAGCAGAAACGTTTAGAAGTGATGGAGCTGGTACGCCAGACGCGCGCGTCTTTGAACGGTCTTGCAACATCGCTTAAAAAGTTTGATCAGCAAGATGTCGGTCTTTATGCGGAGATTGTGGACCGTCCGGATTCGATTCATTTGGCGAAGTTTGGGCCGAATACTCAGGAACATTTCCGAAAAGCATTGCTGTCCTTTTACAAATTGATGAAGAAGAAACAAATTCCGGTAACCCGTGAGTTGCTTGAGCGTTTATTGCCGGAATACGACCGGATTCAGAATCAGCTTTTAAAAGCAAATTTATCAAATGAAGAAAGACGGAAACTTGAAAATCGTCGCCGTGAACTGCAATTTGAGGATCATGCTATTGAGCTGGATGTGGGCTGGATTGAACAAGGGCTTGCGTTAGAGGGTGAGTACCGTCAGCATTACAAAGACCTTGTTTCTGAATTGAAGAAAATATCTGAGCAGGGTTATTTGCAGTATTTGCCTGAATTTATGCTTGCGGATATGGTGAAGGTCATGGCGGGAAATGCCATTGCGCCTCGTCTCCAGATCAGCGACGCGCATGAAGCGGCGCATACTCAAATTTTGATGATGCAGTATTACGCCCTGCGCGCCCGCGGCGCGGACGGGCTTTCCGAGTTTTTTGGCGTCAACCCGCAAGCGTATTTGAATGCCAGCCAAACAAAAGAGGGAGTCCGCACCTCACTTGCGCATACTAAAGTTTCAGAAAACTCTATCCGCTCCTCACGCACAGATATGATCGGAGCGATCAAAGGCAAATTGCAGGGAATGAGCGGAACATTAAATTATGCGTCGCTTGTGCTCGGCGCGCTTTATGGTGTTGAAATCGAGAGTTATTTGGAAAAAGGTTCTGATCGATTCTTTGATCAGGAAGGGGAGCGTTCGATTTATAACCAGGAAGCGGCCGGAGACTTGAAAACACATCGTTCGTCCGATCAGGCCGTTCAAGCGGCTTTGAGCCGCGCGCGTGAGTATCCCTCAAACGGTGGTCCGCGGCATATGTATTTGATGCTCGGTATGATGAATGTGAACGTGACGGATATTGAAGGAAAATTTAAGAGCGCCTTGTTTGATCAGGCCGGCGCGCCGTTTGACGTTTTTGTGGTGAAGGACGCGGTGCGCGGATGGCGAATTTACGAGCGCGGATCGGGCGATTACCGCTGGGTGGATGACATTAAGTCGCTCGAAGCGGAATATGAGAAACCGGAAAATCAGAGCAAGCGGATCGCATTCTTTTTTACACTGGGTGCAACGCGCGGCGTCGACGTTGAAATGTATGCGGGCTCAGAAATGATGGCGCTGCTCAACCATGAGACAACGGGCTTTGATGCCGTTCAGCTTTTTAGCCGTGATCGCGGATTGCGTGATAGTCAGGGTAATTTTATTTATGCGCCCGCGACCATTGCAAAAGCTTATCAGCGCGGTGAAATTTCAGCGCGTACGGTTCAGGCAATTATGAATGACCAAAAGGCTAAGACGCAACGAGGCGAAGGTTTTGCGGGTTTGACGGCCTTAGAGCAGTCGGATTATGACAAATATTACGATTCATTCACTTCTGATGCCAATGTGATGAAAGCAAATAATAAAGGCGTTGTTGACGCTCAGAATAAATGGATCAACGTTTTCCACCGTATGAAAATTGCGATGATTGATTCAACGCGTCCTGATGACAGCGCTTATACGGCTCGTGATCTCGCGGATTTATTCAAAGAAAATGATACGCGTAAAGTCGAAGATATGCTTTATCTCGGATTACGGGAAGATTTGCAAGGTAGTTTTGTCCGCTGGATTGAGGCTCAACGCGACTTGCTGTTTTCGCAGTATTCCTCGGCAAAAACCGATGCAGATAAAGCGAATTTTTCAACTCAAATTGAGGTTTTAAACGAATTTAAGCGTGACTTTCAAAATCAGCAGGGGCTGAATGACGAAATGGCCGCGAGCAATTTGCAGTCCGGTGTGGATGGTCTCATCGGTGCCCATGCGCAAATTGTAACTTTTCTAAAACGCTTAATTGGGTCGGGAGATGTTAAGGCATCCGCTGAATTTTTGAAGTTGTCAGATGATAATTCGCTCAAGCAATCCATGCGCTCATTGCTTGAAAGCCTTGAAAAAAATCCCGTACATCTTGCCGGCAAAGCCCGTCCAAAACCCGCCGCGGATGATTTAGAAGGTCAGGGTCGACGTGTTCGGGAAGTCGCCGGAGCACTTGGAACCGCGACAATGAATGATCCGGTTAAAGTGATTGAGTTTATGAACAATCATATTTACGAGAATGATTTACCTGAAAAGACGACACAGGGCGGCAGCCAGGCAGCGGCAGAATTACGGAAGACGTTTGAAACCATGATTTCGGAAGGAAATGGCGATCGTTTCGAACGGCCCGCGGCGGGAACAGCATCGTCTGCGCGCCAGAGATTAACTCAGGGAGTTCGTGATCAACTAAAAGACTTCTTGTCCGGATTTGGCCTTATGCGCGGTGAGTCTGTTTCTAAAAACGCTGAGGGTTTTTTCACCGCTTATATGTCAGTGGTGCGCGGTGCTTATGAAAAAGCGGGTGTGGAGCGTACAGTTCAAATGTTAAACCGCTTGGGCGCAAATATTCGAATGCCAAATCCGGATGACGATGACGAAATTCAGAAGTTATTGCTCGCGGCATTAAAAGCATTGGTCGCTTCCGGTATATTGCGCGCGGATCAATTTAATCGTGATGCATTTACGCATCTCGCGGAATTATCTGAGCTTTTGAATCAAGCGGGCATTGCTGATATCACCCAAGATAACGACCGCGAAGAGCTGCTGGGATTATTACGCACACAAAATGCTTTTGCGCGCGCCGCGAAACATTTACGCGCCCGGTTAGGTGCTTATTATGGTTTAGTTGCGGGCCGTGTGAATGCTTTTGACCAGGATGAAGAGGATCGTATTTTTGAAATTCAGCAAGCTGACAATGAGCGGCGCCTTGATAATGATCTTTTCCGGCTGGGAATTGCGAGTGAAGGCGCGGTGCAAACCCGTTTCTATACCGATACGGCAGCAAAGCGTATGGCGCTCAATCATGCACGGCAGGAAAGAAAGAATACGATCGCGGCGAAGGTAGCTGAGAAACCCGAAGATTATGCGCGCGATGTTCAAGCTGCTGATTTATTAAAACAGATGAGCTTGAAAAATCCTGCCACAGGACTTGAGCCGGATGCCTTTGAGCGGATGCTGCAATTACGCATGGCCGGCGGACAGGTTAGCTTTGAAGGGGATCGACGTATTTATGGAGAAATGATCAATGCTCTTTTGGCTTATAAAAACTTAGACGCAAACTCACAAGCGCTAATCCGCAGTGGAAAAGACCTTGAATTGTTTATACGCAGTTTTGACGCTGAAAAGACACGCGACAAGACTTTTGGCAAGATTCCGACCCCTGAATCGATTGGAAAAGCTGCTATACGCGCGGCGCATATCGCGCATTATTCCGCGCGTGAAGACTTAATTCGTAATGACGAACTTTATCGCGCGGTGATTGAACGGGAAATGGTATCCGTTCCTTTGGCGGGAACATTAGGAGCTGTTATTCGGGATTGGTATCGTTATGGCCGTGAAAGCGATGAATTTGAAAATACTTTAATTCATACAAGCCCGCGAGCTGCGTTTATTTCCCGCCAGTTGCAGTATTATTTTGATGCAGAAGACAGTGCTGCGCAATTGAAAACATTAGCGGAGATGCAGAAACGAATGTTGGCGCATGAAGATTCCGCTGAAGAGAAAGAGGCTCAGGATATTGAAAAGAATTATTTAGGCCGCAAAGCCCAAATGATTAAAGCTGAAAGTGATATTCGTGCGATCTTGAATCGTGGAAAGGCGTCCGATCAGGTTATTCGTGCGTCGATTCCTTTGCGGCCGGATCATTTAGATGAAGTAGGACGCGTCAACCCTAAGCTTGTTAAAGATTATCAGCGGCTCCAGGCAGAGGTTCATGATTACGAAGGAAACATGACGGAAAATGCGGCTTATGCCCGCCGCCGCTATGTTAGCTTGCTTGAATTTACCCGCGCAAAGCAAGCGCGCGGTGAACAGTTAAACGACAGCGAACAGGGTATGCTTAAAAATCTGCGCGGCTATTTTGAAGGTGAGATTTATGCATCAAAACGCGCAAAAGACGGAATGATCAACGCGTTGGCAGAGGAAGACCGCGCGGCGATGAAAACTGCGATTGATTTTGTGAACGCAAAAATTCAGGCGGAGCTCGAAAAGGTTTTAGATCAAATCGAAGGAAATGCCGATTGGAAAAACTCTCCCGAAGGACTGAAAAAAGCGATGTCTGAATTGCGCGACACTTTAGCGGAAGGCATTGAGATCCAGGAACAAGGCGAAGCGGCGGATACGGTCGCTTTCGTGCGCGGCGGGAAAATTCATGTTGTGCGTCATTATCTGATGAAATTACATGAGATGAAAATGCGCGGTGAGCTGGATGACGAGCAGGCGGCACTTTATTTAATGGCATTTATTTTTCACGAAAACGTTGAGCGGCGTTTGGATCAAAAACAATCTCGGCTTGATTTCAAAGAAAACGAACTGCGTGATTTGACGAGAAATATTTTAACACTTGCGGGTGTAAGCGTTTCAGATTCGCTTGATATTGATGATGTTTTGGTGACGGATGAAATTCTGGACGCTGCGAACCGTAAACAAAACGGAATCAAGACTGATTTTGTCAATTTGCGCGCAATTTATAATTCAATTCACGCAAGCGGGAAAGATGATCGCGGCAAAGCTGAGCGCGATATTATGGCGGAAGGAACTTCGTCCGGGTTAATGGCGTATTTAAATCAAGCGACGCATGACCGGATGGTAAAAGCTTTTGATGTCATGGGAGATGATCTTAACCAAAAGGGTCTGTATGCCGCGAAAATGGATTTGTATCAGACGATAAAGAAAAACCGTGACGCTTATTTGCCGGCGCTTTTTGATGGTTCAGAGGTATTGACGGAGCAAAAACGCAAAGCCTTAGAGCCGCTTGTAAAATACTTTGGCGTTACTTTTGTCGGCTATTATTTTGAAATCATTGAGGCGGTTAAAAAGAATAACTTCACGCTCGCGGAAAGTATTTTGAACAGTAAATACGCGCTCAACCGGGATCATCTTGCGCGGTTTAAACCCGAAGCTGAAATTTCATATGAGGCGTATCATGAGCTTCAAAATTGGATTAATCGTGCCAAGCAGTCGGTTAAAGGGTTGTCAAATATTGAAGCCGATGTTGCCGCCGCGCGGTTCGCGGGTGAAATGACAGATAGTTTTTATCAGTCGCTTGCGTATAACTATAAACAATTTTCGAACCGCTGGACATCCGAAATGGCAAAAGAAAAGTTACAGCCGGTGTTGGATGCAACCAAATCCGATGACGATCGTTTCGAAGCAAGACGTAAGCAGGTGGCAGATGCCCGCCGTGCGCAGGTCGCGAGTTTGAAAGCGGATGGTGTGAATCTTGAAAGTGGGCAGCCGGTTGCAATCACGGAAAAAGCCGCTAAGAAACTTCAGGACATGTTCAAGAAACGCAAGAATCGTATCGGTGACGCAGATCCTAAAGATGTCAGTCTTGATACTTTGAAAAAATTAAGCGTCGTGCTCGTGCCCGCTGAAAAAGACGCGGGCGAGCATGCCGAGCTTTTTGCGGATCTTTACCGGATTGCGCGGAATTTAGGCATTCCGGTTGATTCTGAATTCGCTCTTTTTACGAGTGCGACGGGTGCGGAATGGGCAGGCATCGCGAACGATTTAGGGCATAACGGTGCCACAGCATGGGCTGATTCGGGAGAAGATTTTTCAGACGTAAGTAATGTCTCCGATGATTTTAAAAACGGCGGATTGATTTTCATGCAGGGCGACCGCGTGCTTGAGCGCGCGTTAAAGCGTCACGCTTCGACGGTTGTTCATGAATCGACCCATCCGATGCAAATCGGACAATCTGCGGCTGCGCATGCGAAAGATAATCAGCATGGCTTGATTTTGGTTGAGAAAGTACGTGAATTTCAGGCTTATTTGGCACAGTTTATGGTAGGGGAAATGACACTTGATCAGTTAAAGCGTCAATTGACCCAGGCCGGAATGCATGAGTATTTACAGCAGGATTATCGCGACTTACAGATTCATGATTCTGAGGAAATTGAACGATTACGTGAAATCCATGTTCCAGTGATTAAGCGTTTGGCGGATATTGTCGGTTTTTACATTGATCATCTCGAAGACAACCTTGATTTGGTGCGCCGTTTACTGGATCGCTGGGTACTGCCGGACAACTCTATCGATTTAACTCAAATCTTGACACAGGCAAATCAGGTGGCAACCGTGTTATCCGATGCGGATCCAATGCAAAAGATTATGGAAGGTGAGACGGACGCAGCTACCGCGGACAAAAAGGACAAACCGACTATTTCAGAAAAAATGGGCGCTAAAGAACTTGTTCGAAAGTTAAGCGCTGATTATCAGCATACGTACCAGATTGTAAAACAACGCAAGGATCCCGAAGACCTCACGCAGCGCAAGGTCATCGTTGATTTGGAAAAAGATCAGAGCTTGTTGCGCATTTCCGCGCTTGCCTGGCTTGAGGCTAATAAAAAAGATCCTGCGTTAAGCGCGGAAAAAATTCTCAAAGAGTGGACTGACTGGCTGCGCGCGGATTCAAGTCACGGAATATTCATTCGCCAAAGCTACCGTGATGGCAAGCTGCTGATCGACGGAATGCGTCCGGTTTATCCGTTTTCCGAAATGAAGAAAGACTCTAAAAACAGCGCAATGGCTGATTTGATCTTAACCGAGCCTAAGGTGAAAACCGGGTATGTCCGGCCGGATGAGAGCGCTTATGTTCTTGGGGCGGATCAATATGCTTCGGAGGCATTTAATGCGGCAAATGAACTTGAAACATTGAAACAATTATCCCGTCGCGTGACGGTGTATGGCGTGACAGCTTCAACAAATGAACTCTTAAAGGATGAGACTATTCAGGTTGGAGCGGATAGGAATGGAAATACCGCGTATCGTTTAGAAAATCAAAAGAGCATCGAACATAAGAAAATGATCGAAAGATTGATGGCGAGTTTAGAAGACAAAAAACTCCAGGAAACAGCAGCGGCCGAGGGTGAAGAGCCAATAAGTGATAGGATCATTCCCGGAAAGCCGATAAGCCAGGTTGCGGCTATGGAAACCGAAAAACGCTCTGAACTCCGCGAAAAAAGCATAACAGAAGATGTTCGCTCCGCTCTCGAAAAGAAGGTTGCGCGCGCCGCAAACGAATCCGGAGTTTCGGTTTTGGCACCCGACTGGCGCTGGGCTAACTCCGACGAACAGCTTTACTTCACGCAGGGGCAGCTCGGTTTGTACGCTGATAATCTGAAGCAAATTGTGATGAATTTACAAAAATTTAACGGACTTGAAGTTGGAACTCCTGAATACAGCGTTATGGTTGAACGCATGGCGATCGCAATTTTAAATCATGAACAAATACATTCAGAACAAACGGGTCTAAGTGCTGAAGAACTCTTATTGCGTATAGCAAAATTTGCGCCTGAATTTGATTTCTCGGTTTATGCCTTTAACGCAAATATGCTTAAAGAAATCGAAGCGTATTTTTCAACTCTGAAGGGGATGAGAGAATCAGCCTACGCGCCGACTTTTGCGGGCGAAATCGAGTTAATCGAATCACTTTTGATGGCACTTCAAACTGATTCATTAATCAGCGCTGATTCCCGCAAAATCATTGAAGAAATGATCCTTGGTGCGACTGGAGTTCAAGCTCCGTTCAGCGCGAGAGTCGGAAAACCTCATGCGCAAGTCCTTGTTTTTGCAAAAGATGAAGCAGCGGCTTCTTTCTATCAGAATCAACCCGGGGTAACGGTCAAGGTTGGATTGGATAGCTTAATCTCAATTTTGGGCGGTATTGAGCTTCGTGGAGACTTAGCCCATACGGCTATTCTGCTCGTGGGTTTTGAGGATAGCGAAATAACAGACAACCATAAAAAGTACGCCCAAAAAGCTTCATTGATTCGTGTCACCAAAGCTATGGCTCAGACGGCGAATAAACGCGTTGTCATGACCGGCTGGCTGGCAGCTTGGTTTGGCACAAAGCTATTTAAAGAGCATTTTTGGAAACGCGATGAGCAGATTATGGCTTACGAAAACCTGATCAATACAGCCCTTAAAATGCTCGTCGATGAAATGCTCAATGCTCAAAAGATAAAAATTTCAGCTTAAAGTTTGTACCTAGCCGGCTTGAGTTCATGCGAATCATTCACATAAATAAAAATCTGCGGCACTGAAAAACTCAATAACGTCTAAGTAAGAAATAAATCTGCTATCAGCGGCGTGGTATCCGTAGCTCAGAGAACAATCTACACGGTCGCAAACGACAAAAACACGCACATTGCTTAGGTTCTCGCGTTGCCGTTGCTTTTAAGTTGCCTCACGGAGAGAAACATTGAAATTGAGGATTTGGTGTTGCCGTAATTGGCTGCGCGCCCGAACGCGCCCGAACGCGTCTATCCAGCCTGAAAAACCATTAGGGGAAGACAAAACAAACGACAACCCCGTCTCAATCGCGCGCATTTGGCTTAAACGAAGCGTGTAATAGGGCAGGGAAGAATAAGGTGCGTCCGCCGGATTGGACAGTCCCACTAAAAAATCAGCACCTTGCTGATGCGCTGCCTGAGCCCATTGCGTACGGGCGCATTCATAGCAAAGCAAAACACCGATATCACCCAATGAAGAGCTCAAAACTTCATACTGACTGGCTAAATGCTGATGAGGATCATGCAAAGCAGATCGCGCCACAGAACGATAAATTTTCCGGTGCCCGTCAGGCTCAAACAAAAGCGCGGACACAAAAAAAGAATCAGCTGATAAATTTTTATCAAAAAAATTACCCCGCAACCGCGTTGCAATCAAAATAGGGATATTTAAACGTTGGGCGAGACCGTGAAAGACGCCATGATCACTCAAAAGCTCTTCCTGATCCGCGACGGAAACTGTATAAAGCGGAAAAACAACAAGGTCAATCTGGTTTAACTTTGCGGCGCTGTCTGCCATCTGCTCAAATCGAGTCAGAAAAGCATGCTTGCGAGTATTGTCATAATTTAAATTGTGCTGAATTATCGCGACTCTAATATGCGATGAGGATGAGTTTACTTTATCCGTTGTACCCAAAACAAAAAAACCAAAAACCATGATAAAAAAACAAAACAAAACAGCAAGACCTGCGTTAATGCGGTTAGCTCTCAATTTTGAATCATCCGCAAAAAGCGCAAAACTGGCGGAGCAATAGATCCAAAGTCCGGTTAAACAAAGATAAGGCATATGTTTTACTACCTGCAGAGCCGGCAGCGGAAATGAGAAAAAGCCCAATAGAGGCATATCGTTCGCCGCCGTTTTTGAAAAAAACCAGCCGTAGGCAAGCCAAACCACTGACCAGATAGCCGGCTGGAGCAGGCGTTGGGGCTTTAAAACCGTGTTAATAAGCCATAAAAGCAATAAATACGCCGGTAAAAACCAAAAGGTGATTCCTACGGCAGGCAGAAAAAGCGACTCATTAATCAGAAGAATCCAGAAGAACCCTATAAGTGCCATGAGAAGGTTGACAATTCCAGTGGAAGCTAAAAGCTGGAACACAGACTTTGATTTCAAAAGGATAAGAAACAGAACAATCCATCCAAACAAAGATAGAAAATGAAGCCGAAAGTCGGGGATAATTGCGCAGCAAAATAGCGCAACCGCTAAACCAATCACTCGATTTCTGTATAGAGGAGACACGGGAAACCTTTTTATTAAGTCCTATAATGTATCTTATGTAAACAAAACACTATATCTCGAGACAGGGTGAAATAAACAAAAAACCATCAAAACAAGCTCTTAAGGATAGTCTGAACGCGTCCGCCATCGGCTTTGCCCTTAACCAAAGGCATAAGCTCCTTCATAATGGCTCCCATATCGGCGGCGCTCTTAGCGCCTACCTTGGCAATGACAGTCTGACAGGCAGACTTAATCTCGTCGTCGGACATTTGCTTCGGCAGATAAGCCTCCAAGACAGCCAACTCAGCTTTTTCCTTGGCTGCAAGCTCAGTTCGTCCGCCTTTTTCAAAACTATCAATGCTTTCACGCCGTTGCTTGGCTTGCTTCTGAACCACGTCCAATTCTTCAGCATCTTCTAATTCATTCTTTGATTTAGCAATAGCGGCGTTATTCATGGCGGTTTTAACCATACGCAACACACCAAGCTTAACTTCATCTTTGGCGCGCATTGCATTCTTGATTTCTTCATTAAACGATTGCATCAGCTTTCCCATAAAACCTCACTTATTTTTCTCATTTTGCGGTTGAACTCTACTCAGAGCCAAAAAAATAACAAGCCTACCAATCTTTTTCAACATAAGGATCTTCAGATTGGTTTTCTGCCGGCTTGCGCATAACTTGAAACTTCTTCTCACCTTCTTCGAGCGA
>DDUN01000054.1:0-28550 GCA_002344825.1 Candidatus Multiplicimicrobium inquinatum | reverse complement strand
CCCGCCAATTCCTCCTCAAAGCCCTTTGAACCACCCGATTGTCCGGACGCGCCACCTTGCTCGCCCTGAGGCTGCTTTGGCCCTTCACCCGGCTTTTGCGTACCGGGCTTTTGTTCCGGCTGATTGCCCTGATTTTGAGGCTCATTTCCGGGGTCCTTTTTCTGGCCATCTTGATTGTCTTTTTCACCCTGATCACTTTGATTTTGCTTATTTTCTTGCTGACCTTGCCCTTGACCTGGGTCTTCTTTTTGCTGACCTTGTCCGGCTTGGTTTTGTTGTTGATCCTGTCCTTGGGTGCCGCCTTGCCCCTGATCTTTTTGTCCCTGCCCCTGATTCTGCTGTTGATCTTGACCATCACCTTGGTTTTTCTGTTGATCCTGTTTATCCTGCTGACCTTGGCCGCCCTGATTCTGCTGCTGATCTTTTTGCTGATTTTGTCCCTCAGATTGGGATTCTTGGTTTTTATTCTGATCAGATTGATCGCCCTGACTTTTCTGATCCTTTTGGTTCTGTCCTTGCCCTTGGTTTTTTTGATCTTGTCCTTGATTTTGCCCGGAGTTCTGCTGATTCTGACCTTGTCCACCCTGATTTTGTTTTTGATCTTGCTGCTCACCCGAACCACTTTGATTTTGCTGATTATTTTGACCTTGATTTTGGTCTTTATTCTCTTTTGATCCGCCACCACTTTGGTTCTGTTGATTTTTCTGCTGGTCCTGCTGCTGGTTTTTGTTATTCTGCTGTTTGTTTTGGTCGTTCTTCTTATCCGGATTATCTTTTTTGCGGTCTTGATTTTCTTTTTCAAATTTACTTTTTTGATCCTGAATAAACTCGAGATTATATTTTGAATCCTGATCTTGCGGATTTAGCTCCAAGGCTTTTTTATATGCCTCCACCGCGCCCTCATAATCACCTAATCGGAAAAGCGCATTTCCATAGTTGTAAGCGACCTTTGCTTGCAATGCCTTGTCTTCCGATTTCGCGGAAGTCTCCATGGATTTCTTTAAATGCGCGGCCGACTCCTGATATTGATCTGTTTTGTAAAGTGACGTGGCGAGATTATACGCAACCGCCGGATCATCCGGATTTTTGACCTGAACTTCACGGTATTTCTCAATTGCCGACTGATATTTTTTCCCTTCAAAGTCTTTATTTCCTTCTTCAACTTTGCTTTGCGGCGTAGATATAAATCCGGAATGAATTACAAATAGAAGCAGAAATACGGGTAAAACATTCACGCGCTCGGAGCGTCCGCGGCGCACCAACATTTCCAGCATCAAAAGCACCAGCGCAATAAACACAAAAATCTGATAATGATCTTCTTTTTCTGTTACAAGCCTGTCTTCCAGCTTTTTTTCTCCCAAGCTGGCAAGATGCTTCAAAATCAATTCGACTTCCCGTTCGCCGGGTGTTGCTGGCAGATAAATCCCCCCCGTTTCAGTCGCAACCTTTGATAAGACAACTTTGTCGAGTTTGGTAATAACGATATTGCCCGAACGATCCTTTTTAACCGCGGTTTGGACACCATTTTCATTCTTAAGAGGGATGGGCGCCCCCTCCCCTGTCGCTGTTCCAACGCAGTAAATCCTGACATTGCGCTGTTTTGCCAGGGCAACCGCGGAATCAATCTGAGCGGCATGATCTTCTCCGTCTGAGAATACAATCAAGGCTTTTTGCTTGCCCTTTTCGTCACTGAAGGCCGAAATCGCCTTCTCAATGGCTGCCCCAAGCGAGGTTCCCGGATCAGGAACATGTCCGACATCAACACCGCTTAAAAAGATTAAAAAGGCGGAGTAATCCAGTGTCAGCGGAGTTTGCATAAAGCTGCTTCCGGCAAAAGTCAGCATACCGATGCGATGGCCCTTGAGCTCCTTTACAAACGCTTCAATTTCAAACTTAGCCTTGCGAACACGGCTTGGCTTAATATCTTCAGCCAACATACTGGCGGAAACATCCAAAAGAAAAATAAGGTCGACGCCTTTACGTTCAATGCGTTTTTTTTCTTCGCCCCATTGCGGTTGAGCCAGCGCCAAAACCACAAGAAGAAACGCGGCAAACAAAAGTACGCCCCGAATCGGCCACTCTTGACGGTTGTAATGAGGAAGCAGTTTGTCCTGAATTTCGCGTGTTTTTAAAAATGATTTCAATCTTGCTGAATTTAAAAAAGCGGACGCAAAGAAAAAAAACACTAAAACCGGCACTAACCAAAGTAAATTAAGAAAATAGGGCGAATAAAACTGCATCTTATGGAATTTTCAGCAAAACGGTTCTTGCCAACGCTAATTCAATGAACAAAAGTAAAACAGCGGGAATTAAAAGGTACTTAAAGAGCTCTTGATAACTCTGATAAAGATGAACTTTAATTTCAGTGCGTTCAAGTTGATCAATCTTGGCGTAAACTTGTTTGAGACCTTCAGCGTCACGCGCCCGAAAAAACTTTCCGCCCGTAATATCAGCAATGCGTTTCAGCGTAAACTCATCCACGTTCATTTCGACCTGAACATACCGCTTCCCAAAGAGTGGATCAACAACGGGAAAATCTACTAACCCACCTTTGCCGACTCCAATGGTGTAGACCTTGATTCCGAAAGTTTTGGCTAATTCAGCGGCGGTGACCGGATCAATGTTTCCGGCATTGTTATCGCCGTCCGTAAGCAGAATAATCACCTTGCTCTTAGCGGTGCTGTTTTTGAGACGATTCACCGCGGTCGCAAGACCCATTCCGATAGCAGTGCCGTCCTCAATCATTCCAATTTGAACATCATCAATAAGTTGCGTCAGAATCTTGTAATCTAATGTCAGCGGACACTGTGAATAGGCTTTTTTAGCAAAAATAACGAGTCCTATACGGTCGTTCTGACGCCCTTGAATAAAGTTCTTTGCCTCTTCTTTAGCGACAAAAAGACGGTTTTGCGGCTTGAAATCTTCGGCATACATGGAGCCGGAAATATCCAGTGACATCACAATGTCAATTCCCTGAGTCTCAAAGTCTTTCTCGGACAACGCCTGCACGGGTCGCGCCAGAACTCCAATCAATAACGCCAAAACAATTAATCTTAAAAAAGGAAGCAAACGGTAAAGTAAAATTTTGAGCGAGACAGTTCCATGTAATCCCCGCTCATCCACGCTCGAAAAGGGCATCCACATTTTTTGTCGTGATCGGGACCAATAAAACAGAACCGGCAAAAACAGCAATAACAGAAAAAAAAGCGGGTCACGAAACTGCATGACGCGCCTCCCCTTCCGATGGCGGCGGAGTCAAAAGCTCCGTAATAACTTCCTCAGCCTTTTTGTTCAAAGCTAAAAATTCCGCCGGCTGTGGTTCCCATTTCGCGAATTTAGCGTAATCGGCGGCTTCTAAAACTTCGGTGATTTTTTTCTTGGCGCCATCCTGAGCAGGCATGCGTTTCATCATTTGCACAATCTCAGCTGTCGTTGCCTCCAAGGCCTGAATGCCGAATTGCTTTTCGAGATAAGTCTTTAAAATTTCAGAAAAAGTAAAATAATAGGTTTTAATTTTTCCATCCCGAATTAAGGTCGAATCCGCAAGTTCGTGAAGACGCTGCAAGGCTTCCTGCGAAGGCGTGAGAATAATCCGATTCCGAATTCGGGATAACTCTTTTTTTCTGAAATAAAGCAAATAAGCGGCAAGCAAGCCAAGCAAAAGCAGCGGAACACCGACCGGCACAAGATATTTCATTATTTTTGAACTTAGCTTTACAACCCCTTTCACATCGCGAATATCAACCTTCTTTTCTCCCGCCGCAATGCTCTCAAGCGTAATATAGACGGCATTTGTTTTCGCGGTTTGAACCTCTCCCCCTTTTACACGATAGGCAATTTCAATCGGTTCCACCATAAAGCGCCCCAGCTGAAAACCTGTCAGAGTCCAGGTGCGCACAAAAACAAGCTTTTTGCCTTCACGGTCCTGCCAAACCTTCAATTCCTTTAAACTAAGCCCATGCGCTTCGGGATCCGGAATTCCGTTTAAAAGCTCCGAACCTTCTTCTAAGGCAACACTCACTCTCAGCGTAATAGGCTCCCCAAGCGTTATCGCCGATTTTTCAGCTTCAGCTTGAGCCGTGATGCCGGATACCTTCTGAGCAGGTGATGACTCTGCGTAAAGCGGCAAAGCATTCAAAACACACGAAAAGAAGACAAAAAATAAGAAATGGCGATTACGGATCATGCCCGCCCTTCCCTTTTCTTAAAAAATCGAATCAGCGGTTCAACATAAGACTCTTCCGATGAAATGGAAATTTTATCGATCCCTAACTTTTTAAAAAGCGAGTCGAGTTTTTCCAGACGGGTCGCTTCGGATTGCTCAAACGCATGACGGACTTTCTTGGATGAACTATCAAGAAGAATTGTCTTACCGCTTTCATTGTCGCACAGCTCAACAATTCCGGCCGAAGGAAGACGGCTTTCAAGCGGATCTTTGATTTGAATCGCGATGACGTCATGCCGCTGGCTGAGCACTTTCAGGCCGCGCTCATAATCATGATCCATGAAATCAGAAATAAAAAAGATAACGGCAGTGCGGGTTAAAATTCGGCTTAAAAACTCCGCGGCGGATTGAATGCGCGTGCCTGATTTTTTGGCGCGATAACCCAATATTTCACGCACTACTCGCAAAACATGGGTTTTACCTTTTTTGACCGGAACAAATTTCTCAACTTCATCCGTAAAAATGACAAGCCCGGTCTTATCATGATTTTTTACGGCGGAAAATGAAAGAAGCGCGGTCACTTCGGCGGCAATTTCAGATTTAAGGCGGTAGTGGGAACCGAAATACTGGGAACCGGACATGTCGACGGCAAAAATGACGGTCAGTTCTCGTTCTTCGATGTACTTTTTAATAAAAGCGCGATCGGAACGCGCGGTGACATTCCAGTCAATCGAGCGGATATCGTCGCCGGGAACATACTCACGGACATCGGCAAACTCAATCCCCTGCCCTTTAAATACAGACTGATATTCTCCGCCAAAAAGGTCATTAACCAATTTGGTGGTTCGAATTTCAATCTTGCGTACTTTTTTGAGTATCTCCGCGGTATTCATCCCGTTAGAAATTCCTTTTGCCGGCTAAGTGAAACTCAGAGGCAAAACGTCACGGCACTTCAACTTGATCAAAAATTTTACGGATAATATCTTCCGATTTTAAGTTCTCCGCTTCCGCTTCATAAGTAATTAAGACGCGGTGACGCAAAACGTCCATCCCGATTTCTTTAACATCATCCGGAGTGACATATCCGCGCCCATTCATAAAAGCATTCGCCTTCGCGACAAGCGTCAACATAATACTCGCGCGCGGCGATCCTCCGCACGAAATCAAAGGCTTCAAGTCTTTTAAGTTGTACTCTTCGGGGTACCGGGTCGCAAAAACCAAATCAACGATGTATTCTTTCACTTTTTCATCGATATAAAT
Organism: Candidatus Multiplicimicrobium inquinatum; assembly: GCA_002344825.1. GTDB lineage: Bacteria > Omnitrophota > Omnitrophia > Omnitrophales > Aquincolibacteriaceae > Multiplicimicrobium > Multiplicimicrobium inquinatum. The sequence goes on along the minus strand of DDUN01000054.1, from coordinate 23,125 downwards.
TTCATGAAGCAATTTTCGAAGCGCCATGATTTTTTCAACGTCGATAACGGGTGAAATTTGAATTTTTCTTCCGGTAGTCATGCGTTCCAAAATTTCTTTTTCTTCCTTCTTGGAAGGATAATTCACCATCAACTTCATCATGAAACGATCCACCTGGGCTTCCGGCAGCGGATAAGTTCCCTCTTGCTCAAGAGGGTTTTGAGTGGCCAAAACAAGAAATGGTTTCGGTAAGGGAAAGGTTTCTCCGCCCACGGTAACCTGCTTTTCCTGCATAGCTTCAAGAAGAGCGCTTTGCACTTTCGATGGTGAACGGTTAATTTCGTCCGCTAAAACCACATTGGCAAAAACCGGTCCGCGTTTCGTTGAAAATGTGCCGTCTTTAGGGTTAAAAACCATCGTGCCGATGATATCCGCCGGCAAAAGATCAGGCGTAAACTGGATACGCGCAAAACTGGCTTTAACCGCCTCAGAGAGCGTCTTTACCGTCATTGTTTTTGCTAAGCCCGGAACACCTTCAATTAAGACGTGTCCGTCAGCAAGCATTGCCATCAATAATCGTGAAACCATATATTCTTGTCCCACAATCGCACGCCCGACCTCGCGGGCCAGATCACGCAGTACGGAGCTCGCATCACGCACCTTGGCATTAACTTCCTGAATTGAAACATCGGAAAAGCCCATAAATGTCCTCCTGGATCTTATTAAAGAGACGAATTGACGATTAAATTATTCATGATGGCAATGATTTCAATTGCGACATTATAGAAGCTTTGGGACGGCTTTCCAACGGAAGACTCTCATAAAACAAAAAAACCGTCCGGGGTTACCGGACGGTTTTTTTGGCTAAAATCGCGGTTGAACGCTATTTTTTCTTTTTATCCTCGTCATCAACGACTTCATATTCCGCATCCACAGCATCATCCTTCTTAGCTTCAGCACCGGGCTGTTGCTGAGCCTTCTGTGAAGCTTCCGCGTAAATTTTTTGAGCAAACGACTGAGAAGCTGCCGATATTGCCTGAGTCGCTGCATCGATTTTGGCTTTATCGTCTGTCTTCAAAGCTTCACGCGCCTCTTTAACCGCATCTTCAATTTTCTGCTTTTCTTCCGCGGTAGCCTTACTTTCATTTTCTTTTAAGCTTTTCTCCGTCGCGTAAATTAAGCTGTCAAGCTGATTACGCGCCGTTATAATCTCATGCTTTTCCTTATCTTCTGTCGCATGAGCCTGAGCCTCTTTCACAAGCTTCTCAATTTCATCTTTCGAAAGTCCGGAAGAAGACTCGATACGGATTTTTTGTTCCTTACCGGTCCCTAAATCTTTTGCTGATACATGCACAATTCCGTTTGCATCAATATCAAAAGTGACTTCAACCTGAGGCACCCCTCGTGCGGCCGGCGGAATTCCTTCAAGATTAAAAACACCCAGACTGCGGTTATCATTTGCCATTTCACGCTCACCTTGCAAAACCTTAACCGTGACGGCAGTTTGATTATCCGCGGCAGTTGAAAAAATTTCTGATTTCTTAGTCGGAATCGTCGTATTCCGCTCAATTAGCTTAGTCATAATTCCGCCCAAGGTCTCGATGCCGAGCGAAAGCGGTGTTACGTCAAGCAAAAGCACGTCTTTGACGTCGCCCTGCAGAACTCCGCCCTGAATTGCGGCACCGACCGCAACCACTTCATCGGGATTAACACCCTGATGCGGCTCTTTTCCAAAAATGGATTTTACCTTTTGAACAACCGCGGGCATGCGCGTCATACCGCCGACCAAAATAACCTCATTGATATCCGAAGCGCTCAATCCTGCGTCCTTTAAGGCCTGAACGCAAGGCTGTACTGTGCGTTCAATTAAATCATGGCAAAGCTGTTCCAGCTTGGCGCGTGACAAAGTCAAAAGCAAATGCTTCGGTCCGGATGCGTCAGCCGTGATAAACGGCAAATTAATTTCCGTCGATTGAGACGTCGAGAGTTCGCATTTCGCTTTTTCAGCCGCTTCTTTAAGGCGCTGAATTGCCATTTTGTCTTTGCTTAAATCAATTCCTTCGGATTTTTTAAATTCTTCCGTAAGCCAAGCGATCACAATTTGGTCGAAATCATCGCCGCCCAAATGCGTATCACCGTTGGTGGCTTTAACTTCAAACACACCATCGCCGATTTCCAGAATGGAAACGTCGAAAGTTCCGCCTCCCAAATCATACACGGCAATCTTTTCGTCTTTTTTCTTGTCTAATCCGTATGCAAGCGCGGCAGCGGTAGGCTCATTGATAATGCGCAGTACTTCGAGGCCGGCGATTTGTCCTGCATCTTTGGTTGCCTGACGCTGTGAGTCGTTGAAATACGCCGGAACCGTGATGACTGCTTGTGTGATTTTTTCACCCAAAAAGGCTTCCGCGTCGCTTTTCAGCTTCTGAAGAACCATGGCTGAAATTTCAGGCGGCGTAAATTCACGGTTTTCTTGGGGAACCTGGATGACCGCTTCGCCGTGCTTGCCCTTATTCACTTTGAAAGCAACCATCTTACGGTCGGATTCCGTTTCTTCAAAGCGGCGACCGATAAAACGTTTCGCGCTAAAAACCGTATTTTCAGGATTAGTTACAGCCTGACGCTTGGCGGCCTGACCGACAATGCGTTCACCGGTTTTAGTAAAAGCAACAATCGACGGAGTCGTGCGATTACCCTCTTTATTGGCAATAACCTTCGTTTCTCCCGCTTCGATAATTGCCATACATGAATTCGTTGTTCCTAAATCGATACCTAATACTTTAGCCATAATCTTATGCTCCTTAATTGAGAACTATTGCGATAACACTTAATTACAATTCTTATGCCATGAAAAAAAATAACAAATAATAGGCGTAACCATATTAATTTAAATGGGTTACAGAATTAAATAAGAAGAGATTTAGCCGACTTAAAAAAGACATCTGCGCCACAATGGCACAGTTAGTGTTGCGTAATGGCTAAGAGTTTTCGGGAATTCGATACTCTTCAATCTTACGATAGAGAGTTCGCCGCGAAATGCCCAATGCTTGGGCCGCAGACGACTTATTACCATGATGCACCTTTAAAGTGCGCAGAATAAGATCCTTCTCAACTTCACTTAAAGAAGCCGGTGCACTATTATCCAAAACCGCGGCTTTGGGATAAAAAGATCGAATATCATCCGGAACAAGATCGGACTGCAAAACCGATTCTGAACTTAAAACAATCATGCGCTCAATAATATTCTTCAATTCACGAATATTACCCGGCCAATCATACGCCACCAAAAGGTCCATTGCTTTCTTATCAATGCCGGTTAATTTTTTGCCGTTTGCTTTTGAAAACTGCCGGATAAAATTATGCACAAGCGGCGGAATATCTTCTTTGCGCTCGCGTAAAGGCGGAACCTTGATATAAATCACGTTAATACGGTAATACAAATCCTCACGGAATCGCCCGGCTTTGACTTCCTCCAGCAAATGACGGTTTGTCGCCGCGACAACACGCACGTCAACCTTGATTGTTTTTGCTCCGCCGACGCGCTCAAATTCACCTTCTTGCAAAACACGCAAAAGCTTCACCTGAGTATCTTTTGAAATCTCTCCCATTTCATCCAAAAACAAAGTTCCCTGATGCGCGCGCTCAAAACGGCCCTGCTTGCGATCGAGCGCGCCTGTGAAGGCTCCTTTTTCATGACCGAATAGCTCGCTCGTAAGCAAGGTGTCTGTCAAAGCGGCGCAATGAACCGGAATAAATGGGTTTTGCGAACGTTGGCTCAGGCGGTGAATGCGGTGCGCTATTAATTCTTTTCCGGTGCCGCTTTCACCCTCAATCAAAACAGTTGATTGAGAATGAGCTATTTTATCCACGACCTTTAAGAGCTCTTTCATTTTTGATGACTCGGCAACCATTTCTCCGTCATCAAATTTCTGCGCGAATAACTCTCGTTTCAATTCACGGTTTTCTTCTTCTAAAAGCTTACTTGAAAATGCTTTTTTGATTAAAAGCTCAAGCTCGTCCAAATTGACCGGCTTTTGCAAATAATAGAAGGCCCCTTTTTTAATGGCCTTCACCGCGTCTTCAACACTGCCGTAGGCAGTCATTAAAATCACTTTTGCCGAAGGATGGATTTCTAAAAGTTTATCCAAAAGGTCAGACCCGCTCATTCCGGGCATTTTCACATCCGACAAAACCAAATCCGGCTTTTCAAGACGAAACACATCAATCGCCTGCAAAGCATTGCTGGCCGTAAGAACGTCATACTCCATATTCTCCAAATAACGCGCTAACCCTTTAAGTGAGTTTTCGTCGTCGTCAACAATGAGAATAGACTGAAAGTTGGCCATGGCTAATCCCCCGTCGTCTGATTCGCAGTATGGTGAATCTGCAGGTTGGAGCGGCGCAAAGGTAAAGTCATCTCAAAGCAGGTGCCTTTTCCAAGTTGGCTTTGCACATTTATTTTTCCGCCGTGATCGTGAATCGCGTCATAAACAAACATTAAACCGAGCCCTGATCCATGCTCTTTCGTAGTGAAATAGGCTTCAAAAATATGCGGCAAATCCTGCGCGTCAATCCCTTTGCCGGTATCCTGAATTTCAATTTTTGCGGTTTGCCCTTTTGCGGATACATGGATCGTCAGGCACCCTCCCTCAGGCATCGCTTCGATGGCATTCTGAATCAAATTCATAAATAAAGAACGCATGCGCTCTTCATCAAGAAAAAACTCAACGCGCTCAGGAATTGAAATCTCGAGACGAATATCATGTTCTTCCAGAGATGGCTTCATCACTCTCAAAACATCCTGAATAATTCCGCTCAGATTAAGCATCTGGAAACGCAAGGGAGTTCGCCTTGTGGTCTTGAGAAAATTGCGGACAATGCGGTCAAGCCGGCGGATTTCATCCTGAATAATTTGAACCGTATCTTGCAGACGGTCCTTCGATGAGTCTTTAATCTTCTCAATTTGCTTTTTTAAAATTTCAGAATGCAGAGACATCGCATTCAACGGATTTCCGATTTCATGCGCTAAACCGCCGGTTAAACGAATCAATGCTTCAAAGCGGCGGCGCGCCATACGCTCTACTTCCGGTAAAAGCGAATGCGTTAAGTCAGTAATACTGATTAAGTGACGCACGGGCTTACTCAAAACCTTAGGGTGAATATGGACTTTCAGATTGCGTTCCCGAGGGCTAAGCACCCGAACCGTTTGCAGAACCTCAGAATGAATACGTTGAAGCTGGTGTTCAAAAAAACTCTTCAAGTCAGAATCTTCCAGATCAGCCCAAAACGGCTGCCCGGGCTTGGCGCTCAATCCTAAAATCTTTCGGGCGGAAGAATTCATTAGTTCAACTTCCCCTTGATCGGATACGATTAAAATGCCCTCGTCAAGAAGCTGTAACAAACCCACCAGTGACTCATACCCGTCTGACTCATCCAATAGATGCGCCAACAAGGTTTTCTTATCAACGTTATCCAGGTTTTTGGATAAGCGCTTTAAAAAAGCGCGTCTTTCTTCAAGTCGGGACATGACTGTTCATCCCATGTGCGGTTTGAATGAACTGTTGAAGCTTCGAGTGATCCTTTAAACCGGGCGATGCTTCAACGCCGCTGGCGACATCTACAGCAAACGGACGAATAGTCTGTAACGCGTCCTTGAGATTGCCCAAATGCAGACCGCCGGCTAAGAATAGCTTTTCATGAACATACGGCTTATCCTGAATCAACGACCAATCAAAAGTTTGGCCAGTGCCGCCTTTTGATGTTTTTGAAAACGTATCGAATAAATAAGCAGTCACATCGTATTCATCCATACGCAATAGTGATCTTGAGTCTTGAATACGAAAGGTTTTAATGACTGAGTAGCCTTTTTGCATGAAATAACTGCAATATCGGGATGTTTCATCGCCATGAAACTGAAGCCATTTCAATCCAACAAATTCCGCGACAGCTTCAACATCTTCTTTTGATTGATTAAAAAAAACACCCACAAACTTTTCAAAGCCCGCACCGCCCAAGACCAGCTCTCGTGCTTGGTCACGGCTCACAAAGCGTTTACTTCCGGGAACGAAAATAAGACCCAAATAGTCAGCGCCGTGACTGATGGCTTTTTCAATATCAACCAAATTGGTGTTCCCGCAAATTTTGACCTTAGCCATGAGTCCCCTCAATCAAAGTCGCGTTATGCTTTCCTAAAAGCTGATGAAATGTTTGCGCGATATCCGGCGACTTCATAAAGGTTCGACCGATCAGAAACGCGTGAGTTCCGATGCTTTTATAACTTAAAATCTCATCATGAGTTTTAAGTCCGCTCTCAACTACAATGACTTTCCCCGCAGGAATATGCGGAATCAACCGCTCCGCATTACGGGGATTAACTTCCAGCGTCCGCAAATTCCGATTATTGATCCCAATAATCTCCCCGCCTGCGGCAAGCGCTTTATGCAAATCTTCATCTGAGTGAACTTCAACCAAGGCGTCCATCCCCAAGCTTTTTCCCAAAACAATAAAATCACGCAGTTCCTCTTCCGACAATAAGGAAGAGATAAGCAAAAAAGCGTCTGCTTCCAAAATGGCGGTCTCATAAATTTGGTAACGCTCAAAAATAAAATCTTTCCGCAGCAGCGGGATGGAAGTTACCTGTCTGACCGTTTTCAGATAGCTGGACCGCCCCATAAAATAATGCGGCTCGGTCAGGATTGAAATCGCACTGGCTCCGCTGATCTCATAGATTTCAGCAAGACGCATCGGCTGAAAATCTTCACGCAACAATCCTTCTGACGGTGATGCTTTTTTTAATTCGGCGATGATGTTTATTTTTTTAGTATTTTGAAGCGCCTGCTTGAAATTTCTGCGGATAAAGGTTGTGCGGGATTCCGCGATCTTTTGAAGACGCGCCAAAGGCAGACGCATTTTCAGCTCTTCAAGATCTTTCCGCTTTTTCGTTAAAATATCATCTAGGATCATAAATTTGAAATCCGTACTAATTCGTTTAAAACAACCCACGCTTTACCGGAATCAACTGCCTGCTTAGCTTGGCAAACAGCTTCGGAAAAAGAAATCCGCTCATCAAAGACAAAAATTCCCGCCGCCGCGCTCAATACCACGCTATCACGCGCGGTGCCCGGTTGTTTGTTTTTTAAAATCGCAACCGAACGTTTTTTGGCATGCTCAACCGAATGAATTTGCAATTCGCTTTTTTTCCCTTTTTTAAAACCAAGTTTTAATGGATTTAAAACCCATTTCTGAGTTTTTGTTCCGTTTAACAACACCCCCTGCGTCGATCCCAAACTGGTAATTTCATCCATTCCCTCCGCCCCCATAAAGACAAGCGCCCTCTTCCTGCCGATTTTGGGCAGCAAAGTCTCATAAAGCTTCAAAAGACGCAATTCAGCCGTCCCAAGCAGCTGATAAGACACCGCCACAGGATTAAGAACAGGGCCCAATAAATTAAAGAGCGTTCGAACGCGTAAACTGCGCCGCAAGCCTTGAAACCGCGCGTAAACCGGATGAACCGCAGGAGCATGAAAATACCCCATTTTAATTTGACGCGCAGACGCCAAAACCCGGCTTACATCCGCATTTAAATTGTATCCGAACGCGGCAAGCAAATCAGAGCTTCCGCAACGTGACGTAATGGCCCGATTGCCATGCTTCAAAACACAAACACCCGCCGCCGCCATCACTACGGAGGATAAAGTAGATAAGTTAATCGAGTGGCTGGCGTCCCCGCCTGTACCGCATGTATCCAGGCATGACTGGTTAAATGGCACCGCGGTTTTTTCGGCATCTCGAATTGCATTCCACGCAACAAGTAAATCTTCGTTTTTTTCTCCGTTTCGTCCAAGTAAAGTAAAAATCGCACGCGCGTCCGAGCCGGAATATTTTGCCTCAACAAGATTTTTAAAAAATAAATTTCGCTTGGCAGGCGCAATGCCTTCTCCAGTCAACAAGCCCAAAAGTTCGTTTTCAGCTGAAATGACGCTTGGTTGAATCACTTTTTATTCGCTTTACGTTTTGCCAATTTTAAAAAATTAGAAAGCAATGTCATTCCCTGCGTGGTAAGAATTGATTCCGGATGAAATTGAACACCCCAAATCGGATAGGTTTTATGGCGAACAGCCATAATTTCTCCGTCTTTCGTCCAGCCAATTTTTTTCAAATCAGCCGGAAACGACTTCGGCTCAATTACCAGCGAGTGATAACGGGTGGCCGGAAACGGGTTGTTGACGCCCGCAAACAAAGGATCGCGATCATGGTAAACATCCGAAACTTTTCCATGCATAATTCTTTTGGCGCGCACAATTTTTCCGCCAAAAACGTCTCCAAGGCATTGATGTCCGAGACAAACGCCCAAAATGGGAACTTTTCCGGCAAACGCACGAATAACATCATTCGAAACTCCGGCTTCTTTCGGAGTGCAAGGTCCCGGTGAAATCACAATCAGGGACGGTTTCAGCTTTTGAATTTGCCGCACGGTGACTTCATCGTTACGAAAAACCTTGGGAGCAACGCCCAGCTCGCCGAAATATTGAACGAGGTTATAAGTAAATGAGTCGTAATTATCAATCATGATCATCATGAGAAAAAATTCCTCTGCTCGATCGCTTTTACAACCGCCCGAGCCTTATTGACGGTTTCTTCATACTCTTTGGTCGGGTTTGAGTCTTTAACGATTCCTGCACCTGCCTGCAGACAAAGATGCTTTCCCTGACACATTAAAGTACGAATAGTGATGCACATATCCATATCACCGTTAAAACCCAGATAACCAAGACAGCCGGCATAGGGGCCGCGGCCATCGCGTTCAAGTTCGTCAATAATTTCCATCGCGCGAATTTTAGGCGCTCCGCTGACCGTACCGGCTGGAAAAACCGCTCGCAAAAGATCACCCGCTGTTTTACCTTTTTTCAAAACAGAACACACATTTGAAACCAAATGCATCACATGGGAATATCTTTCAACATGCGCGTAATCCTTCACACGCACACTCTTAAAATCCGAAACACGCCCTAAATCATTTCGCCCTAAATCGACCAACATCACGTGTTCAGCCAATTCTTTCTTTGAAGAGCGCAGCTGTTTCTCAAACTTCATGTCTTCCGCATTATTTTTACCGCGCGGACGCGTACCCGCAATCGGTCTCAGCTCGGCGACGCGCCCTGTTTTCTTAACCAATACTTCAGGAGAAGAACCGACAAGCCGTGTTTGATCTGCGCGGAAATAAAACATATAGGGCGATGGATTAATCGATCGAAGCGATCTATAAATTTGAAAATCATCGCCTTTATATTCAGACTCAAATCGCTGTGAAAGCACCACCTGAATAATGTCTCCCGCTCGAATATACTCTTTCGCTTTTTTCACAATAGTTTCAAATCCCTTTTGCGAAAAATTGGCCTTGAGCGGTAAATCAACGGCAGGCGCGGACTTGGCTGACAATTGAAGCGGAGTCTTTAATTTCCTCTCATAAAACTTGATCCGTTTACACGCATGCGCATAAGCCTGAGCGGCTGATTTGAACTGCCTTGAAGAACTCTGAACAACAATCGAAAGAGTCTTGCGGTAATGATCAAAAACCAAAAATTCGTGCACTCGAAAAAAAACAGCGTCAGGAAAAAGACGCGGATGATTATTTTTTATTTTGACCTTTTCAAAATCACGCACATTTTCATACGAAAAATAGCCTATATAGCCGCCGGGAAAACCCGGGAAAAGATGCTCATTGGAGGCGGGATTTTTTCTGATCTCTTCCTCGAGATAACTCAGAATATGATTTTCTGAAAGAGTTGATTTTCGCCCGCTTTTTATTAAAGTAATCCGCCCATTTTTTACTTCTAAAATCTCTTCCGGGTGAATACCTAAAATGCTGTAGCGCCCCAGTTTTTGCTCTTCAACGGCTGACTCCAGTAAAAAAGCATACTTCTCATGCTGTGCCAATTTAAGAAAAGCGGAAACAGGGGTTTCAAGATCCGCGGGAAACGTTTCGTAAGCCGCGATCATTCCGCCGGACTGAAAAGCCCTTTTATAGTCGCTTAAAGATGGATAAATCATGTGCCATTTTGACTCATTTTGACATGGGTGTCAATGCAAGGAATAGTGGCCTTGCGGTCAAAGAGAACTAGATTTTTTCGGTTGTGAATTTGGCGCAGAGCAAAAACATTACAGTCGGACGGGAATGCCGCGGCGCTTAAGGTAAGCTTTTGCCTGCGGAATGGTGTAATCACCAAAGTGAAAGATCGATGCGGCTAAAACCGCATCGGCGCAGCCTTGGGCAAAGCCTTCATAGAGATGCTGTAAATTACCGACACCGCCTGATGCAATGACGGGTATCGATACAGCTTTCGAGACAGCTCGAGTCAATCCAAGATCATACCCTTTTTGCACTCCATCGGAATCCATGCTGGTTAACAAAATTTCGCCCGCGCCCATTTTTGCGGCATATCGGGCCCACTCAACGGCATCCCATTGAGTCGGCTTCCTTCCGCCATGGGTATACGCTTTCCAACTTTTTCCGTCACGCTTAGCATCAATCGCCACAACCACGCATTGACTTCCAAAACGACGGCTCGCCTCTTGAATTAATTTGGGACGCTTTAAAGCGCTGGAATTGATAGAAACTTTGTCACAGCCGGTAAGCAAAAGATCACGGATTTGTTCCGTAGTGGAAATGCCCCCGCCGACAGTAAAAGGAATAAAAATCTTTGACGCTACCTTGGATGCTAAATCGAGAATAGTTCTTCGCTTTTCATGGGTTGCGGTAATATCCAAAAAAACAAGCTCATCGGCTTTTTGTTTATTGTAGGCAATTGCGCATTCCACGGGATCGCCCGCGTCGCGCAACGAAACAAATTTAACGCCCTTAACAACGCGCCCCTGATTAATGTCCAAACATGGAATGATACGGCGGGCAAGCATGATCTTACGGAGTCAATTGTTTGTCCTCGATCAGTTTAATTTGATCGAGGCAGGCTGAACAAAAAAACGTGAGATGTGTGATGATTGAAAGTAAAAACAATGCTCCGCTCGCGACAGCGAAGTGGCAAGCAACGCTTTGCAAACCGTAAATTTGATAAAACCACGCGTACCAGGCAAATACAAACAACCCGCCAGAAAGACAATAAAAAAACCATCCGGAAATTGACTTAAATAAATACTGGCTCTGGATAGGCTTCAGATTTTTTGAGCTGATCCGCTTGGATGATTTTTTAATACGGCTGGTTAAAAGCCATCTTAAAATAGTTGTTCCCGCGACAAATAAAATGGAAACAAAAATCCAAGATTGTTTAAAATCATGAAACAAAGCATTTTTAAACTGATCTAAATAGGAGTCCATCACACCACTTCCTTTCGGGAAATTTGATCAAAGGCAGACGCGAGAGAAAACTTTTTCTCATAAAGAGCTTTTCCAATAATAGCTCCGTCGAAAAATGGGTGCTTCAATGCTGCGCACTGCGCGATATCACTTAAGTCGCTGATGCCTCCCGACAAAATAATCGGAAAACGCGCTAAGCCCAAGCATTCACGAATCATATCAAAATTGGGCCCCTGAAGCATGCCATCTTTATGAATGTCGGTCACAATTACCGCGGCGGGAGCAAATCCATGCAAACTCCGCAGAGCAGAATCGAGGCGCACCCCGCTGCCGGACAACCAACCATGTGTTTTGACCACTCCGTCCATCACATCAAACCCCACCGCGACACGGTAAGGAAATTGCTCAAAAACACTTTGTAAAAACCGCGGCTCAAGCGCCCGGCTTCCCAAAATAACCCGCTCCACACCCAAGCCAAGCAATGTTCTAATATCGTCCGCTGAGCGAATCCCTCCGCCAAATTGAATCCGGCAATTGACACTCTCGCGAATTTTCGACAAAGCTTCCAGATTTTCAAGCCGTCCATCGCGTGCGCCGTTCAGGTTCACTAAATGCAGCCATTCAGCACCCTGGTCTTCCCAGATGCGCGCGGTTTCCGAAGGACGATCATGGTAAACCGTCATTCTCTTAAAATCGCCCTTCTGAAGACGCACGACTTTATTCTCATACAAATCAATCGCAGGATAAAGATTCATCAGGCCCACCGGATAAAATGATTCAAAAGTGCAAGTCCCGCATCTTGGCTTTTTTCCGGATGAAATTGAGCCGCAATCACGCTGCCGCGGCCGGCAATTGCGGTAAATTTCTCGCCGCCATGCGTGCTTTCGGCATAGCAACATTCTTTTTGCGGAACCGCGTAATAGGAATGCACAAAATAAAAGTAATCTGAGGCGCTGATTTGATTAAGCATCGGATGATCCGCAACCGCGCTCAGCTGATTCCAGCCCATGTGCGGGACTTTTGCTTTTTTCGTGCGGAATTTCCGAACCTTACCTTGAAGAATCCCCAACCCTTTAACGCCGCGATTCTCTTCACTGCTTTCAAAAAGCAATTGAAGCCCCAAGCAAATTCCAAGAAGTTTTTTGTGCTTTTGGACATGCTCGAGAATAGGGTTAACTAATTTTCGGGCGCGCAACTCTTTCATTGCATCGCCAAACGCGCCTACGCCGGGCAAAATAACTTTGTCAGCCTGCTGAATGACTCGTGGAGAATGCGAAATGACGGCATCAGCCTTAAGGTGTTTAATGGCTTTAGAGACACTGCTGAGATTACCCATGCCGTAATCGATGATTACGATTGGCTTGGGCATAGATTTACGAGCCATGCCCTTAGATCAGCCCCTTGGTGGAAGGAACACCCTTTACGCGCGGATCGACCTGAGTCGCAAAATCAAGTGCCTTGGTTAAACACTTAAAAACGCCCTCAATAATATGATGGGAGTCTTTGCCCTTCACCACTTCGATGTGCATATTAATTCCGGCGTGATGACAAAAAGCACGCATGAATTCCATCGCGTCATGAAACGAATAGTTCTCCAAACGCGAAAAAGAAACATTCTCACCCTGATGCACAAAAAGTGAAGGGCGGCCGGAAATATCCAGACTCACCCGAATCAGTGTTTCATCCATCGGTAAACTCCAAAACCCATAACGGCGAATTCCCTTTTTGTCGCCAAGCGCTTTGGTCAAAGCCGCACCCAAAACAATGCCGGTATCTTCATTTGTATGATGAATGTCGACTTCTAAATCGCCTTTGGCCTTAATAAACAAATCAAAAAGACCGTGCTTTGAAAAAAGTTCAAGCATGTGGTCTAAAAAAGGCAGACCGGTTTTAACTTTGGATAAACCGCTTCCGTCTACATTCAATTCAAGTGCAATATCCGTTTCGCGGGTTTTGCGGGTTACTTTGGCGACCCTGCTGCTTTTTTTCATAACCGCTCCAGTTTTAATTTTTTTCGGCATCTTTTTCTGCTTTCTTTTCAACCAATCTGGCTTCGAATGAAATTCGATGCAAGTATAAGCCTTCCATTTCGGTCAATTTCTGCACGTGTTCTTTTGAATGCTTGATCGCTTCCTTCGTATACTCAATGATCTGCGTGCTTTTAATGAAAGTCGACGCGCTGAGCGGCGAGTAATAACGCGCACTGCCTCCCGTGGGCAGAACATGGCTCGGGCCCGCAATATAATCCCCGATAACCGCCGGGGAATTAGGCCCGATAAAAATAGCGCCCGCATGCTTGATATCTTCCATAACCTTGCGCGGATTTTCGGTCATAATTTCCAAATGCTCCGGCGCAAGTTCATTAATCACCTCACACCCCTCGGCAATATTTTTAACCTGAATAATGACACCGGTATCAATCCGCTTCCGGATGCTTTCAACCAATTTTTTTGAGGGCGTGACCAAGTAAGAGGTTCCACCATGATGCTCGGATTGCGCCAGCAAATCACAAGTGACAAAATCTGGGTCCGCCTGCGCATCCGCAAGAATCGCGACTTCACTCGGCCCGGCAACCATATCAATATCAACGAAGCCATAAACCTGACGCTTTGCTTCAGTAACATACATATTTCCGGGTCCGACGATCTTATCCACTTTTTTAATTGTGCGCGTTCCATAAGCCAATGCACCGATTGCCTGCACGCCGCCCGCACGGTAAATTTCGGTCACTCCAAGTAAGTTGGCCACGGCTAAAATATTAGGGTTAATCTCCCCGGTTTCTTTATTAGGCGGCGTAACCATTACAATTTCTTTCACGCCTGCAACCTTAGCCGGAATCACAGTCATATACACCGTTGAAACAAGCGGTGCGGTGCCCGCCGGAACATACACACCGATGCGCTCCATCGGAGAATATTTTTTTCCGAGCTTTACACCATACTTGCCTTCAATCTCATACGATTCGCGTAATTCTTTTTTATAATAATCTTGAACATTCTCCATAATTTGTTTGAGCAGGGGTACAAACTTCACTTCGATGTTTTCGAACGCGCGGTTGATATCGCCTTGGCTCACCTGAAGACGCTTCAGCGGCAAATCAATCCCGTCAAATTCACGTGTATACCGGCGAACAGCATTATCTCCGCGCAGACGCACTTCGTTTAAAATCCGCGCTACCTTCTTAGCAATGGCGGGATCATAAAAAGAAGCGAAATCACGGCGGATTTTCTTCTGTGTCTGTTTATCCCAGTTAAGTACCTGCATTATGAAACCTTTTGTGCTGAAAAATCAGAAAGTAATCGGCGAATCTGATCCAGCTTGGCGCTCAAATCAGGCGAGGCAGTTCCGCCCGCGCGAATAAAATCCGCCCGCCCGCCGCCGCGGAGACTCAGAAGCGGCTGAATCGATTTAAAAATAACACGCAAATCAACCGGGGGTAATGACCATTTTGTGCTCGACGCTAAAACCGTCTGAAGTTTTTCCTCTTCCGAGGAAGCAATAAAGAAAAGAGTGTTTTCAGATTGGTTTTTGAGCGAATCAGAAAGAGCATGGAGCTCATCGGCTGAGATAGAACTAAAATCATGTACGATCAGAGAAATCGCACCGCATTTTTGCGCGCCTGCAATAACACTTTTTAAATCGGTTCCGCCCGCGGATGACGTCTTCTTTTTTTCATAGGTGCGGATCGTATCCTGAAGCTTCAGAATGCGAGACTCCATATCTTTCGCAGGCACCTTTAGAGTTGCGGCCAAACGGTCCAATTTCGACCGCAAGTCACGAAAATAATCCAGTGCGGCCTGACCGGTCAAAGCTTCAATGCGCCTCACACCGCTCGCCACCGAGCTGTCTGACGCAATGACAAAAGAACCGATATCGCCGGTCGCAACGCAGTGAATACCCCCGCACAGCTCTTTACTGAATCCCGGGACAGTCACAACCCGCACGCGATCACCATATTTTTCTCCGAAAAATGCCATTGCCCCGCCCCTCTTTGCGGTTTCAATATCTTCTTCATTTTTTGCAACTATCTGATTCTTTAAGATTTCGGCATTCACGCTATTCTCAATTTTTAAAACTTCATCGCCAGTTAAAGGCTGCCCATGCGCATAGTCAAAGCGGAGGCGATCAGCGGCAACAAGCGATCCCAACTGACGAACATGCTCTCCGAGTAGATTACGCAAAGCGGCGTGCAGTAAATGTGTGGCAGTATGATTACGCATAACAGCCTGACGGTGTTCCGCATCCACTTTTGCTGTAACAGACATCCCTGTTTTAATCGAACCCGCAATAATTTCGCCGTGATGAATTGAAAAGCGATCCAATTTCCTGGTATCAGTTACGCGCATTTCAAAACCGGCTGAAGTCAAAACACCCTGATCGCCGACTTGTCCGCCGCTTTCAGCATAAAAAGGAGTTTTATCTAAAACAACCGCGGCCTGTGTTCCTGAAACATCAGACCAAAGCACCTTGGCTTGCTCTGTAATCGATTCATAACCAGTGAATTGAGTTGCCGGCGTATCATGCGGAATTTTTTCCAATCCTGAGGCCGTAAAAATGGAGGCGGCAATCTGGGTTGAACCCTTGGAGCGCACGCGCTGCTCGCTCATCAATCGCTCGAATCCGGCAGGATCCACGCTTACCTTGGATTCCTCGCAAATAATACGGGTCAATTCATCAGGGAAACCATACGTGTCATAAAGCTCAAACGATGCTTCAGCGGAAAGCTGATTCTTGCCGGCCTCTTTCAGTTTGTTCAGATGTTTGTCCAAAATGATCATGCCCGCATCCAAAGTTTCAAGGAAGCGCTTTTCTTCACTTTGTACCGTGGCCTGAATACTCGGCTGCGCGCTGACTAATTCGGGGTAAGCGTCTTTCATAGCATCAACGACCGAAGGAATCACTTCGAACAGAAAAGGCTTTTTTAACTTTTGATTATTGCTCAGCTGATACCCGTGCCACAAAGCGCGGCGCAAAATTTTACGCACAACATATCCTCGCCCTTCATTAGAGGGAATCACACCGTCGGCAATTGTAAAAGTCAAAGCACGCGCGTGATCGGCGATCGCGTGCAAACTATTACGCAAAGCTGTCTGGGATTCCTGAATTGCGAGTGACTGACGTATTTTCGCGTGAATCGGCTGAAAAAGATCGATTTCAAAGTTACTGCTCTTGCCTTGCAGCATACACGCCAAACGCTCAAGCCCCATTCCCGTATCAATATTTTTATTCTTTAAAGGGGTAAGTTGCTGCACGCCGGTGCGGTCAAACTGAGTGAAAACCAAATTCCAGATTTCCGCGAAACGGCGGCTTTCAATATCCCCTTCATCACCCTTGGAAGGATCCTGATCAAAGTAAATTTCAGAACAAGGTCCGCAAGGTCCGTTCGGACCGTCTTCCGGCGCGTTCGCCGGCCAAAAGTTGGATTTGTCGCCGCAACGATAAATCCAGTCTTTACGAATTCCGATATGTTTTTCCCAAATTTCAAACGCTTCCTGATCCGTTTGGTGCACGGTAACGCGCAAACGGCTCTTGGGCAGTTTAACCACTTCGGTCAAAAACTCCCACGCCCAGGAAATCGCTTCTTTTTTAAAGTAATCACCAAATGAAAAGTTGCCGAGCATTTCAAAAAAGGAATGATGATATGCCGTGCGACCGACTTCATCGAGATCCGCGGTACGCAGACATTTTTGTGAACTGGTAGCGCGGGACAAATCTTTTTTAACGCCTAAAAAATAGTCTTTAAACTGATTCATTCCGGCACCGGTAAAAAGCAGTGTCGGATCGTTCTGAGGAACAAGGGAGTCGCTCGCAACAGCCTTATGGCCCTTGCTGGCAAAAAAATCCAGATAAGTCTTACGTATTTGATTCGTCTTCATCGTCTTTAGTTTGTTTATGCTTCGCCACAACCGCTACGGCTGTATTCTGGGCGAGCTGAAAATCATATCCTTTTCTAATTAAAAAGTCATACAGTTTTTTCCTCAAAACGCGGGGGTCTGTATCGCGGAAAGAGCGGATTTTGTACTCGGCAATTTCAAAAGCCTGAACCCGCTGCTGCTCAGGGTCCACTTCACTTAAAATTTTTTTGCGGATCGCTTCGGGAATACGCTTTTTTTTCATTTCAAAAGCAAGTTTATGAGCTCCTGACTTTTTACCGGTAAGAATCCGCTCGGAAAGTTTATGCGCAAAGGCCTGATCGCTCAAGAAGCCTTCGGCTTTAAGTTTTTCAAGAGTGGAAGTAATAATTGCTTCAGGATAACCCTTATCACGAAGCTTCGCTGCCAGGTCATGCTCGCTCTTGTCGTTCATGGTGAGCGAGCGCAAAGCCGTGATCATAGCCTGCTTTTTTTGCTCCTCATCCATAACTAGAAAGCCGGGCTGCCTTATTCGTCAGAAGAGGAATCCGCCTCGCCGATCTGAACCGGAACCGCGTCCGGATTTGCCATCAGCTTCTCACGGATTAAACTCTCAATTTCATCCAAAAGCTGCGGATTCTCTTTCAAATACTGACGAGCATTATCACGGCCTTGCCCAACCTTTTCTTCTTTATAAAGAATCCAAGATCCGGATTTATCCAAAATTTGGTGATCAATCCCCATATCAATCACGCTTGAGGAGCGCGAAATACCTTCATCAAACATCAAATCAAATTCAGCCTGTTTGAACGGCGCGGCGAGTTTGTTTTTAACCACTTTCACGCGTACGCGGTTCCCAACAACATTCTCGCCTTTTTTTAAACTTGCGATACGGCGAATGTCTAAACGCATCGAAGAATAAAATTTAAGCGCTTTGCCGCCCGTGGTTGTTTCAGGGTTACCAAACATAACGCCGATTTTCTCACGCAGCTGATTGATAAAAATAACGCAAGTCTTAGAACGGCTCATAATACCCGTCAACTTACGCATCGCCTGAGACATTAAGCGCGCCTGAAGCCCCATTTTTGACTCGCCCATTTCTCCGTCAATTTCAGCCTTAGGAACTAGCGCCGCGACGGAGTCAATGACGATCAAATCTACCGCGTTCGACTTAACAAGCATTTCGCAAATTTGCAAAGCCTGCTCACCGGAATCAGGCTGTGAAATTAAAAGATCATCCAGCTTCACACCGATTTTTTCGGCATAGCTCGGGTCAAACGCATGCTCTGCGTCAATAAATGCCGCAACACCGCCGCTTTTCTGAAGATTGGAAACAACCGAAAGCGTCAGCGTGGTTTTCCCGCTCGATTCAGGCCCGAAAATTTCAATCACGCGTCCGCGCGGAACTCCGCCGATTCCGGTTGCCACGTCCAACGCCAAGGCGCCAGTTGAGATCGGTTCGACTTTTTCCCGATAACCCGCACCAAACTTCATGATGGAGCCTTTGCCGAATTGTTTTTCAATTTGCAGCAAAGCAAGATCCAGATTCTTGGTTTTTTCAGTTGCGGTCTTCGCTGCCTTAGCGGCGGATGC
Source organism: Candidatus Multiplicimicrobium inquinatum (assembly GCA_002344825.1). GTDB lineage: Bacteria > Omnitrophota > Omnitrophia > Omnitrophales > Aquincolibacteriaceae > Multiplicimicrobium > Multiplicimicrobium inquinatum. Next base: position 4,390 of record DDUN01000054.1, on the reverse strand, counting down.
TGTTTCGGATGCTTTCGTTGCTTTTTTCTTGTCTGACATGGGAACTCCTTATGATTGCGTTGGCGTATTATAAACAGAAAATCATTTCTGTCTTACCAGAAATGATTTTATTATAAATCATATATTTATTGCAATATATTAAATAAGTTTTTTTTCTTCCCCTTTAAGAATACGCCCGATATTAGCCCGGTGCGTATAAAACATAAAAAGGCATAAAATAACACTTAAAATCATCAGCCACATAAACCCGGGCTGATTGCGTTCAAACAAAAAGATCAATATGGGATAAATCGCGCCTGCGGCAAGCGAAGCGACCGAGATGATTCGAAAGAAAGAAAAGATAATGATCCAAAAACCAAAAGCCGTCAGAGTCGGCAGCCAGGCCACCGCCAGAAAAACACCGAGTGAGGTCGCGACACCTTTACCGCCTTTAAATTTAAGCCAAACAGAAAAGGTATGCCCGGCAATAGCAGCAACGGCAAGCAGCAATTCCTGTTCAACACCAAGCTGCGCATCAAAAATAATCTCCGGCAACTTACAGGCAAGCCAGCCCTTAAACGCGTCCAGAAACAAAACAAGAATGCCCCACTTTTTTCCGACGACGCGAAAAACATTGGTTGCCCCGATATTTTTACTGCCATGCTCTCGAATATCCACTTTCTTGACCGCGTAACCAACCAAAAGGCCAAACGGAATGGAGCCTAAAAGATACGCCAGCACTAAACTTAAAATCATATTTTCTCCCCCTTCGCCAAGTAACGGGCGCCCCGCAAAGTATAAACGAAACCGGACGCAACAGTTAAAGCAGCGGCCGCAAATGAAATATAAATCGAAAAGTGTAAATTAATTAAGCAGGTAAGCACAAAAACCATTTGAAAAAGCGTCGTTGCTTTGCCGAGTAAATTCGGACTGGAAGGCATTTTCTTTTTTAAAAAAATAAAAGTAATTAACCCGCCGATAAAAACCATCTCGCGCAGAATAATTAGTCCTGTCACCCAAAGCGGAGGAACAAAAACAGGTTGAGGAGTCAGATGCAGAGCGATCATCCCTGAGAGCACCAGTAATTTATCCGCCAACGGATCAACTGTTTCACCAAAAACTGTTACCTGCTTCCAAATTCTTGCCAAATAACCGTCGAGCGCATCCGTCAACGAAGCAATCACATAAACAAACAATGCCCACCAACGAGCAAAAGAGTACTCAGCGGGCAGAATGATTAAGAAAAAAAACAAAGGAACGAGTGCGATACGAACCAGAGATAAAAAGTTCGGAAGGTTCAAACAGGAACGGTTCCCGCGGAGGGTGCCTTCTTCGTAGGGGTAAGATCAGGCAAATCACTTGCAACACGCACAGAAACAATTTTTGAGACCCCTGCCTCTTGCATCGTGACCCCGTACAACGCATTCCCCATCGCAATAGTTTTGCGGTTATGAGTAATAATAATAAACTGAGAAAGTTTAATAAAAGACTGTGTTACCTTGATAAAACGATCGACGTTTGCTTCGTCTAAAGGCGCATCCACTTCGTCCAAAAGACAAAACGGCGACGGTTTAATGCTGAACAAAGCAAAAATAAGCGCAACCGCTGTAAGTGCTTTTTCACCGCCCGAAAGCAATGAAATATGCTGAAGCTTTTTTCCGGGGGGACGAACCACGATATCGACACCGGAATCCAAAGGATGAGCTTCATCCAAAAGAATCAGCTTGGCTTCACCACCGCTGAACAAAATCTTGTAATATTCACTGAATTGCTTTTGGACATTCTGAAAGGTGTCTTCAAAAAGTTGCTTGGTGGTACGATTAATTTTGCGTATAGCCTCGAGCAATTGCTCGCGGGAATCTTCCAAATCTTTTTTCTGGCCGGCCAAAAAGTCAAAGCGCTGTTTTAGCTCGTCATACTCTTCAATCGCTAAGAGGTTAACGGTTCCAAGTTGATCCACCCGCTTCTGCAAGTCATTGATTTTTTCATCCAGCACAGCAAGATCCTCATGCAGCATTTCAGCGGGAGCAACCACCTCAGCGAATGCGACGCGATACTTCTGTTCAAGACGTTCAATAAAAGACTTTTCTTCAAAATCAAAATCTTTGATCCTCATTTCAAGACCATGCTGACGATCCTGATTCGACTTAATTTCTGAGTTGCGCTGCTCAATTTCACGGCGATAATCCGCAAGACGACTTTCCTGCTCTGTTTTATCCTTACGGATTAATTCGATTTCAACACTGACATCCTGCAATTCTTTTTCTAAAATTCCGCGCATCTGGACAGCCTGTTGTTCCTCCTGCCGCAATTCCCCATCACGTTCGGAAATGCGCTTCTTACCTTCATCCAAAAACAAGAGACGCTCCTGATCAAGCTTTTCATGATTTTCAATCATCACCAAAGCATCTCTTAAATGAATTTCTTTTTGTTTCCAGCTTTCATGCGATGACATGACTTCGCGGCGGTTCACCAAACAAAGCTCTTTATCCTTCTGGAATGTTTCCAGCTCGGCTTCACGCTGTCTTAACTGCCCCTGCAGTTCACGTTCTTCATTTTCAAGACCTGTAAGTGCATGGGAAAGTGTCAACTGACTCTCTTGCGCTTCATGAGCTCGGCGGGCCCAGTCGTCAAATTCAGAAAATGAAACCTTCTCTTGCTGCTGAACTTTCTCACGTTCTTGGTTTAAACGAATCTGTTCACGGTTTAATTGCTCAAGCTGAAATCCAAGCTGACTTTTTAAACGCAAAGCTTCCTGTGCTGATTTTTGAGAAGATTCATAACGCGCTTCCAATTCAACCAACTGAAAAGAAAGCGCTTTGATTTCTTCTTCCAAAACGTTCCACTCTTTTTGAACCGTTTCCATCTCACGCTTACGGCTGGCAGCAAACTGAGATTTTCTTTCTGTCTGAAAGGAATAAATGAATCCATTTGGTTCAATAATCATTCCATCCCGGGAAATAACAGTCCAACTCCCAAGACTCGGAAACCAATCTGCTAAAGTTTCAAGCGGCAAATGATCCACAACAAGAAATGAACTAAACAGCCGGCCGACCGAGCTGCGATGAGACTCTTCGATTTTGACGAATTCACCCAATGGGCGCGCTCCAGCAACGGATAACTGCTGAGGGATTGCCACTGAAGATCCTTCGGAATTGGAAACAACAAAGGCAACAGACTCCGACGTTTTCCCCTTCGACTTCAAATCATTCCAAATTTGCGCAAGTGAATTGGATTGTTTAAGAAAAAGTAAATGGGTATAGGATTTTAAAGCGGCATCAACAAACCGCTCATATCCGGCAGTAATTTCAAGTGTGTCGGATAGCTTGTCGTACAAACCCGAAAACTGCTGAATCTCTCCCTGAAACTTGAGAAACTCCTGCTCTCCTTCAAGCTGAAAGCCGCGTAAAATTTCAAGCTTCGCGTCCATTTCCCCTAAAGCAATACGCTTTTTCTCTAAAACAGAAACTAATCCGCGCACTGCCTGGTCAGCTGCTTGCTCAGCCTGCTGATGAGACGCCAAGCCGGAATGAGCCTGCTCCGCTTCAGCGCGAACCCGATGCAACTCCGATTCAACCTTTTGAATGGCGTCGAAGTTCAGCTGCAAAGTTTGCCGCAAACGATCCTGTTCGGCTTCAAAGCGTATCTTTTGTTCAGCGAAATGCTCTAAAAAAGCCCGGTTTCGTTCAATTTGATTCCGGGTTGACGCGCTTTCCCGCGAACGATCAAAAAACTGCGTTCGAACTTGCTCAAGACCCTGCCGAGACTGAATAATATTTTGCTCAATCGCCGTTAACCGTGCGTCAGCGTCTTCAATCTGCTTAATTAAGCCGGGAAGGTTCACGCTCACTTCCTGCTGATCACGCAAAACCTGTTCTTTTTTTTCCGCACTGCGTTTGAGCGTCTCCTGAAGCTGGTCTTGCTCCTGAAGCAACTCACCTTTTTGCTGAGCCAGCTCCATCTTTTTATCGGAAATAAATTGAATCTGCTGTTCATTTTTTTCGCTTTGACTGACTTTTTGGTAACGGCCTAACTCTTTAATCTGAAACTGATTTTGAATTTCAGTCACCTGAGTTTCCAAGCCGCCGATTTCGGAACGAAGCCGATGATGTTCACGCTCAAGATCAGCGATGTCACTTAAAATTTTCGACTGTTCAGCCAAAAGCTCATTCTTTTTCTGCTGAATTTGTTTTTGCGCTAAAAAAACACGCTCAATTTCAAGATTGCGTAAATGATCAAATTCAACTTTGTATTTCTCCGCCTTTTTCGCCTGCCGTTCCGCGTATTTAATATTTTTTTCAACTTCCAGAACAATGTCATTCAAGCGGAGCAAGTTGTCTTCCGTGCGCTGAAGTTTGCGCATGGCTTCGTCTTTTTTTGTTTTAAACTTTGCGATCCCCGCCGCCTCTTC
>DDUN01000042.1:19246-23378 GCA_002344825.1 Candidatus Multiplicimicrobium inquinatum | reverse complement strand
AGCCTTTAGAATTCTTAAAAAAAATAAGCCCTCAAGACTCGATTGTTTTTAGTTGGTGGTCGCCGGGACATTTTGTGACATCGATTGCCGAACGTCAGGTGGCCGTGGATGGTGGCGCACAGGCGTTGCGTGAGAATTATTGGATTGCTCGAGCTTTTATGTCACATGATGAAATTGAGAGCCTCGGAATTTTTCGAATGCTTGCCTCGAGCGGAAACCAAGCGCAGGAATGGCTTGAAAATAGGGGCTGGCCGGCTTCAGAGGCGGTTCCGCTTATTCTCCGGCTCATGGTGTTATCGCCCACGCAAGCTCGCCAAGTGCTTCCGAATGATTGGACGGATTCGGACAAAAACGCTTTCATTCATTTAACCCATGGAACAGCGTCTCCGGCGCCATCCTATGTCATGGTTTATGATGATCTCATCAACAATAATATGCTTCTGCAAATGGTTGCGAATTGGGACTTTAAAAAAGCGGAGAGTTTCCGCGCTCCTTTAAAAAATGTCGGCCAAGAAATGAAGCAGTTGGCCACCCAGGGCGGGAAGAAATATATTAACCGGTTTCTGCAGATTACAGGCCAGCCTTTACCTTATCAGGTTGGTCTTAAAGCTGTGCGCAAGCAAGGCTTCTTGACTAGTTATGAGAATGGATTGGTCATTGACTCTGCCGGTCCCAAAGCATTTTTATCGATTGACGGTCCTCCGGGCAAGAACGTTGTTCCCATGAATTTGATTTATCAAAAGCCTGATGGAAGCTGGGTCGAGGACAGACCGGAAGAGAGCGATGAAGCTTTGCTTGAGGTTGTGGTGACGCAGCAAAACCATGCCGAAAACGCGGTGGTTGCTCACCGGGATTTGATACCAAGCCTGCTTTTTCGCCTTTATTACTTTGACGGAAAGGGATTGGATTATTTTCGGCATGTGATTTCTGAATATGAACCTCATACAAAAACAAAAGTAAGAATTTATGAGATTGACTGGCAGCAATATTGGGAGTCTTTATGAAAAGCGGCCAAGGAATGCATGTTTTTAAATCGCGGATTGTGGGGTTTTTGGGCCAATGCATTCAGATTAAAAACAAATTTTGGCCGTCTCAGCCGGTTCCTATTTGTTTGGAGTGGGGACACTGTTGGCTGGCGATAGAAGACTATTTGAGCTTTTGCCTGCGCTACGGCATTCCTTTTGAGGTGGGTGAACGTCGTTTTTTGTCCCGGTGGCTGAAAAAAGATTGGGTCATTTTTGATATCGGAGCTCACCATGGTTTTTATTCACTGCTTTTTTCTCACTATGGCGGTCAGGTTACGGCTTTCGAACCGTCGCAGCGGGCTCAATCCCGTTTGCGGGAACATCTTAAAATTAATGCCTGCGCGAATGTTCGCGCTGAAAATTTGGGGTTGGGCTCTTTTGTTCAAACCCAGCCGATTTATGTCTGCGACGGCATGGAAAGCGGACGCAGCAGTTTTAGACCGCCTTTGGTTTCTGAAAAATTAAGAACCGAAGAAGCGTCGGTTCGAACGCTTGACGGCTACATCCTCGAAAAATCCATTCAGCGCCTTGATTTTATAAAAATAGACACCGAAGGTTCAGAAATGGCCATTTTGCGGGCGGCGCCCCGGGCTTTGGAATTTTTGCGTCCTGTGATTATGTGTGAATTGGCGGATTGGGTTCTTGAAAACTGGAATTATCGCGGGAAAGACATTTTGAGCTATCTTCAGCAGTTCAATTACTGTTTTTTTTCCTTCCAAAAAAATGGCAAGCTAAGACCGTTTCATAATCAGGGCGAGTTGAATGAAAATATTTTGGCTGTCCCGTCGGAGAAATCAGACCTCGTTTTGTCTTTTGTTGAATCGCAGTGAAATCTATTCAAAAAAGCAGGCATATCTTGATAGCCGAAATGTTGAGGGGAATATGAGTTGATGCCGAGACGGATCCTGCGGATTATTAGAAAGTTTTGGCGGGAAATTTATTTTAATTATCCCGTTCAAAGATTTTTTTTTAAATATTTTTACCTCTTTCGTTTTAATAAGGCGGTTAGCGAGTGGCACCATGTCCCGGTAGATGAAGTCGGCTATTTTGATACTCGCAAGCTTATGCATGAGAGTGACGATGCCTTGATTCGCTTGACCCGAAAATTTGAAGATATCCGCTATGGAACGACAGGATGGCGAAATTATCGCGGTTTATGGCGCTTCTATTCCGGTGTCCAGACAATCCTCGCTAAGCATGTTCTTGATTTTGGCTGCGGTTTTGGAATTGAGGCTCTGCAGTTCGCTAAGAACGGCAACCGCGTATCCATTGCGGATATCTCTTTATCCAACCTTCAGTTTGCGGAAAGAATCTTGATGCTGCATGGCTTTAGACCCTTGCAGAAAATATTAGTAAGCGGCGACACCCCGTATTTTGAATGCGCTTTGCCCATACAGGTTTTTTACTCGAATGGCGTGCTGCATCATACGCCGAAGTTTCGTGAAATTTTGAGACGAGCAGCCTCTCAACTCGATCTGGGCGGAGAAATCAGACTGATGCTGTATTCGGATAAAGCCTGGGAAATCGCGACAAGGGCTTCCTTGCCTTCGATTCATGAGGACATTACAAAAAACCGTTTTTTTTACCGCTATGTCCGTTTTTATGACTCATATGGGGAATATGCGGATTGGTACAGCCTTGAAAAGCTGGAAAGCCGGGTTGGAGATTTTTTAACCATAAAGAATTTTAACTACATTACACGAGATAGCCGCTACCTGATGACGACCCTAGAGGTGAAGTAGGGAATAGAGGAGCTATTTTTTTTCGCGCAATCTGACTAAAAATCCAATGAAAGCGTAATGGGTCAAAATAGCGATGTGAAAAAGTTTGTGAAGAAAAATAATCCACCACCGCCCCTGAGCGTATTTTTTCGCACAGAGATAGTCATTATCAAAAAGATTTTTTGATTCTTTGAGTGTTTTGCTGTCGAGATGAAGGCGGAACATCCCCAGGTTTTGATCGATAAAATGAGGTTGGTAAACTTTTCCGATTCTCAGCCAAAAATCATAATCCATTCCGTTACGCAATGTGTCATCCAATTCACCAATCTCTTGAATTACGCTGCGTTTGAAAAAAACAGCCATTTGAGAAATAAAGTTCTGGATCAAAAGGCTTTCGTAGGAGTATCGGCGGCAAAAAAAGTTTTTATACGCGGTAACCCATTTACGTATTTCACGGCTATCTTGGTCGATAATAGTGCAGCGGCCATAAAGCCATTGGCATTCGGCGTGCTGCCGGAAGTATTTTCCGATTGTCATGAGAGTTTTTTGCTCATAAAGGTCATCCGTGTTTAACCACGCGATAATTTCGCCGCCGGCCATGCGGAATCCTTTATTCAGCGCGTCGGTTTGGTTTTTATCTTTTTCCGAAATCCACTTTATTTTGTCACCGTAGCTTTTGAGGATATCCACCGTCCCGTCGGTGCTTTGTCCATCGACCACAATGATTTCAAGATGGGGGTAGTTTTGATTCAAAATAGAGTCGATAGCCTGACGGATATAAGGCGCTTGATTAAATGTCGGCATAACGGCAGAAATCATGGGCAAACTTAAAATTTCCGGAGAAGCGCTTTGCATTATTTTTCCTTTAAAATTCAACCCCGCTTTGACGGAATACGAATTGCTAAGTGGCTGATTTCAGAAATAAGCTTTAACTTTCCCAAGGAGATATATATTTTACATAAAGCTTTGTCAATCAAAATGGATTACCATTTTTTTGAAAGCGCGCGTAATACCGCAAAAAAATCTTAATTTTGCGGTGTGGTTCTGATAAAGTATGAAAATATGAAAGAAAAAATAAAATCTGTTTCTGTCGTGGGCTTGGGTAAGTTAGGTCTGCCGTTGTCGGCCGCGCTTGCCAGCCGCGGATGTCATGTGGTTGGTATCGACAGTGATTCGGCTAAAGTACAAGAGTTTAATCAGGGTAAGTTTTGTTTTGAACCTCAGCTTGAAGATTGTCTGACGCTGGGGAAGGAACGTTTATCTTTTACCACGGACTTAAATCAGCTTCTTCAAACCGACATTACTTTTGTGATTGTACCGACGCCATCGATGGCGGATGGATCCTTTTCGATCGAGTATGTTGAGCAGGCACTTGAACGGATAGGC
>DDUN01000042.1:0-18953 GCA_002344825.1 Candidatus Multiplicimicrobium inquinatum | reverse complement strand
GGCAGCATGGAAGTTTTAAAGGCTGTGCTCGAAAAAAAATCAGGAAAGCGGTGCGGTCAAAGCTTGGGACTGTGCTATAACCCCGCGTTTATCGCCTTGGGTAATGTGATTCACAATTTTCTTAATCCCGATTTTATTTTAATCGGGGAGTCCGATCAAGAATCGGGCGAAACGCTTGAAAAACTGTTTATAGACTTTTGTACGAATGCTCCCGCGATTCATCGAATGAATTTCATCAACGCGGAAATCACAAAAATTTCACTTAACACGTATGTCACCATGAAGATTTCGTTTGGAAATACTTTGGCGCGTATTTGTGAGCAGCTGCCCGGCGCGGATGCGGAAGTGGTTGCGAAGGCTTTGGGGTCCGACTCACGCGTGGGGCCGAAATACTTGCGCGGCGCCTTAGGCTATGGAGGACCTTGTTTTCCGCGGGATAACCGCGCGTTTTCCTGCATGGGAAGAAAAGTGGGTATTCCGGCTTTTTCTGCTGAAGCGACTGACCGGGTCAATGAATTTCAGGTTACCTGGCTTTTAAGCTTGGTTAAATCTTATGCAAAAAAGGAAGATGTTATTGGCCTCTGGGGGCTTTCTTATAAACCGGATACGGATGTGATTGAAGAGTCGCAAGGAATGAAGCTTGCCGAGGCTTTAATCAATGATTCCCATCCTGTCGTTGTTTATGATCCCGTTGCCATGTCCAATTCTCAAAAAATTTTAGGGAATCGGGTGAGTTACGCCGATTCCGCGCTTGATTGCCTCAGACAAGCCAGTGTGCTGGTGATTATGACGCCTTGGAAAGAATTCAGCCGGTTTGAAAAAAATCAAGCCGATTTTCATGATGGAAAGCAAAGGCTGATAATCGACTGTTGGCAAATTTTAAAAGGGGATTTTTCTTCATCTGAAATGAAGCATGTTGTTTTGGGGAAAACACTTTGATTCTCTGATTCAGCGGACGAAAGAGCTTTCCAGTTTCGGGCTATTCAGCCTTAAGTTTGTTCAGAATGAGCCCAAGAATCCAACAGCCGTTTTTTATCCTCACAAAGCAAAGGCGGAAGAATTTTCCCCCAGCATTCAAATGTAAAAATCAAAGCCGGTCCCGCGGCATGAATGAGCAGGCGATGAAAGGCCGTTTGCATTTGCCAGACAATATTATGGGGCGACAGATGCAGCACGGCAAAGTAGCCCAGCAGCATGAGTCCGGTGACCGCGGCAAAGGGCCAGCTTTTTTCTTTCTTAATTGAAAAAACAACTAATGAGAGCAGAAGCGTCGCGCCGAAAAGAAACCAAAGCCCGCTCCACTCAGGACGGGTCATAAACGAAACGGATCCGCTCAAAATTGTCAGGCTGTGCTGAGGACGGCCGAAAAGCGCCTGAATACAATCGAACAGGTTTCGTCCCGAATCCAAATACTCGCCGTTATCTTCCGTTAAAAATATTTTGAGTATAAGTATTGCTGAGACTGGGAGGAAGAGTCCGCCGATGAACGGTAAAAAAACTTGTTTCATTTTTTGCAGGTTTTTCCGGTAAGAGAATAATGTGATGAGTCCGAGAATCGCAATCAAAAGAAATCCTTCGTTTTTGGTCCACGCCGCACATCCGGCCATCCATCCGCAAGCCCAAAGCAGGCCGGGCTGAGACGTTTTCAGTGAGACGGTCAAAAGAACAGTTGCGGTTGTAATAAAAAAAGCGAGCGGGACGTCCGCGTATTGGCAGGAGCTCCAGTAGATAACGCAGTAAATTGACAATAGAAAAGCTTTGCCCAGAAGACCGCAAATAGGATGCGAGAAACTCCACAAATACCAGAGGATGATCGACGAAAAAGAAAGCATAAACAAAAAGGCCACCAGAGGCGGCCAAATGACCGCTTCATGACCGTGAACCAGCCAGCCCCAGGCAATCGACCCAGGCAGCAGAAGCGGATAACCGGGGTGTGCTAAGCCGATTGAATCGTGAAAAAGATGTGTCCACTGTGAAGGATCCCGTACGATGAATTTAGCTTTAAGCGTCCAACAGAATCGTGCGTCCCAGCCTCCGTAAATATCGTGTAATGTGAAAGATTCATAAGCGGTCAGAAATCTTAAAAACGCCCAAATAAGAATAATGAAACCGGCGATTAAAAGGATTTTGCCCACGAGAGAAAATGAATGCCAAAATAGAAATAATCGGGAGTTTGTCCAAGATGCCGGTAGTGCCGAAGAAAGATTTTTAGAGGATTTTTTTCTTAAAAAAAAGCATACACTCCCAGCACCAGCGAGAAGTAAAAGCAGAAACGATGTGACTTTAAATCCGGACACGGGATGAATAAGATAAGTAAAAAAGAGAAGCAGAGAAATAATTGAAAACCCCAGAGGGAAAGCCGCTGCCGTAATGAACAGCCAGCGCACGGGCAAGTTCTGACCGCGCAAAAGACAAATGGCGGCCAAAGCGCCGATGATTCCTACCGAGAATACGGAAATCAATAAAGTCATGGCCGCTTGATCGCAATCCCTTTGCCATCTGCAAGAGGGATGAGAAGGTTGTAGCCTTCTTCATTCATGCGGGCGTCCGCGATTTTGGAATTAGGACAGTCGATGATCGCGGCCCGCTCACCAGAGCCGGTGAGAACCATCGGTACCAAAGCGCTTTGTGCTTTAAAGAGCTTTTGAAGGTAAGCGGCGTAATCATCGGAGGGGCGGATGCCAATGTAACTGACCTTTTCATTTTGCGGCAAAAAGGGTTTGAATGCTTTGTACTCAGAGCCAATTTCAGGGAAAGGATTTTGTCCCGTTAACAGCAATTTCCGTATAATCGGAATGGGGAGCAGAGCGGGAACATGGAGGTGAGTTGACGAAATCAGCATACAGACTGATCCCCAGAAGAGGGCTTGTAAAACACCTCTGAATACCAAAGGCCATGTCTGCGTCATAGTTTGTGAGGCTTGAAGTCCAGTTTAGGTTTCGCTACAATGTAAATGCTGTCATCATATTAGTTTTTCGGCAAATATCAATACGCATTCCAACCCCAAAGGGAGATAAGTATGGAAAAAAAATTTGTTTGGTTGACCGCTTTGGTGCTTGTTCTTTCTGGGTGGACTTGGGGCGGGGAAAAGAAGGAAGCGGTTGAGCCTGTTAAGAAGGCTGCCGCCTCATCCGCGAATTCCGGATATGGTTGGGGCCAAAACAAGGCTTCTGATACGGCGGCAACCGCTCAAAAGAAACCCCGTGTTTCCGCGCAATCGATCGGCAGCGCTGCTGTTCCTCTTAAAACATTGACAACGGGAACGGAGGAAGAACGCCGCGTCCGCATTGAAAGCTTAGTGCGGCTCGGTAAGGCTATGGCTGCAAAACGCGAAGCGGAAGCGGCTGCGAAGAAGTCTTTTTACTAAGTGAAATAGAAGCAAACTTTTAAAAAGCGGAGACCCGACGGGGTCTCCGCTTTTTTTCTTTTCAGCGGTAAGCGGATAAAGTTACGTCGGCAAATCTTTGAGGGATTTGAGTTGAGGATGAATTTTTAAGAGTTTTTGGAAAAAGCCGATAATTTCAAGTATGCCTAAGCTTTCAATTATTATTCCCGCTTTTAATGAAGCTCCGACGATTCGCCGGCTGGTTGAGAAAATAATTGCCGTGCCTTTTTCGGTTGAGTTTGAGGTGTTGATCATTGACGATCACAGTCAGGATCAAACTTTTGCCATTACAAACGCGCTGGGATCGGACTATCCCAGGAATGTGCGCGTTTTTCACAATGAAGTGAATCAGGGAAAAGGTTACAGCATTAAAAAGGGTTTTGAAAACGCGTCAGGTGATTTTGCGATTGTTCAGGACGCGGATATGGAATATGACCCATTCGATATTCCGAAGCTGGTCGAGCCTCTTCTCAAAGGGGAGGCGGACGCGGTTTTTGGCTCGCGGTTTTTGGCCGCGGCGAATCCGGCCGGCATGGCTTTGCCGAATAAAATCGCCAATCAGTTGCTTACATTTTTCACCAATTTAATTTTTGGGACGCGGTTGACAGACGTTTATTCCTGTTACAAAGTTATTCCTTTGCCGCTTTTAAAATCATTCAGGCTCGAGTGTGATGGATTTGAATCGGAAGCTGAAATTTTGTCTAAATTGCTTTCGCTTAAAAAAAGAATCGGCGAAATTGCCATTACTTATCAGGGACGCACCGTGAAGCAGGGCAAAAAAATAAAAGCCGCGGATTTCTTTTTGGCGCTGGAAGTTTTATGGAAATATCGGGGTTCTAAATCATGATCCGGAAGACGGCGGCAATCGTTATGGGCTTTCTGGTGATGTTTTCAGGCACCGTTTCCGCTGAGAGTCTTTCTGTACGGGAGATCCGCGTGGTGGCGGCAGTGACACCGGGATTTCAATCCGTACCGAATTGGCGGGCTGATTTTGAGCGCAGATTGGCTTATGCTTCGCAGATTTTTGAGAGCGGATTTAAAATAAAATTTAAGCTGGTGCGTTATCTGCAGTGGAAACCTGAGAGCGAAAGCATTGAAATGGATGATTTGCTCGATCAGTTGCGGAGTACCGCGCAGCTGAAAGACGCTGACATCGTAATCGGGCTCAGTCATGTGAAGGCATCGATTCCTGCCGAGAACATCCGCGACTTGCATCAGATCGGGCAAGCGCGTCCTTTTTCGGGGCATCTCGTGATTCGGTATCCGGCCCATAAGCTTTTTAAAGTGCAGGAAGAGACGGTGCTGGTGCATGAGTTGGGGCATGCTTTTGGAGCGATTCACTCGAATGATTCCAAAAGTATTATGTCGCCGGTGGTGGACAGGCAGATTCCTACCCGCTTTGACGCGGCCAATGAGCAGATTATCATGCGCACGCGGATGCTGGATTTTCAAAAAGGCGCCGAATCTCTGCCCAAAAATGTGCTTCAGGCTTTGCTGCGGTCCTATTTAAAAATGATTAAGACGAACGAATCCGCCGATTTTTACTATTCACTCGGAATTTTTTATCTTCAGCTGAACCAGCCGAAGGATGCGATTAAAGCGTGGAAATTAGCGGTGAGCAAAGCGCCAAAAAACCCCGAATTGCGTTATAACCTTGGTGCGCTTTATTACCGCACCGGCGATGTGGCGCGCACCATTCCGGAATTGAGCCGAGCGGTATCCGGATTAACCTCGCCAGCGCAAAAGCCTATGCGGGCATCCGCGCTTTCCATGCTGGGGAGCGCTTATTATGCCCAGGATAATTTGTATGCCGCCCATAATGCTTGGACGCGTGCCGCTGCACTGCGTCCGAATGACATCGAAATTGAAGGCAATTTGGCCATGATCCGCTTGAAGCAGGGGCAAACTGAAAATGCCGCCGAGACTTTTCAAAAAATTCTGAATAAGGATTCTAAAAATGTGAAGGCTTTAATCGCGATGGGCTCCGTGAATAAACAGCAGGGCAAGAATGAGGAGGCGCTGAAGTATTATGAACTTGCGCTCGCGGAACTGAATCGTCAGCCGCGAACCGCGGCCAGTGTCAGCCAGTTAGCATCGATTTACGGCGACGTGGGTAACCTTTACATCGCAATGAACCGGAATAAAGAAGGTTATGAGCATTTGCAAGCCGCTTGCGATTTAGTGCCGTCCGGAGAGTGCCACCGCCAGCTTGGAGCAGCTTTCTTTCAAAATAAGCAATGGGATGGAGCTGTGCAGGAAATGGCCGCCGCCATTCAGTTTAAGAAAGATGACCCGGAACTTTACGGTTTGCTTGGAACAGCTTTGGCCCAAAAAGGTGATTCCCAGAAGGCCATCGGAGTTTTTCGTGAAGGATTAAAGCATACAAGGTCAACGGCGATGCAGTCGCAGTTTCACCGGAATATCGGAAATTTATTTTTGTCCAGTAAGCGTTATGAGCTGGCCGAACCTGAGTTTCAATTGGCGCTGACGAAAGATTGGGCGAATGTTGAAAACCATATGGGGTTAGGATATGCCCAGTTGGGACGAGGGGATACGGTAACGGCGATCAGCAGTTTTCGCAATGTGCTCCGGATTGATCCTCAAAACGCCCGTGCCACGGCGATGCTTAAACAAATTCAAGAATCCTTGAATCAAAATACGGCGGCTTCTTATGCGTGATATTTTGCTGAAAGAAATTATGGTGCAAAAAGTAATTGTCGCTCATGTGAAAGATTCTTTGAGCAGTGTTGAAGAGAAGATGCGGCTTTACAAAATCCGGCATTTACCTGTTGTCGATTCGGACAATAAGCTGATCGGGATCGTAACTTATCGTGATTTGCTGACCGCGTCCCCGCCGCACCGCACGGAAGAAGGCTTTGTGTTCGATAAAGAGCAGATGGATCAGTTTATTTTAAAAGGAATTATGACGGAGTCGCCCCAAACTTTGACCACGGAGGATACGATTGCCCATGCGGTGGCAATGATGGCACGGGATAAATTCGGCTGTATTCCAATCGTTGATTCTGAAAAGGTGCTGGTCGGAATCGTAACTCAAATTGATATTCTGAAGTGGCTCGGGAAAAATCTTTAGACCGAGAAATAACGTTTTAATAGCTCCCGCGCGGCACGCCGATGATCGGTTAACTTCACTCCCAGTACATGAATGGCCCCGTTTTTATCTTTGATGAATTCATGCTCTCTTGAGATTTTTTCGGGAGCGGTTGTTCGTGCTGGCTTTGCCAGAGGCCGAATGCCCGCGTCGGTTGAAATGATTTTTTCCTTTGACGGGGCGGTATCGGGAAAAAAAGTACGTACGCCGGCAAGCAGGTAATCAACTTCTTTTTCTGTTGCCGCGACATGATCCGGATTTTTTTCAATGCGTTCCGTCGTTCCGATTCGCGCCTGCCCTTCGCGGTTAATAATAAAAAAGATACGGTTATCGGGCGCTTGCAGAATGCAGGAATTTTGGGAGAAAATCGGCGCCTGAATGTGCGCGCCCGCGACGGGTAAAATCATTTCGCTGGGTTCATGTGTCGCGCTGCTTCGGATTTGATCCGCCCAAGCACCGCCGGCATTAATGATGTGCTTCGCGTAATAAACGGTGCCGGAAACTTTTACCGCAAAGATTTTTTTCACGGAATCATAGAGGTAGTTTGTAACAGGGGAATGTTCCAATGCTTGCGCGCCCAAAGATTGAGCCGTTTGAATGATTCGTCGTACCAGAGCCAAATCATCGGTTGTGTGATCCCAAACTAGCACCGCGCCGATGAGGCCTTCTTTTGCCAACGAGGGCTCCATTTTTAAAGCGGCTTCGGCCGAACCCAGGATGCGTGTTTTGTGTTTACCTCCTCCGAGAAGCGATAAAAAACCGTAGATCCATGTTCCGAAGAAAACCGCGAAGCGGCTGCGGCCTTGGTTTTTGTAAATCGGCATGAAGAGCTCGATATCGTGAATGAGATCCGGCCAAGCGCGGGCGAGAATATGCGTTTCATGCAATGCCAGAAAAACAAACCGCAAATTTTTCCAGAATTCAAAAAGATTCAGCTTTAGTAAAGCCGACCATGCGGTTTCAAGATAGCGCAAACCGCCATGAATGAGTTTCGAGCTTTTGCTGCTGGTGCCGGAACCAAAGGTGCTTTTCTCAAAAAGAATCACTTTCAGATTTTTGCGGCTGGCTTCGAGCGCGATACCCGCTCCGGCGATGCCGCCGCCGATGATTGCGATGTCGTAAACTGGATGATCAGGCAGGGAGGGCAAAGATGCCGGCATGCTAATTTTTTGAGCTTTGCTTGAGCGGCGTGCTGTCAAAAACAAATTCAAACGGCTCACCGTTGATCATGACTTTGATATGCAACATGGGGTTGTATTCAAACGCGTTGAGCGAGGATGCGTCATAAACAATTAGCCCGTGCGTGGCCATGCCCGGCTGAAGAATGACTTCTTTGAGCTGAAAAGTTTTTTTCTGCTGGCTGTTTTGAATTTGATCCCATAAGCCGCTTTTTTTCGCGAAGTCGGCCACTTTTTGTGATTTGGAAATAACTTGATAAGGGTCCGCAAAGGGGATGAGTGTCGCGGCTCTTGAAATTCGCGACCAAGTGATTGCTGCGTCAGAAGGTGACGCTTTGAGACCGTTGGACGGCAAAATAACAAACCCTTCGCCGGTCGTGGTTTCAACCGCGTCGGGCGAAACTAAAACAGGCTGTTCGCTGAAATTGCTGACCCGGACCAAAACCTGCATTTGATTTCTCTTTTGAATACTTGAACGCAGTGCGACGCGGACACCGTTTTTTTCGACCGCGGGTTCCATGCTGATAGGGCCCGGAGCTTTCTGCGTATTTGTCGCGGATGAAAACTGAGTTTGAGCGGGGGAAATCATCAAACAAAATAAAACCATGCCCGCAAAGAAGATTTTTTTCAAGCGCACAAATTGAGAGTAAATCATAGGTCTTCTATATCGGCAGATTTTTGTTTAAATTTAAATCTCAAAAAGTTTAAAAAAAGATTGACAAAAGATGGTATCCGACTAAGATTTTGTCTTATTAAGACTTTATTGTTTGTGTGAAGTCTTAAAAGCGCCGGAGCCAGGTAACCCCCCTCGTGTGGACCCTAGCCACTAATCAACCGGATGCGGATAGAAAAGATCGATCCGTCATGAAAAATCAAAGTGGTGACAATTTCGAAAAGAAGGCTTCGGCGAGACCCAAGCTTTCTTTACGTAAACTTCAATCCGATTGGATTTTTGAAGGAGAGCAGGAAGTCATCATCGTGCATCACGAGCAAGAATATCGTTTGCGCGTGACGCGTGCGGATAAATTAATTCTGACCAAGTAGAGCATTGTTATTTTTTTCAGCCAGGCATTTAAACCCAGCTAAAAATCAGCACGTCATTTTGTGCGTAGTTCTGGGAGATAAAAAATGATTCAGTCGATTAAAAAATCGTTTCAAGTCAAAGTCCTTTCGGTGTTTTTTGCCCTAGGAATGATTTTGGGCATCAGAAATGTTGAAGCCGTTGAAAAAGTGGATGAAGCGGCGAAGAAACCTGAGCCCGCGACCATGCCCGAAGTGGTTGTCAGCGGCAAAGCCGATAATCGCAAAAAATCTTATAAGCCTGAAAAAATGTCTTCGCTGAAATATACAGAGCCCTTGCGCGATGTTCCGCAAACCGTGACGGTGATTCCCGAGGGGGTGATCCAGGATCAGGGTGCGACTTCTTTGCGCGATGTTTTGAAAAATGTTCCGGGTATCAGTATGCAGGCCGGTGAGGGCGGCGGCGGACCGGGTGGAGACTTTCTTTCGATTCGCGGCTTCGGCGCGCGCAATGATATTTATGTGGATGGGGTTCGTGATTTTGGCGGTTATACCCGCGATCCTTTCAATCTGGAACAGGTTGAAGTTGCGAAAGGACCTTCTTCCGCTTATACCGGCCGCGGTTCTACCGGCGGAACGGTGAATCTTTCCAGCAAAACTCCGAAGCTTGATCCGTTTTACCGCGCTTCAGTCGGTTTCGGTACGGCTGAATATAAGCGTGTTTCAATGGATATCAATCAGCCGCTTAAAATAAAAGATAAAGGCATGGATGACGCGGCATTTCGTTTCAATGCGCTTTTTCATGATGCCGACGTCGCGGGGCATGAAGTGATTGGCGATCAGCGTTGGGGAATTGCTCCGTCGCTGGCATTAGGTATTGATACGGACACCCGTTTGACGCTCAGTTATTTTCAGCTGAATCAGGATAATATGCCGACTTACGGCAGCCCTTGGGTTCCCGCCGGTCAAAACGCCGGGCTTCAGGCTTACCGTGACAAGCCTTCACCGGCCAGTTGGAATAATTTTTATGGTCTCACGAATCGTGACCGTGAAAAAACCATGACCAATATCGCAACGGTTTTGTTTGAGCACGATTTTAATGAGCATGTGACTTTGCGTAATAATTTTCGTTGGGGACGCACGCATCGCGACTCCATTCTGACTGCGCCGCGCTTTCAGAATGTCAACACCACTAATCTGAACCGTCAATTTCAGGCGCGTGACCAAGTGGATAAAATTTTGGCAAATCAAACCGACTTGCTGCTTAATTTTGCAACGGGCTGGATTGAGCATGCTGTTGTAGCCGGAATTGAAGCGATCCGTGAAAAATCCACGAATCGCCCGAGAATTTCTGCGGTTGTTTCGACGACGAATCTTTGGAACCCCGACCCGGGTGATCCCTCTACAGGACAGATTCGTTATGGTTTAGGAGAGAACGCGGCTACGTCCAAATCCATGGCGCTTTACGGATTTGATACCATGAAGTTGGGGGATCATTTTGAACTCAACGGCGGATTGCGCTGGGATTATTTCAAAACCGACTATACGCCGACTACCGGGCAGAACTTTGAGTCTCTGGACAGTGCTTTGACCTGGCGCGCGGGGTTTGTGTATAAGCCTGTTGAAATCGGAAGCTTTTATATTGGCTACGGAACTTCGATTAATCCTTCATCCGAGGGCTTGGTTTCGTTGTCTCCGCTTAGCGCGACAACTGTGTCGCTGGATCCGGAAAAAAGCCGCACTTTTGAAATCGGTACAAAATGGGATGTTCTCAAAGAGCGTCTTTCGCTTTCATCGGCAATTTTCCGCACCGATAAAACCAATGCGCGCACGCCAAGTCTTGTTCCGGGCGAACCGAATATTTTAGATGGTGAGCAGCGCGTGGAGGGTATCGAGTTCGGCGCAACCGGAAGTATCACGGACGAGTGGAATGTGTTTGCCGGCTATACGATTATGAGAAGTAAGATTCGGGAAACAAATACAGCGGCTGATGTTGGCAAGAAAATGTCGCATGTTCCCGAACACTCTTTCAATATTTGGACGACGTACAAGCTGCCGTTCAATTTTGAAATTGGTACCGGTATCAACTTTATGGATATGCGCTACGCGAATACATCAAATACCCGCAAAGCGCCGGCTTATATGCTTTGGGATGCGATGCTTGCTTACACTATCAATGAGCATTACAAATTGCGTTTGAACGCGTACAACCTGACCGATCAGGAATATATTGACCGCATCGGCGGCGGACATTTCATTTCGGGTCCCGGGCGTTCAGCGACGCTGACGATGGATATCGAGTTCTAAAAAAGAAAGTATCAAGTGTTACTGCATATTCCGGATATTTTAACCAAGGAGCAAGTTGAAAAAGCCCGCGCGCTTTTTAAAGACGCGGAGTGGGTAGATGGCAAAGTGACGGCCGGCTATCAATCCGCTCAGGCTAAAAACAACGCGCAAATTCCGGAAAATCATCCTGCTGCTATTCAGGTGGGCGATATGATTTTGCAGGCACTTGGAAAGAACTTGCAGTTTATGGCGGCGGCTTTACCGGCAAAGGTTTTTCCGCCGCTGTTTAACCGCTATCGTGGCGGACAAAATTTTGGCACGCATGTGGATAACGCGATTCGGCAAATTCCCGGAACGCCGCACCGCATCCGTACCGATTTGTCCGCTACGGTTTTTTTATGTGACCCAAAAGAATATGACGGTGGTGAACTAGTGGTTGAGGATACTTACGGTGTGCATAGCTCGAAACTTCCGGCGGGAAGCATGGTGCTTTATCCTTCCACAAGTCTGCATCATGTCAAGCCTGTGACAAAAGGCGCCCGTATTTGTTCATTTTTTTGGATTCAAAGTATGGTTCGCGAAGATGCTCACCGCACCCTGCTTTATGATCTTGATCTCGCGATTCAACGGTTGTCGCGTGATTTAAAAGAAAATCCTGTTGCGGCTCAGACCACCGTGCAGTTAACGGGAGTTTATCACAATCTTTTGCGAAGTTGGGCTGAGGTTTAAATCGAATGACGGCTCGGCGGTTTATTTTTTGGGCGCATTTGATTAGCGGTATTGCTGTCGGCGGGGTCATCTTTATAATGGCGCTGACCGGTACTATTCTTGCTTTTGAACCGCAAATTGTCGAATTTGCCGAAAAGAAAATACAAAAAGTTGCTGTGATAGAGGCGTTTGCCGTGCCGATGTCTGTTGCTGAGATCCTCTCCAAGGCGGTTGAAGCTATGCCCGGCGGTCGAGTGAGCGGTATTTTGCTCAAATCCGACCCCGAGGCTTCAGCTGTGGTTTCCTTCGGCCGTGAAGGCGGAAGTATCTATTTAAATCCCTATACTGGTGAAATTTTGGGCGCGGGTTCCAAAACGCACGATTTTATGCATTGGGTGGAGGATATTCACCGCAAGCTGGGCGCCAAAGATAAAGGCAAAGCGGTAACTGGTTTTTGTAACGCTGTTTTTTTGTTCATGGTTATCAGCGGGATTTATATTTGGTTTCCTCGTAATTGGAATTTACCGTCCCTCAAAGCTATTACTCTTTTTAACGGAAAGTTATCGGGTAAACAGCGTGATTGGAATTGGCATAATGTCATCGGGTTTTGGTGCCTGCCGATGTTGCTGGTTACGACTTTGACCGGGCTTGTGATGTCGTATGGCTGGGCGAATACGCTTTTGTTCCGCATGATGGGCAGTGAACCGCCTGCGCCGATTCAGCGTATGGCCGGACCCGAAGGCGGGCCGCGACAGGGAGGCGAAAAAGGGCAGGCGCATCAACCGGCGGAATTGCCGTTGACGCAAGAAGATGTGGATCTGATAGGTTTTGAAGTCGAAAGCCGCACCCCCGATTGGGTTTCGATAAATTTGCGTTTTCCGCAAAAGCCCGGCGCTCCCGTGACGGTTTCAATTCAAGAATCCAAAGAAAAGCATAATAGCCCCAATCCAAGATCATCGCTTTCGTATGATCTTGAATCGGGTGAGGTGACGAAATGGGAACCTTATGCTGAAGGCAGTCTCGGTAAAAAAGCCCGTGTTTGGGTTAAATATTTGCACACGGGTCAAGCCTGGGGATGGATAGGTCAACTTATCGCCTTTATTTCCGCTGTCGGAGCTCTTTTCTTGGTTTATACCGGCTTTGCTTTAAGCTGGCACCGTTTCTTTTCAAAAAAATAACTACGGAATCGAATCCGCCACTTTTGTCCCTGTTTTGCGTCTAACCCTTTACTTACACTTTGCTTTGAAATCCATCGACTTGATCGGTAATAAAATCTAGAATCTTGCTCGAAAACAGGGACATTCATGCGAACAATCCGTTTAATCTTAATTTTGGTGATGATTTCACCGCAGGCTTGGTCTGCGCCGGAGGAGCGTCCTCGTGTTTATTTTGAAAAGCCGGTGGAATGGGCCGATATGGTGAAATCTGCAGTACGAAGCAACCCTGATATTCTTTCTTCTAAACACCAGGTTGATTCCATTGCCCGCAGCCGTGATATCGCGTTCGGCGACTATTTACCTTCGGTGACCGGTGATATGGGCAAAAGCCGCACAAGCCGCGCGCGAACTGAATCAAGTGATGCGCTTGGGGTGGGGCTGACCGCGGAACAAACCCTTTTTTCGGGCTTTGAAACCACCGGAAATTTTTTACAGGCCCGCAAAAATCTGGAAGCCGCGCGGTTCGATTATAAAAATACCAGCGCGCAGGTTCGTTTCCGTTTACGGCAGGTTTATATCGAGCTTCTTAAACTCAAAAAACAGCTTGAAGTGAGTCGGCGTATTTCCGAACGACGCAAAAAAAATGCGGAACTCATTCAATTGCGCTATGAAGCGGGAAGAGAACATATCGGTTCCGCCATGCGCGCTCGCGCAATTGCCGAGCAAGCCGAATTTGAAGTGAGGCAAATTGTAAGGCGAATTGAAAGTCAGTCTTACCGTTTACGCCGCGAAATGGGTGAAAATTTTGATTTGCCGGTGGAAATCGCGGGCGATTTGGAAAAGCTGATACCCATTTCACAGAATGAGGTGACGGAAGCTTCCGCAGAGCAATTAGTCTTATTTCAGCCTGAAGCTTTGCGTGAACAAAAAAGTGCCGAGGCACTTAAGTCGGCGATTCTCGCGGCACAAGCGTCCATTTGGCCGAATATCGGCGGATTTTTTACTTATGACTATTCCGGCCCCCGTGCGTCGGAGTTGGAAAAAGAATCGGTTTTGGGAATTCGGATTTCGATTCCTTTTTTTGACGGCGGAAAAAATGTAAACAGCATCCGCAAGGCGAGTTCCGATTATGGCGCTGCCAAAGAATCCGCGCGCGGGACGAAAGATGAATTAACCGTGGAATTGGCGGAAACAAAAGCCGAACTGATTGACGCGCTGGAGTTTATCCGCGTTCGTAAAAGTTTTTTGGATGCCGCGCGCAAACGTTCGGAAATTGTGCGTCAGGAGTACGAATCAGGGCTGGTTAATTTTCAGGACTTTGATATCTCGGAACAGGAAATCGCCGATGCGGAGAAAAATTTCGTTGAAAGCCTCGCGAATGTTTTGGTTCAAAACGCGAACTGGGATTTGGCACAAGGCATAACTTTGGAGGACGCGCTCTCGTGAATTTTATAAAACGTTATGGAATGATTTTGCTGGTTCTTCTGGCAGTGATTTTTGCGGTTAAGTTTTTCTTTTTTAAGGAATCGGACGGACCTCAGCTTGAAGTTTTGCGTAAAGTCAAAGTGAAGAGCGGTGATTTGCTGATTACTTTTTCCGCGACGGGTGAAGTGAAGCCGTATAACCGGGTTGAAATGAAACCGCCGATTGCCGGCCGTGTGGAAGAAGTTTTGGTTCAGGAAGGCGACATGGTCGTTAAAGGGCAGATTTTGGCTTGGATGAGCTCCACCGAACGCGCCGCATTGCTTGATTCCGCCCGTTCCAAAGGCGAAGCGGTTTACCGTGAGTGGGAATCGGCTTACAAGCCCGCGCCTTTAATGGCGCCGCTGGATGGAAAAATTATCGCCCGCAAAGTCGAGCCCGGGCAAACAGTAACCACGGCGGATCCGATTGTGGTGATTTCAGACCGTTTGATTGTGGAAGTTTTAGTCGATGAAACCGATCTTGCTTTGGTTGAGCTTGGCCAAAACGCGCAAATTCAGCTCGACGCGTACCGCGGCAACGTGCTTTTAGGTAAAGTGGCGCATATTAGCTATGAAAGCCAATTAATCAACAACGTGAATGTGTATACGATCGATGTTTTACCTGATGAAATTCCCGATGTTTTTCGCAGTGGAATGACCGCGGGGGTGACTTTTTTTATCAAAGACATAAAAAACACTTTGCTGGTGCCGTCGGAAGCCATTGCGGAAATGCCCAGAAAAATGAAGGAGAAAACGGACGGACAATTTGTTGTTTATAAAAAAGAATTGAGAGGGCTGAAACCGATTCCGGTTGAAATCGGAGAGTCGGATGGAGAAATGACTCAGATTTTGAAGGGTGTTTCCGTCGGAGAAGAAATTTTAGTCGTTCGCCGCAAGCAAAAAAAATCAGGCGGCTCCGCTTTGTCTCCCACGGGCGGTAACCGGAGCGCCAGCGGAGCCCCGCGTAATCGATGAAATTGATCGAAACTGAAAACCTCAGTAAAACCTACCATATCGGCACCATTGAGGTGCGCGCATTGCAGGGCGTTTCTTTTGTTTTGGAAGAAGGTGAGTTTGTCGCAATTATGGGACCGTCGGGTTCGGGTAAGTCGACCCTCATGCATCTGATTGGTTTTTTGGACGCGCCTGATCAGGGGAGGATTTTTTTTAAAGGTAAAGACGTTAGCGCGCTGACCGAAGAAAATTACGCCCAGCTCCGTAATGAATCTGTCGGATTTGTTTTTCAACAATTTAATTTAATGAAGCGGTCCAGTGCTTTGGAAAATGTGGCGTTGCCGCTCATGTACTCTCCGTATGCCGCAAGTTATGCTAAAAGACCTGCTGAATTATTGGAGCGTGTCGGCTTGAAAGACCGCATGGCGCATCATCCAAATGAACTTTCAGGAGGACAACAGCAACGAGTGGCGGTTGCGCGCGCTTTAGTGAATCAGCCCAGTTTGATTTTGGCGGATGAACCCACCGGTAATTTAGATTCCAAGTCCGGGCGGGAAATTATGGATTTGTTTAAAGAACTGCACACTCAGGGAATGACGATTGTGATTGTGACGCATGATGAAAAAATCGGCGAGGAAGCTGACCGTGTTATCCGCATGCATGATGGAAAAATTATTCAGGATGAGCGCAGACGTCAGCCCATGGCAGGACAATTGCCGGCGCGTGAAACACCTGCCGCGAAAGAGAGTGTGAGTGTTTTTCAGAGCTGGAAGGAACATTTCAAGCAGTCGATGCGGATGATTCTCGCCAATAAATTACGTTCATTCTTGTCCATGCTCGGTGTTTTGATTGCGGTTGCGTGCGTGATCACTATGCTCGCGCTGGGCCGCGGAGCAAGAGAATCCGTGACGGAACAGTTGTCCCGGTTGGGATCCAATTTGCTCACCGTGCGGCAGGGTTCGGCGAAAGTCAGGGGAGTGGCAATGGGGGCGGATGCAGGCGTTACCCGGATTACTTTGGAAGATGCCCGTGCGATTCGTGAGTCGGTTGCGTCCGTGAGTAAAGTGGTTCCGCAGGTCTCGGGATCAGCCCAGGTAGTCGCAGGCTCAAAAAACTGGAATACCCGTTTGACGGGCACCACTTCGGATCATGCCACGGTGCGCAATCAGGAAGCGGTTGCCGGACGATTTTTTACCCCGGAAGAGGATCAGGCGCGCAGCCGCGTTGTTTTGCTCGGGCAAACCGTCGCGCGCGAACTTTTTGGCGAAGAGAATCCGGTGGGTAAGCAAATTCAAATTAACCGCGTGTATTTTAAAGTAGTCGGTGTTTTGTCGTCCCTGGGATCAGATGCTTTCCGCGACCGTGATGACATGATTTTAATTCCGGTCAATACGGCCATGCGCCGCGTTTTGGGGAAAGATTATGTTGATCAAATTGATGTGGAAATTAAAACCGCCGAAGAAATCGAAGGCGCGCAGGAAGAAATATCCAATTTAATCAAGCGGCGGCACCGGATTGGTCCGAACGATAATGAGAGTTTTAATATTCGTAATAACGCAAGCATGCAGGAGGCTTTGTCCAGCACCACCAAGATATTTTCGGTGTTGCTTGGCAGTGTTGCGGCGATTTCACTTTTGGTCGGCGGAATCGGGATTATGAATATCATGCTGGTTTCCGTCAAAGAAAGAACCAGGGAAATTGGTTTGCGAAAGGCCGTGGGTGCCGCGCCGCGCGATATTTTGGCGCAATTTTTGGTGGAAGCGGTGGTGATTACTTTTATGGGCGGAGTTGCCGGCATGATTCTGGCGGTCGGGATTTCATTTGGCGTCTCAGTTTTCGCGGGATGGCGGACGGTCATTTCATTGGGGTCCATTTTGCTCGCTTTCTTTTTCTCTGCGGCAGTGGGATTGATCTTCGGTCTTTGGCCGGCGAAGCAGGCATCTGAACTGGAGCCGATCCAGGCCTTACGTTACGAGTGACAGACTGCTGAAAAAGCCCATCTACTGCGTTGCGTTCTTCGCTTCCTTGTGCGGCGTATTCGCCCATACGCCTCCGCGGGCGCTTGAACGCGCCTTGTATCTGGAACTTTTTGAGCAGTCTGTGAAGACTAACAGTTAGGCTCGCATCTTTTTTTGTCTGATATAATTATCTAGCATTAATTTTTGAAACACTTTAAATCGCGAGTTAATTTATGACAGCTTGGAATTTGGAAAATGACGGAGATGGTTTTGAACAATTTTATTGGCCTGAATTTGTAAATTCATTTCCAAGTTATGAGGTCTTTTGGGCAGAGTTTATAACGCCAATGACTTGTCGGAATGATTTTCAAAAAAATCACCCGCTTTGGATACACTTTCGGCAGGAGGTGTCAGCAGACTTGCAAAATATTGCAATGGCTCACTACACAATATTTCGCTGTCTAGCTGTAAATCTGGATGTCCTCCGACTTAATTCTTCGGCGACGGCACGGATTCCAGCTCTTTTCAAAGAGCGATTTGACATATTTTATACGAATCTAGGGACAATCGCCGACATGGTATCTAATTTATTTTTTTTTACTGCAAAAATTCAAGCTCAGTTTGGTCTGAGAGAAGTTTTTATTAAAAAGAAAGAGGACGCTGATATTGAGAGAATTTTTAAGGATTTTGTAATAAAAGAATATCATTCTCGACTTGAACAATTTGCGAGAAAGAAGAGGCCGGTGATTGTGGAGATTCACAACAGATCCGATTTTCTAGTCGAAGTCTTAGGTGAAGGGACTGAGATTAAAAATTTTAATACATTTACTAATCACATCGTTAGACGGATTCGAAATGTGGCGATACACAATCCCGTTATCGGCAGCATTGGAGAAAAAGTTCCTAAGCCCGACAAGATTGAGAAGTATGAATTATGGGGTGATCTTTTTTATAAAAGGGAGGAGAGTGACTTTGTGGAGCGCGAGCAGCAATTTGCTGAGCATCACCTCAAGATTCAAATACTCATGGATGCTTTATGGAAAAAGTTTATTCCCGTTTTTCGTCAACTTACTCAAGTGCCGGAGTATAAAACCCTGTTAGGGCATACCCCGACATTTCAGGTTAAAGTATTTGAGCGCGAAGATTTTTTCTCCTCGAGCTCTCCACAGCAACTTTAAGAGTATGATTGTTAGAATTAATCCATGAAAAACAAAGTTGCCGATGCGAAACCGCGATGCGGGTGGGGATTGGGGAATCCGCTGATGCTTCGGTATCACGATGAAGAATGGGGTGTGCCGGTTACCGATGACAAAAAACAATTTGAGTTTTTGGTTTTGGAAAGCGCGCAGGCAGGGCTGAGTTGGTCTTGCATTTTGAATAAGCGGGAAAATTACCGCAAAGCTTTCGCGAAATTTGACGCGAAGAAAGTAGCGAAGTTCGGCGCGGGGGATGTGAAGCGGCTTTTGAATGACGCGGGGATTGTGCGTAACCGTTTGAAAATTGAAGCGGCGATTAATAACGCGAAGCGGTTTCTTGAAATTCAAAAAGAGTTTGGCAGTTTTTCAAACTATGTTCGGCCTTTTACTGAAAAATTAAAACCGGCCCGCAGAAAAAGTCTGAAAGAGCTTCCCGCGGTGACTCCCGAATCCGAAGCGCTGAGCATAGACATGAAAAAGCGTGGTTTTAAGTTTCTGGGCGCGACGGTGCTTTATTCCCATATGCAAGCGGTCGGCAT
>DDUN01000005.1:12936-22049 GCA_002344825.1 Candidatus Multiplicimicrobium inquinatum | reverse complement strand
GGAACCGTGGATTGGGGAGATCAGGATTTTTCTCCGCTTAAAAAAATCGGTTCATTGAAACAGCATTATTCCACATCGCCCGCGCAAACCATTCAGCGTGTTAAAGGGTTTCAG
The DNA here is from genome assembly GCA_002344825.1 of Candidatus Multiplicimicrobium inquinatum. GTDB lineage: Bacteria > Omnitrophota > Omnitrophia > Omnitrophales > Aquincolibacteriaceae > Multiplicimicrobium > Multiplicimicrobium inquinatum. Next base: position 21,935 of record DDUN01000005.1, on the reverse strand, counting down.
CATATTGTTTTAAATAAAGTGGTTTTTGACCGCAAAACTTTGCGAGCTTTGAACGGCGTGAGAGGACTGCATCTTTCCGCTACCGGATTTAATAACATTGATTTGGACGCGGCGAAAGAATACGGCATTGCCGTAACCAATGTCCGCGGTTATTCCACCGAGTCGGTTCTTCAGCTGACTTTTACTTTACTTTTAGCCTTGGCATCACGCTTGAAGGAATATGATCAGGCGGTTCAAGCCGGAAAGTGGAGCCGCCAAGATTTTTTTGCGCTGACTCAGTTTCCTTTTTTTGAGTTGGCGGGGAAAACGCTTGGGATCGTCGGTTATGGCACTATTGGGCGGCGTGTAGCCGAAACGGCGCGTGTTTTTGGGATGAAAGTGATGATCGCTCAAATTCCGGGGCGTGTTTATTCCGCCAAGGAAGCGCAAGGGCGCACGGCGTTAAAAGAAGTTTTGAAGCGGTCAGATTTTGTGACAATTCACGCACCGCTTTCCGATGTCACGCGCGGATTGATCGGCGCCAAGGAAATCGCTTTAATGAAGAAGTCCGCGTTTCTTTTAAATCTAGCCCGGGGCGGCATTATTGATGAAAAAGCTTTGGCGGCCGCTTTGAAAGCGAAAAAAATTGCGGGCGCGGCAACCGATGTTTTGACGCAGGAACCGCCCCCGCGGACGCATGTGTTGTATAATGCTCCACGGCTTATTTTGACGCCTCATATCGCCTGGGCCAGCACCGAAGCCCGGACGAGGGTGGTTGAAGAAATCGCGCGCAATATTATTTCTTATGAAGAAAACGGCAACAGAAACCGTTTAGTTTGAACAAGGAGAAAAATTTATGACCGAACAAACCATTGAAACGATCAAGAAAACAATTGAAGGCAACAAAGTGGCTCTTTTTATGAAGGGAACACCGGACGCTCCCCGTTGTGGTTTTTCGGCCGCTACGGTTGAAATTTTAAAAGGCTATGGCTATCCCTTCGCGGCGGTGGATATTTTGGCAAATCCTGATATCCGCGCGACTTTGCCGGAGTATTCCAGCTGGCCGACTTTCCCCCAGGTTTTCATTGGCGGAAAACTTGTGGGTGGTTGCGATATTGTGCATGAATTACGCGACTCAGGTGAGTTGAAAAAACTTTTGGAAGACGCGCACAAAGCCTAACTCCATCATGATTGCTACCGATTCTTATTTACTGCAATGTCTTAAAATCGCTTCGGAGCTCAGGGCCCAGGATCTTTTTCTAAAATCGGGTCAGGTTCCGCGCGTGCGCATCGGTTCGGATGTTTTTCCAATAGACGCGGCCCCCGTGGATGAAGCGCGTCTCTACGCTATTTTTAAGAGCGTGACCACTTCTTATCATGAGGGGCAGCTGAAGATTGAGCGCAGTGTGGATTTTTCCTTCGCTGTGCCCGAGTTCGGTTTTCGTTTCCGGGGCAATGCTTTTTATCAGCAATCCCAGCTTTCCGTGGTTCTGCGTCTTTTGTGGAAAGGGATTCCTTCATTTGACGACTTACAGCTTCCGGATATTCTCAAAAAAGTCGCGCTGGAAAAGTCCGGAATTATTCTTGTTGCCGGTGTGGTTTCAAGCGGAAAATCCACAACGATTGCCGCGATGGTAAACGCGATTAACGACAATTTAAAAAAGCATATTATCACCGTTGAAGATCCGATCGAGTTTGTTCACCCGGACAAACTTTCTTTGATCGAGCAGCGCGAGATTGGAACTGACACCAAGGACTTTGACTCAGCGTTAAAGTATGTCGTGCGCCAGTCTCCCGATGTGGTTGTAATCGGGGAAATGCGCGACGCGGAAACGCTCAAATTCGCCCTTAACGCGGCGGAGGTCGGACGCCTTGTTATTTCAACGGTTCACGCGCAATCGGTCACGCAAATTTTCGACCGTATTTTGGGTTTTTTTAAGCAAGATGAGCGTGACGCGGTTTTGCGCCATTTCGCGATGAACATGTCTTGCCTGATGGTTCAAAAGTTACTCGTGGGCAAGGACGGAAAGTCATTGTTGCCTGCCACGGAAATTTTGATCGGAAACTACACAATGAAAAAACTGGTCATGGACAAGGAATTTGAGAAAATCCATCAGGCGTTGGTTAATTCAGGGCATGACGGCATGCAGACTCTGGACCAGTCTCTTTTGGCAATGTATCAGAAGAATTTGATCACGAAAGAAACCGCGGTTCAGAATGCCCGCCGGCCCGTTGAGATGGAAAAAATGATGCAGGGAATTGTTTTCACCTCTTCCTCCGGAGGAAAGATTCTGGGGGGCTGATGCTGCTCATTACGGTTTCCGCCGCGGTTTTTTTTATCGCGTGGCTGATTACCGAACCCCGTTTTTTCCGCATTGTCCGCAAAGAAGCGCGCTGCGTGAAACTAAATAAGCCGATTCAGATTCTGCATCTTTCCGATATTCACTTCGCTTCTCCGGCTCCCAAACTCAGCCTTTTCTTTGACCGTTTGGCGGAGCTTCGGCCTGATTTAATTGTTCTTACCGGAGATATCATCGATTGCCGTGAAGGCGTTTATGAAGCGGAAAAGCAGCTTGCAAAATTAAAATCAAAAAAGGGTATTTTTTCCGTTATGGGAAATCATGATTATTATGACTACCGGCTCTATGATTGTTTGTTTCATAATTTTCAGGGGCAACGGCATCCGCTCAAACGGAACGGAACTTTGAAGCTGCGCGGAGTTTATAAAAAGCTTCGGATTAAGGAGCTGCGCAATGAGTCGCATTCGGTCGAAATAGAGGGGCAGCGCGTGGGCATTCACGGCGTCGATGATCCTGTTACCGGGCACGCGGATTTGACGCGTCTGCGCGTGCAGAAGGGAGCCGGTACGGCGAATATTCTTTTATCGCATTCGCTGGATGTTCTTTTTGGGCTATCTGACCATGAGATTGATATTTGTTTTTCAGGACATACGCACGGCGGACAGGTTTGCTTGCCGGGATGGGGCGCGATCATTACGCATTCGCGCGCGGGCAGAAAATACGCATCCGGAATCAAAAAGTTTATGGATATTCAATGCTGTATTTCAAGGGGAATGGGGAGCAGCCGTTTTATGCCGATTCGTTTTTTCTCGCGGCCGGAAGCGATTCTTCTGACGCTTCAACCGTAAAAGCTGTTTTAGCGCGGTAAGTTTGGGTGCAGATACTCTTCGCGGTAAATTTTAACCAGCGCGAAGAAGAGCGAAAGTACCACCGGAGCGATAAAAACCCCGACGAACCCATAGACCGCAAGCCCGCCTAAAATCCCAAAGAAGAGCAGAAAATAAGGCAGTTTGGTTTTTTCTCCGATCACCGCCGGCTTGATGACATTATCCAATAAGCTGATGATGGTGACTCCGCCCACCGCGAGAATAATCGCCTGGATTTTAAAGCCTGTAAAAAAAAGCCATGCCGCGAGGGGCGCCCACACCAAAGCCGCGCCGCCTACCGGAATCATCGATAAAATAAAAGTCAAAACACCGAAGAAAAGATAGGCGCGGATTCCGACCGCTGAAAACAACCCCCCCGCGACAATCGCTTGCGCGAAAGAAGTTAGGATTTGTCCGCGAATCACCGCTTCGAAAGTCCCTTTGATTTGGTCGGAAATTGTTTTTTTTGTTTTCTCTTCAAAGGGGGCGATTTGATAAAGGAAATCATAAATTTGAGGGCCGTCTTTTAAGAACACAAAGACGAGGACGCTCATGAAGAAAACATTAAGGGTGATCGCGAAAATATTTTTTGTCAGAGCGCCGACTTCAAGCGCGGTGATATTTCCGAGCTTGCGCGCGCTGCTTAAAATCCAATCTGCCGCGGTGTCTTTGATGGGAGTCCAGTCCACGATTTTGCTGTCGAGACTCTGGTACCAGCTCTGATTTTGAATTTCCAGAATAAGTTTCTCGACTCCGCCTTTCTGCACGAATTGATAAGCGGATTGCGTTAGTTCAATGATTTGCGAGGATAAACTGAAAATAAGCACGACAAAAGGGGGAATAACAATCAGAAAAATCAGCGCGGTCAACAGCGCGGACAATAAAACGTTTTGCCGCGGAAACCATTTTAAAAATTGGCGCTGAATTGGGTAAAAAAGAAACGCGAGAATCGCGGCGCCCAGAATGGCATTAGTGAAAACCGAAAAAATGGAAAAAATCTGCCACGCGACATAAACCAGCACCAAAAGAAAAACGACCGAAATCAGCTGTTCGCGCTTCATCCCTTTATTCCAGTCGGCTGGGGTGAATAATCCCGGTTCTCAATGGTTTTAATTTTCATTTCAGCCAAAGGGCGTTTGAGCAGGTGATTGCGGACATAATCAATAATGCCTTCCCGGGTCGTGTATTTGCATGTGAAGCCTGTCATGGCTTTGTGGCGCGACATATCCGCTTGCGTGAAGTTTTGATAAAAGGAAAATGGATTCTCAAAAAATTCGGGCTTCACGTCTGTGCCGAGGGCTTCATTGATGGCGCTGATCACCGCGTTGAACGAAGTTGCGGTGCCGGTACCTAAGTTTAAGACCGTGTTTTCTTTGGATTGATGCGCCTGAATCGTGGCGGCGACGACATCTTTTACGTAAATATGGTCGCGCTTTTGCTCACCGTCTTTAAAAATGCGCGGGCTTTTGCCGGCCATGATTTGAACGGTGAGTTGATAAATCATGCTGGCCGCGTGGCCTTTATAATATTCGCCGGGACCGAAAACATTGAAATAGCGCAGACCGACCACTTTTTTAACTTTTCCGAAATATTTGCGGGCGAGACCTTCCATAACCCACTTTGAAAAGCCGTAAATATTATTGGGCGCGCCGGCGTCTTCTTCGCGCACGGGTTTATCGACATTGCCGTAGGTCGCGGCGGAAGAAGCCCAAACTACGGAAGCTTTTTTTTCGGAGGCCAGTTCGAGAATGTTACGGAAGCCTTCGATGTTTTCATTCATCATTTTGCATTCATCCAGTACGGTGGTATCCGTGATGGAGGCAAGATGGAAAATATGATCCCAATTTTGGGTTTTTGCCCAGGGGAGCCAGTCTTGACCGGCAACATTGTAGGCAAGGCAATCGCCTTTAAAGCCGAGTAGATTTTTGAATTTTCCGACCCGGAAATCATCCAAAACGGTGATGCGCGCCTCAGGAAAACGGTTTTGAAGCTCTAAAGTCAGGTTGGCGCCGACAAATCCGGCTCCGCCGGTGATAAGAATGTCTTTCATAGAACCCTATCGTATTCAATTTTGTTAAAAGATCAATCTATTTGAAGGGAGACAGACTCTAATAATAGGACTTAGGCTGTTTAGCGGGAATGCCGTAAATAGAAGGCATGAATCGACGAAAGCTTACAACTCAAGCCCTGTTTACTTGCCTGTTTTCTCTGTCGGTGTGTTTTTCGGCCTATGCGGAAAATCCGGTGCGTGATGCCAGCATTGTCGCGGGCGGAGCCAGCCGAATTGTTTCCGGTGTTTTTGCTCTGCCGATAGAAATTTTAAGAGGGGCGACTCAATCTTTTCCGTTTGGAATTCTAATCGGCGCGATTCGGGGAACCGCGAAAACAATCGGCGGAGTCCTGGGCGGGACGCTTCAGGCGGCAAGCGGCGCGGCACCCTACGCTAAGTACGCCGCGCTTCTCTAATTTTGCTCCGCGGCTTTGCCGCAACTGCGTTAACAATCCCGCTTTTAGAACTATAAGTTCCAAGCTTCAACACTACAGATCTTCAATTCTTCTTACGCCTGAAGTTTGTTCCAGACAAGCCCGCGCTAATTCACCGAAAGACTTTCCTGTTTCGGGGTCGGTAATGGAGGGTGCAATTTCAGCTAAGGGAACCATAATAAAAGCCTGCTCCTGCCATTCCGGAGAAGGCAGCATATCGATATCCATCGTGCGGGGCGTGAATTTATTTTCCGGCGATCGGGTACGTCCTAAATCACTTTCAATTTTTTTAAGCAGCACGGAAACTTCTTCGCGTGAAAGAGCTGTTTTGATGATGGCCGCCGCGTTCCAAAACTTTTCGGGGCCGGCCGGTCCAACCGGATCGGTCTCGTAAAAATCAGAGAAGAGTATGCCCGGAAAAGCCGCTTTAAGTCTTGCCCGCGCCAAAGGCATGTTTTTTTCAGGCTCAATGTTGGAACCGAGAATGAGCAAATAAACTTTCACGGTTACCTCCGTTTTGATTTGCGGGTAATGCGGATACCAACTGTCCGCGCCCCTCGGATAGCGCCCGGCTTTTCAATCTGGAGGGTGATTTCTTTCAGCTTAAATTCTTTCAGAAGAATTTGAGCAAGATTTTCAATCAGAGCCTCAATTAAGTAGAACTTGCTGGAGCCGACATAATCGATGGTGCGCTTGGCGATTTTTTTATAATCGATCGCGTCTTGAATTTTGTCAGAACGCGCGGCTTTTTCGATTGGGGAGGGAAACTCCAAATCGACGGAGACAATTTGTTTTTTTTTGCGTTCCCAGTCAAAAATGCCGATTAAGCAGGGTATTCGGAGCTCTTTAATAAATATTTTGTCTGTTTTGATAGTCATCGCGCCTAGTGTATCATCTTCGCGTTTAAAGCTCAAAAACTTGGAGCTGTGTTCGGTTTTAAAGCTGAGTGATTTTAAGTTTTTGTTTTGAGCTTTCACTTTTAAACCATAAGTTGTCTATGGAACCCCTTTGCGAAAAATTTGGACAATGCGGCGGATGCGCCTATCAGGACCTTCCCTATACGGAGGAGCTGAGCTTAAAACTTGGCAAGCTGAAGGACGTTCTGCGGCTTAAAACCGATTTGCCCGACGGCCTTTTTCATCCCGTAACGGCTTCTCCCAAACCTTATTATTACCGTCAAAGATTGGACCTGACTTTACGGCGAAGTAAAGGCGAGTGGAAGTTGGGCTATATTCATCCCATTCAGCATTATTTAATGGAGATTGATCATTGCCCGATCGCGCGCGAAGAAATTAACGCGATATTGCCCGGACTTAAAGCGGAAGCATTGGCGAAATTGCCCGAAGGCTATAAAAACGCCAATCTCGTGGTGCGCACCGACGACACAGGTAAAATTCGATGGGGCGGCATGGGGCGGCATTCCTTGCGTATGCAGCCGGAAGATTATTTTTATACGGTGGTCAAAGGCGTCAAAATTTTTTATTCGCTCGAAACTTTTTTTCAGGCAAATCTTTCCATTTTGGATTTAGTGATGGATAAACTCGCGTCGCTTGAAACGTGGGATAAGAACACGGTTTTTTTTGACCTTTACTCGGGTGTCGGATTATTTGGATTGGTTTTCGCGGGCCGTGTGGGGCAGGTGATTATGATTGAAGAGAGCCCCGCTTCCGATAAAATCGCGCGCTATAATGTCAGCCATCACAATATGGAAAATGTGCGTGTTTTGGAAGGCAGTGTTGAAAAGCATCTTCCCGTTTTGGCAGAAACTTTCGCGGGCCGAAAAATCGCGATGATTGATCCGCCGCGCAAAGGCTTGTCGCCGTCCGTGATTGAATGTTTGCGGCAAACCTCGGAATTGCCCGTGCTTTTTTATTTGTCCTGCTCGCCTGAATCGTTGGCGCGTGATTTGAAAGATTTGACCGAGGGCGGTGTTTGGCGCGTGGAGTCGATTCATCCGCTGGATTTTTTTCCGAAAACATCTCATTTAGAAACGCTTGTTAAGCTTGTGCGCGGATAAGGATTAATGAATACAGAGCCTGTTTCTCAAACATCGGATCATCCGGAACGCCCGCGTTCTTCCGCGATTGTTATCCCCGACGCGGTGGATTTCAGAACGCGCGTTGAGCGCGGTGAAAAAATTTGCGCGCCCGATCTTTTTGCTAAAAAACAGCCGCTTGAAATTGAAATCGGCTGCGGTAAGGGGCGCTTTGCTTTACAGCGCGCGCAGGAAAATCCCGGAATCAATATCATCGCGTTCGATAAGCTTTGGAAATTTTTAAAACGCCGCAAAGCCAGCGCCGACAGGCAAGACCTGCCTAATTTGGTTTATTTTAAAGCAGAAGCCGGGCTCTTTTTGGATAAGGCCGTGCCGGATGAATCGGTTTCTATTTTCCATCTTTATTTTCCCGACCCCTGGCCCAAGCGCAAACATCATTATCGGCGCACTTTTGATTTGGCTTTTTTAAAGACAGTTTGGAACAAAACCAAGTCCGGAGGTTTTTTTGAAATTGCGACCGATTTTGAAGAGTATTACCAGGTGATGATGAAGGTGATTGCCGCGCAAAAAGACTGGGAGCTGATACGCGAAACCGTGAATGAGCGGTTCTTTGCACCGACTTGTTTGACGAATTACGAGCTCAAATATCAAGCTGAAGGACGAAAGCTGCACTATATCGAGCTTCAGAAGGTCTAGGTTAGCTCAGTGCATAATTTTGTCATTCCCGCGCAGGCGGGAATCCAGAAAGCTCAAAAAGAAATCTGTCGCTGGCTCAAACAGCTGAAGCAAAGCTTCAGAACTCGCCTTCGACAGATTTCTTCTTTGAGCTCTTTCGCGCAAAGGTGGGGTGGGGCTGTCAGCGGAGAAAGCCTTGGCAGAATTGCCGCGGCGTTTCCTGTTATATGCCGCAATTCCGCTAGCGCTCAATTGCGGCGGGCAGTTTCATATAAATCTATTCTCCGCAAAATTTGAATCGTGGTTTAGAATCCCCCCATTAATGCATATTGTTTTAAATTTTCAGCATTCAAAGTCCGCCGCGAGTTCTCGAGCAAAGCGAGAGCTGTCTGAGCGCCGGACTTGAATGCGGAGTCGGCCGCGGCTTCGGAGCGGCAAGCCTGTCCGGCGGTGAGGACACAAAGCCTAACGGCGACTGAGTAAAACATGAGAATTGCACATTTTTTAGCGACAGCGGGAATTGATTCACGGCGCAAATGCGAGCAGCTGATTCTGAAGGGCTATGTCCAAATCAACGGTAAAAAAGTTGAGGATTTGGGACGGCAGGTTGACCGCGATAACGACATGGTGATGTACAGGGGGAACCTTGTTCGTTTACCCGATCCGGTTTTTTTGATGATGAATAAGCCTTTGGGGTAT
>DDUN01000005.1:0-12576 GCA_002344825.1 Candidatus Multiplicimicrobium inquinatum | reverse complement strand
TCCGGTCTTTTGCTTTTTACCAATGACGGAGATCTTGCGAATCATTTGACGCATCCCAAATACGGTGTCAGCCGTTATTATCAGGTGCGGTTGCATAAGCCGTGGGATGCGAGAGATACGGCGCATGTTTTAAAAGGAATTAAGACCAGTGACGGACGTCTCAAAGTGGCTTCGTATAAACAGATTTCGCCGCGCGTTCTCAGTCTTGAACTTCAGCAGGGAAAAACCGGCCATATTGAAAGACTTTTCCGGAAATTGAATTACAACGTCCAGTCGGTTCATCGCGTGGGGTTTGGGCCGTTGGGCTTGGGAGATATGCCCGTCGGAGCCATGCGATTTTTAACCAAGTATGAAATTAAGGCTCTCCGCGACTCATCCGCGAATATTTCCCCGACAACACGCGTGAAGGGGAAACCGGCCGCTGCGCCGACTTCAGGGTTCGACACCGAGGACCTTCCCGAGGGTTGAGGATATTCCCCGCATCCGTACTTTCTCCATTTTTCCCGAACGCGTGTAATAAAACCAGCATTCTGAGGGTTGTTCGTTCAAGACCAGCAAAACACGGTCATCCATCCAAAATGCCGGTTGTGACTTGAGGCTGTCCGATTGGATCGATTCAATTTCGATTTTATCCAACAGCATTTCTCTCTCGCAAACCGACAGCCTTGTTTTCATTTCAAGGAAATCGTCGATCAAATATCTTGTCGAACTGGGCGCTTTTTGTTTTTCGGTATTTTGTTTGTTCTTCATAAAAATCCTTTCGCTTTGTTGATTTGAACCTATCTGTCTTGGCGGGCGGTTTCAAACCGGCAAAGGGACAAAGGCGGGAACGTAGTTTTAAAAATAGATAAGTGTCTTTTATAGATAGACATGCTTTCGCAATGACAAAGTTATTCAAACCTTTTCCTTGTTTTAAAAAGAAGTAGGGTTCCGCGGACGGCGTAAGCGAAGTGATTGATAGAGGCAAAACGGACAAACCCTGCTTTGATCAAGGATGCTTGTTTTTGATTGAAACCGTGGTTGCGGAACCTGGTGAGGCGGGAAGGATTGCTTTGGTTCTTGTGCCCTAAGCCTTGTCCCTCTATAATTTGCGCCATGTCAACCAGCCCTACTAAAGCTTTGGATGTTTTCCCGAACCCTAAACCCGAGCGGGATTATTCGATTCATTTTGAATGCCCGGAGTTTACTTGCGTTTGCCCCAAAACAGGGCAGCCTGATTTTGCCGTCATTTACATTGATTATGTTCCCGATCAACTTTGCGTTGAGCTGAAAAGCCTGAAGCTTTACTTATGGAGTTATCGTAATGAAGGCGCGTTTCACGAGGCTGTTACGAATAAAATCCTGGATGATCTCGTCGAAGCTTGCAAGCCGCGTAAAATGAAAATCAAAGCGGATTTTTTTGTCCGCGGCGGGATTCATACGGTGGTTGAAGCTGTTCATGAAAAATAATTTTTTCAAATTTCTTTTTCTGTCTTTTTTCTTGTTCTCAAGTATCGCATTAACAGAGGAGTCCACTATGTCTACAGCCACTCTCGAAAACAAAAGCGTTATCACATTTAAAGGCAATGCCATGACCTTGGTCGGCCAGCAGGTGAAGGCGGGACAAAAAGCTCCCGATTTCAATCTTACCGCGAATGATCTTTCTTCCGTGACCCTGAAAAACTCCGCCGGCAAAGTTCGCATCGTGAGTGTGGTGCCTTCCGTGGATACTCCGGTTTGTGATTTACAGACGAAGCGTTTCAATGAAGAGGCCGGAAAACTGGGTGACAAAGCGGCTGTTATTACCGTAAGCATGGATTTGCCTTTTGCGCAAAAACGCTGGTGCGGTGCCGCTGGCGCGACAACCGTGCAGCTTTTATCTGATTACAAAGACCACTCCTTTGGAATCGCTTACGGCGCGCGTATTAAAGAATTAGGCCTTTTGACCCGCGCGGTATTTGTGATTGACGCGCAAGACACCATTCAATTTGTTGAGTATGTCAGTGAAGTGACCGCGCATCCGAATTATGATGCCGCGATTGCCGCCGCAAAGAAATTAATTTAAGAACCATGAATCAAGAACCAAGCATTAGGTTTCGGCTGAGGCTGATCGGCTTTTTGCTTGGTTCTTGGTCCTTGGTCCTTGGTTCTGTTTGGGCGACAGAGTCGCCTATGTACACTCTTTCCGCCGCTGTTTCAGAAGCGCATCCTGAGCAGTCTTCGTTTTCCGCACGCTTTGATCACCCTGCTACCGGAGAAAAGCTGGAGTACCTTTTTCAGGTTACGGAACGGACGGGAATGAATGGGCTTAAAAATGTTCGTGAACTTAAGCCGAATGATATTTTGCAAATTGATTATTTTAAAACCGCCAATGGTTCTTTGGTTGTGGAATACATGGCGCGCGTTAAAATGAGCGGAGCCCCCGAAGGGCTGGATAGCTTTAACCCCGCGGACCTTTTCAAAAAACAATAATCCCGCCACGTATGACTTTTCTTCCGAGCAAGTCTCTTTTCTCTATTTTCCTGGCAGCGCTATTTTTTTTGCTATCCGTCCCGCACGGGGTCGGCGAGACAATTTCGGGACAAACCGCGGAATTAAAAAATACAGCTGAAAAACCTGACGCGCGGATTGTTCTGCGTCAGCTTAAGTTTGATACGCAGGAAGAGCTCGAAGAATCCCGCCGTCTTTTAGTATCGGCGCTCGCGTTTGATTCGGGCAACGCGGATTATCATTTCGAATTATCGCGCGTTTACGGCGCGCTTTATGATGAATCCGTTCCGAGCGGCAAAAAAAAAGTCGGAGAGACGCATTTTTTGGATATGAGTCAAAGCCAGTTGGAACAAGTTTTGATGATTCGTCCCAATGATGTTCCCGCGCATTACAATTTGGGCGTGATTTATAAACGCCGCGGCAAAATGGAATTGGCCCGCGATGCTTTTCAGCGCGTCATTCAACTAACTGAGAAAGACACTATGCCCTCCGCCAGCGTGATCGGTTCAGCGTGGCTGCAAATCGGCACGGTCTATGAAGAGCAAGGCTTTTTTGAAGAAGCGCGTGATGCTTACATGAAAGCCCGCAAAATCGGCGGAAATCGGCCCGAAGTTCAGGATGCTCTTCAGGGTATCGGAGATAAGCAAACCTTTGAGAGAAAAACACCGCCGCCGCGCGCCGACGGGTGGACGCGCGAGTACATCAGTGGCGCGGAGTACACGCAGTTTGGCGCGGACGCTTTGCGCGCGCAAAAGCAAGGCGGCGGGATCGGAGCGCTTGTTCCGATGGCGGGAATGATGTTGTTCGATCAATTTATGAGCCGGAGACGGGACGCGCGGGAAGCCCGGGAGTTCGAGTGACAAATCATTTATTGCATGGGATCAAGGCTGTTTTTTTTGACGCGGGCGGAACGTTGCTTTACCCCTATCCTTCGGTTGGTGAAGTTTACGCGCGCGTGGCATCCAATCACGGTGTGCAGGCTTGCCAGGAAAAGCTCAATCAGGTTTTCCGTGAGGTCTGGAATCAAAAAGACGGCCTTGCCATGGCGGCCTTGACAGATGAGAAGAGCGAAAAAAATTGGTGGCGTGAAATTGTTCGTGAAACTTTCCGGCCTTTCAATTCGTTTAATAATTTTGAATTATTTTTTGAAGATCTTTATGATCAATTCGCGAGTCCAGCGACGTGGCGTTTGTTTGATGAAACGCATTCAGTGCTTGCCGCTTGCAAGGAAAAAGAATTGAAGGTTGGAATGATATCGAATTGGGATCGCCGGCTGATTCAGCTTTGTGAGTCTTTTCAAATCACTGAATATTTTGATTTTATGCTTATTTCCGCCTTGTTCGGCAAGGCTAAGCCGCATCGGGATATTTTTGATGAGGCGGTACGGCTTTCCGGATTTCGCCCCGAAGAATGCTTGCATTTGGGGGATAGTTTGGAAGATGATGTTCAAGGCGCGATGAGCGCCGGAGTGAAAGCGGTCTGGATTGACCGGCATGCGCGCGGGCGCGATAAGACAGAAGCCCATGCAATTCGGGTTATTTCCAATTTAAGCGAGATTTTTTAAAAAGCATGAAAAAAATTATTCCTGTTTTCTTTATTAGTGTTGTGTTGTTGGTCTTAGGGATTGTTCTGTCTCTGCTCTGGGGAGTTAAGGGCGGCGCTTATTTATCTGCAAACTCTCAGCTTGAGCCGCGCACCGGGGTTTCCATGGCGGCCGACTTTGGCTATTTCCGCGACGATTTGGTCAAGCGCGCCGCAACCGGCATGGGAAAAATCCTGCTTCAAATCCTTGTTATCTTTCCGACCGCGTATGTGCTGGGGCGCTTAGCGATACGGTTAGGCCAGCCTTCAGTTATCGGGCATATCTTTGCCGGAATTTTGCTGGGGCCGTCGGTCTTAGGTAAAGGTTTGCCGGAGGTTTCTTATTTTCTTTTCGCGGAAGATCAGGGGCTTGTGCTGCATATGTTAGGCGCGTTGGGCGTGATGCTTTTCATGTTTCTTGCCGGTATGGAAATGGATTTTAAGCTTCTAAAAAATCAAACCAATGCCGTGGTAATGGTGAGTCATATCGGTATTTTCTTTCCCTTTTTTCTCGGTGTTCAAGTTGCGTCTTGGGTTTACCGTGAGTATGGCGCGGGCGTGCACTTTATTTCTTTCTCTTTAATGATGGGAATAGGGATGAGCATTACCGCTTTTCCGGTTTTGGTGCGTATGCTTCAGGAAAGTGGATTAATTAAAAGCCCTCTGGGGCAGCTCGCGCTTTCGGCGGCCGCGGTGGACGACGTAACAGCGTGGCTATTATTGTCGTTGATTATCGCGGTGATTAGTTCTTCTTCCGTCCTGCTTGTGGTATGGACCATGATTGCTTTGGCTGTTTTTCTTGTTTTTATGATTTTTGTTGTGCGCCCTCTTTTTAAATACGTTTACGGAAAATTTCAGCTTTCGGATAACTCGGCCGCGGCCTTGGCTCTGTATCTTTTGCTTTTTTCAACGCTGGCGACGGAGGCGATCGGAATTCATACTATTTTCGGTGCGTTTGTCGCGGGGGCGATTGTGCCCAAAGAATCGAAGCTGCGCGAATTCCTGCATGAAAAACTGGAGTATTTCTGCATGATCTTCTTACTGCCAATTTTCTTTATTATTTCAGGTTTGCGAACCCATCTTGAATTGATTCGCCCGGAAGATTTGCCGACGACCTTTGTTTTGCTTGGCGTGGCGATTGTTGGGAAGTGGGGCGGCGCTTGGGCTGCGGGCTTGATTGCCGGGCTCAAAAAGCATGATGCGTTCTTAATCGGTGCTTTGATGAATACACGAGGATTAATGGAGCTGATCGTGCTGAATATCGCTTATGAGCTCGGGATTTTTTCATCAAAAGTTTTTTCAATGATGGTGATTATGGCGGTTGTGACGACTGCCATGACCGGCCCGATCATTAACTTGTACAAGAAGCGCTTTTCCGCTGAGGTAGGGCGTGTCATCAATTAAAGTAAGGCTGCGCTCAAGAGCGCAACACGGCCAGACGCAAGGCTCGAGCAACGCAGGCGTAATCAATGTATTACGTCAAGGAGCGAGAACGTAGCGGATGGCTGTGTTCCGCCTGAGCCCGAGGGGCGCGATCCTTTTGCCTCGAATCCTTCATCGCTCGTCGCTCATGTATCGCAGTGGATACACTTTGCTCCTCGCTCTTTGGATCGAAACAAAAATCTTCGCGCCGTAGCCTTGCTTTAATTGATGACACGCCCTAGCCAGCCTGTTTGACGCCGCTCTGTACGTTGACCGTCATGCGCTGTTATAATGCGCGAATTGTTTTGAACTTATAAATAGGGGGATTTATGTCCGACGAGAATCAAGTGGAAGTACCGGTTTTTAAATCAGAATTACTCAAAGGCAAAAAAGGTCTTGTCTGCGGCGTTGCCAATAAGCGCAGTATCGCGTGGGGCATTGCTCAGGCACTTTCCGATCATGGTTGCGAACTCGCTTTTACTTATCAGGGCGACCGCTTGAAAGAAAACGTCGCGGAACTTGCGGCGACACTTCCCCTGAAATCGCCGCTTTATCCTTGCGATGTGAATGATGATTCCCAAATCAAAGCGGTCTTTGACGGGCTTCAAAAAGATTTCGGCAAACTGGATTATCTCGTGCATTGCATCGCTTTCGCGAAAAAAGAAGATATCAGCGGCCGCACAATCGATACTTCGCGCGATGGCTTCAAGCTGGCGCATGAAATCAGCTCTTACTCGCTGGTGGCTCTTGCCAAAGGCGCTGAACCTTTAATGACGAATGGCGGAGCGATTGTCGCTTTGACTTATCTCGGCTCCGACAAAGTGATCACCAATTACAATGTGATGGGTATGGCGAAAGCATCGCTTGAGTCTTCCATCCGTTATTTGGCGGCGGATCTTGGCAAAAAAAATATTCGCGTGAACGGCGTTTCGGCCGGCCCGGTCAATACTTTGGCCGCGCGCGGTATCGCAGGTTTTACGACCATGCTCGATAATCATGCTAAGCGTGCTCCGCTCGGGCGCAATGTTGAAATCGAAGAGGTCGCGAATGCCGCGTTTTTTCTTTTGAGTCCGCTGGGCAGTGGAATTACTGGGGAAACCATCTATGTGGACTGCGGTTATAGAATCATGGGTACATGATTCAGCCCAAGGGTCAAAGGTTAAATCTCAAAACCATGACTAATAGCCCAAAGGTTTCGGTAAATTGAAAGTTTTGACCTATGGTTTTAACTTTTAACCTTTAAGATTTAACCTATGTTTTCTGGTAAAGACATCATTGTGTTCGACATTGAAACGCAGAATACGTTTCAGGAGACGGGCAAATCCCGCGCTGAGGCGTTTAAAAAACTGCGTGTTTCGATTGTCGGTGTTTATGAATACCTGACTGATTCCTATAAGGTTTACGAAGAGAAAGAGCTCATGGAGCTCGATAAGCGCTTTCAAAAAGCGGATCTTCTGCTGGGGTTTAACTCTGCGGGATTTGACCTTCCCGTTCTCTCAAACTATTTTTTTACACCCGTTGACCGCTTTCCGCATTTAGATCTCATGACCGAAATTGAGAAAAGCCGAGGTCATCGTGCGAGTCTCGACAGCGTTGCCAAGCCGACTTTGAAAGCTAAAAAGTCAGGTTCCGGTCTCGATGCGATCATGTATTGGAAAGAAGGCCGCATGGACGAGTTGAAGAAATACTG
The DNA here is from genome assembly GCA_002344825.1 of Candidatus Multiplicimicrobium inquinatum. Classification (GTDB taxonomy): domain Bacteria; phylum Omnitrophota; class Omnitrophia; order Omnitrophales; family Aquincolibacteriaceae; genus Multiplicimicrobium; species Multiplicimicrobium inquinatum. The sequence continues at coordinate 5,414 of DDUN01000005.1, read as the reverse complement.
TCTTGAAGATGTGCGCATTACCAAAGAAGTTTTCGAATATGGTTGCCGTGAAGGCAAAATTCTTTTTACCTCCACTTGGGATTTCAAAACTTATGAAATCGCGGTGAATTGGAAAAAAGACGCTGAAGCGCTGATGAAAAAGGCCAGTGCCGCACCCCAGGATTTTCCTTCCTCGCTATTCTGAGATATTTAGGCTTTGGGCTTTGCCCAACCGCCGGCCTCAAAATCAAGTTATAATGACTGCATGAATAAATCGCCGATCATTTCATTTGAAAATACTTACGTTAACTTACCCGAACGGTTTTATGAAAGCATTGCGCCTACCCCTGTTAAATTGCCCAAGCTTGTCCGTTTTAATTTTAAATTAGCCTGCGAACTCGGAATGAATACGGAAGGCGTACCGTCCGAGGATCTTGCCGCATTTTTTTCAGGTAACCGGATATTGCCCCGATCGGAACCGATTGCGCAGGCCTACGCAGGGCATCAATTCGGACATTTTGTTCCACAGCTCGGAGATGGTCGTGCGATTTTACTCGGCGAAGTGATCGGCAGTGACGGAAGACGGCGTGATATTCAGCTTAAAGGCTCGGGGCGAACGCGTTTTTCACGGCAAGGCGACGGGCGCGCTGCATTGGGGCCCGTGATGCGCGAATATATTTTGAGTGAGGCGATGCATGGCCTCGGTATTCCCACAACGAGGTCGCTTGCGATTGTGACAACCGGAGAAGAAGTGATGCGGGAAACTTCTTTTCCTGGAGCCGTTTTGACGCGCGTTGCCGCAAGCCACATTCGAGTCGGGACATTTGAATATTTCGCGGCCCGCCAGGATAAAGAAGCATTAAAAATATTGGCGGACTATGTGATGGCGCGGCATTATCCGGTCTTTCAAAACCAGCCGCAGCCTTATTTTGAAATGCTGAAAGCTATTTTGCGCGCGAAAGCGGAGTTGGTCGTTCATTGGATGCGGGTGGGGTTTATTCACGGCGTCATGAATACGGACAATACTTCCGTCTCGGGCGAAACGATTGATTACGGTCCCTGCGCTTTTATGGACGAGTACGACCCCAATACTGTTTTTAGTTCGATTGATCGCCATGGACGTTATGCGTTTGGCAATCAGGCCGTGATTGCCGCGGAGAATATGAGTAGTTTGGCGTCATGTCTTTTATTTTTACTGCATGAAGATCCCGCGCAAGCGCTGAAAATGGCGCAGGAAGCGATAAATCATTTTGAAGCTGTTTTTCAAAACGCATGGTCGCGAGCGGCCTGTCAAAAAATAGGACTGTTACACGCGGATTTGGATGATTTGAGTTTGATTTTAGATTATTTGGAGCTTATGCAAAAAAACAATGCCGATCACACGCTCGCATTTCGCTGTTTGAGTACTGCGGTCGGGGAGAAACAAGCCCCGCCTAAATTGCTCGCAGTTTTTAATCAATCAAAGGATTTGGAATCTTGGCTTACGCGATGGAATGCCGCGCTTTTAAAGCAGGGGAGGTCTGCGCAGGAAATTACCCAAGCTATGAATGCGGTTAATCCGGCTTTTATTCCACGCAATCATCGCGTGGAGCAGGCGATTCAGGCAGCGATTCAAAAAAATGATTTTAATCTGATGAATCGATTGATTGGTGTTTTGGCGCGGCCTTATGATGACCAACCCCAAGAGAGCGACTTAATGCAGCCGCCCAAACCCGATGAGAGAGTGACCCAAACATTTTGCGGGACTTGACGGCGGCTTAATAATTGCGCAAAAAAGCCGTAAATGAAGCTACGGCTCGAGGCAGGCTTTTAATATGAAAGAACCGATGCGATTTCAAGAGAGCAGCAAAAATTGGGGATGGATTCTCGCGTTTCCGGTTATTTTGCTTGTCGTCTTTATCGCATGGATTGAAAAAAGCTTGTCTCATCAGATTAAATTTTCTCTGCTTTACTTTATTCCCATCCTTGCCGCCACCCGATTTTTTGGAATGAAAGTTGGAGTGATCGCTTCCGTGTCTTGCGCCTTCATCACTTTGGTGATTGATCTTTTTTCCGCGGCAAAGTACGTCTTTTGGTTTATTCCCCATTTAAACGCAGGAATGATTTTGGTTGTTTATGTTTTAGCCGTTTTATTGGATGGGCAATACCGACGTGAAAGCCAAATGGCGCGCACGGATCCCTTGACCGGGCTGTTGAACCGCAAAGCATTCTTTGAATTGCTTGAGGCGGAAGCGGAGCGGTGCAAAAGGTATCACAGGCCTGTTTCAATCGCGTATGTGGATGTGGACGACTTCAAAAAACTGAACGATCAATACGGTCATACAACCGGCGACCGGTTTTTGGTGACGCTGGCGCGGACTTTGAGCAAGGGGTCACGGATGATTGATCAGGTTGCGCGTTTGGGCGGCGATGAGTTCGCTGTTCTTATGCCTGAGACGGATGAAAATGGCGCGCAGACGGTTCTGAAAAGATTAAATGGTTTGGCGCAGATTATGAATAAGCATCTTTTTTCGGTAACATTGAGTATCGGCGTCGTCACATTTCATAAAGCCCCCGAAAGTGCTGAAGCCATGATTACGGAAGCGGATCGCCTCATGTATCTCGGCAAGCAAAAAGGTAAAAACCGCATCGAAACCCACGTGATCCGCTGATTTTTTAGAGCTTACGGAATCGAAAATTCACGGTTAGAATGAGATATGTTTTCAGGTGAATTTTCTCTCATCGCGGTTTTTTTTCTTGGGTTGAGTCTTAACCTCACGCCTTGTGTTTATCCCATGTTTTCAATTACGGTGGCACTTTTTGCCGCGGAGGGAGCTTCGCGCAAAAAAGCGTTTTTTCATTCCCTAATTTACGCGCTGGGAATTTGCCTGATGTACAGCGTGCTGGGCGCGTTTGCCGCGGCAACCGGCAGTTTTTTCGGCAGCTGGCTGCAAAATCCGTGGGTGCTTGCCGGTATCGGTGTATTTCTCTTAATACCGGCGCTTTCGATGTTTGAGCTTTTTCATCTGCATATTCCGGGCTTGCCGAGCCATATTCCGGGCAGCGGATTTTTACGCTATCTTGTTTCCGGACTTTTCGCGGGCATTGTCGCGTCGCCCTGCGTCGGCCCGCCGATTATCGGATTATTGGCGGTCGCCGCGTCTCAAAATAATCCGCCGCTCGCGTTTTGGCTTTTTTTCGTGATGTCGCTGGGGCTTGCTCTTCCGTATGTCATTCTCGGAACTTTTTCAGGCGCGCTCAGCAAATTACCCCGTTCCGGCGCTTGGCTGGTTTGGATTAAACGCGGATTAGGATGGGTGATGATCGCTTGGGCTTCGTTTTATTTCTCACTCGCGATTTCCCCCGGTTCTTTTAAGTGGGTTTTACCCATGTTGATGATTGCGGCCGGCATTGATTTGGCTTGGATTGAAAAAGGGAACCACAAACCTTTCTTTGAAATTTTTAAAAAAGTAATCGGAATCGGATTGATTGCGGGGGCGTTATTTTTTCTTTTTAAACCGCAGTCCCAAACAGAGGTTGTCTGGGAAGCTTATCGCCCTGAAACAGTTGCGGAAATTCAAGCCGCGCAACAACCCGCGGTTTTTGATTTTTACGCGGATTGGTGCATTCCTTGTCATGAGCTTGATGCGACAACTTACCGCGATGAACGCGTGGTCAAGGCGCTAGAAGGGTTCCGCCGAATTAAAGTGGATTTGACCCAAGAAGATGATGAGGCGGCGCAGGCGGCGGTTGAAGCATTTGAAATTGAGGGCGTCCCCACTATTTTGTTTTTGGGCAGCAATGGTGAAGAAATTAAGCCGATGCGCACAGCCGGATATATCGGGCCGGATGAATTTTTGCTTTTGTTGAAAGCGTATGAGAGCGAACTAAAAAAATGAGAAAAATGACAATCGCTCAAATTGTGGGAAGCATTTTAGCGGTCGGAGCGGTTATGCCCGGCGGTTTCTTGGCTTCAGCGCATTTTCGGGCGTATGAATTGATTTGGCTGATCCCTTTTTTGCCCGCCTTCACAGTTACTTTTTTTTGGATTGTGATAGTGATGGTAAGCCACTTTATCGCGGCGGATTCCTATAAAGATCCCAAGGCGATTGCCCAAGCTAAAAGTTTTTTGACTTTTTTTGATTGGCTTTTTTTTGTGGTTATAGCCGGTTTTGTGCTTGCCGGCTGGTTTTTGTACGAGTATTTCTCCGCTTAAAATCCGTCCTCAACTCTGCTATACTGCGGGTTCTTATGACTATCAAATTACCGATTTATCTCGACAATCATGCGACAACACCGATTGACCCGCGCGTTTTGCAGGCCATGCTGCCCGGCTATACAACCGCCTTCGGGAATGCCGCCAGCCGCACGCATTCTTTCGGTTGGGAAGCCCAGAAAATGGTTGAGAAAGGCCGCGCTCAAATTGCACAGTTGATTAATGCTTCGCCCGATGAAATTGTGCTGACCAGCGGAACCACGGAATCGGACAATATGGCTTTAAAAGGGATTGTTGAGAATTACCGCGATCGCGGCAACCACATCATCACCCAAGTCACCGAACACAAAGCCGTGCTCGATAGCGCGAAATATTTACAGTCTCAGGGCTGCAAAGTAACTTATTTGCCGGTGGACCGCACGGGCCGCATTTCAATCAATGATTTGAAAAAGGCGATTACCGACGAAACCATTTTAATTTCGATTATGTTCGCGAATAATGAAGTCGGAACGATTCAGCCGATTAAAGAAATCGGAGAAATCGCGAAGGAGCACAACATTGTTTTTCATTGCGACGCGGCGCAGGCCACGGGCAAAGTCAAAATTGATGTGAAAGAATTGGGTGTCGATATTCTTGGTTTTTCCGCGCATAAAATGTACGGCCCGAAAGGCATCGGAGCCTTGTATGTCCGCCGCCGCAGCCCACAAGTGCGCCTTGCGGCTTTGATTCACGGCGGAGGCCATGAACGCGGTATGCGTTCCGGAACTTTGAACGTGCCTTTGATCGCGGGCTTCGGAGAATGCTGTGAAATCGCGGGGCGTGAGCTTGAAAAAGAAATCACGCATTGCCGGACTTTACGCGACAAACTTCAGAAAGCTTTGACGCATAGTTTGGAAAATTCAGTTATTAATGGGCATCCGGAGCACCGCTTGCCGCATAATTTGAATATTAGTTTCCCTTATGTCGACGGCGCAGAGTTGATGACGGCATTGACGGATGAAATCGCGGTTTCGTCCGGATCTGCCTGCACTTCGGCCAGTGTGGAGCCTTCGTTTGTTTTGCGCGCTTGCGGTGTGGATGAAACGGTGGCTTTGACATCGATTCGTTTTGGTGTGGGACGATTTAATAACGAGTCTGAAATTGATTTTACGATTCAAAAAGTGATCCGGGTTGTGCAGGGGCTCCGTGAGATTTCTCCGGTTTATCAAGCCTATTTAAAAGAGCAGCGCTAAAGGGGTAT
>DDUN01000030.1 GCA_002344825.1 Candidatus Multiplicimicrobium inquinatum | reverse complement strand
TTTGCGGGCTTCGGTGCGTGCAGAAATTAAGCTTTCAACTTTGGCGACATCAATATTTTTTTCACGAATAAGGATTTGATCGAGGCGTTTTAAAAAATCAGCCGGCGTTTCCTGAAAAAGCGCGAGAACTTTGCCCCATTTCGCCATCCACTCACCGTAAAAAGCGGCCACGGCTTTGGCTTCCGCAGAAATTTTCTGACCGGCTTTGAAATAACCGTTAAACGCGCGTGTCACCTCAAAAACCTGGGCAAATACAACAGGGGTATTGAAATCATCGTTGAGTCCTGCCGCGATTTCCTCATCGGCCTTCTTGAGAATAACCTCAAAAGCGGGTGCCGAACCCTTAACAGCAAACTTAGCTGATTGTTCAAGCGAGGCGTAAATTCTTCCGAGAGAGCCCATTGCCTGCAAACATTGCACTTTCGAAAAATTAAGCATCGAGCGGTAATGAACGGAAAGAAACATCAACTTCAATATTTCTCCGTGATAGTCTTCGAGAAACTTACGCGCGGTCATCACATTGCCAAGCGACTTCGACATTTTTTCATCGCCAAAGTTAATGAACTGATTATGCATCCAATACTTCACATAAGGCTTGCCCGTAACCCCTTCGCCCTGCGCAATTTCGTTTTCATGATGCGGGAAAATAAGATCAATTCCGCCGCCGTGAATATCAATTTGCTCTCCGAGCTCTCCGTGAATCATGCAAGTACATTCAATATGCCAACCCGGGCGCCCCTTGCCCCAAGGTGAATCCCAGGCCGGTTCTCCTGACTTAGCGGGCTTCCAAAGCACAAAATCAAAAGGGTTCTTTTTATGCGCGGCAACTTCCACACGGCTCCCGGCTTCAAGCTCCTCGATTCTTTTCCCCGAAAGCTTGCCGTATCCCGTAAAAGAATCGATCGAATAAATCACTTCGCCTTCATGGACATAAGCCCTGCCGTTTTGAATCAGCTTCTCAATCGTGCCGACCATTTGCGGAATATATTCGGTAGCGCGCGGATTTTTGGTGTGCGGGGTTAAACGCAGCGCGGCAAAATCTTTTTCAAACTCGGCGATAAATTTTTGGGTTAAATCCGATGGCGTGACACCCTGCTCCGCGGCACGTTTAATAATCTTGTCATCAATATCCGTGTAGTTATAAACATAGCGCACGTCATATCCTGAAGCTTCCAGCCAATTGCGCACCAGGTTAAAAAAGATCGCTCCGCGAAAATTGCCGATATGCAAATAGTCGTAAACGGTGGGCCCGCACACATACATCGACACCTTGCCCGGCACAAGGGGCTGAAACTCACCGATTTTTTTAGCCAGCGTATCGTAAATTTTTAACATACTGTCATTCTCTTTTACTCAAAGGTACAAAAGTCATCTATAATTCGTGCCATTCTACATGGCATAGATTGTTTTTGCCCTGTTTTTTCAGCATTCAAAATCCGCCGCGAGTTCCGCAGCGAAGCGAGGACTGTCTGAGCGCCGGATTTGAATGCGAAGCCGGCCGCGGCTCAGAGCGGCAAGCCTGTCCGGCGCTGAGGACCAAGCCCAACCGGCAACTGAGGAGCACCCGTGGAAAAAGTAATTTTCATCGATCGTGACGGCGTCATTAATGTGGATTTGATGGGTTATGTCGAAAAACCCGCAGACTTTCGCTTTGAAGAAGGCGCGGTGGAAGCCCTCAAAAAGCTTTATGAGGCGGGTTACAAAATTATTGTGATCTCCAATCAGGCGGGCGTCGGCGACGGCGTTTTCACAAGCGATGCCTGCTGGGATGTTCACAAGCACATGCTTGCCCTGCTTGCCAAAGAAGCCGTCGATATTTTTTCAGCGCATTATTGCCTGCACGGAAAAACCGCCGGCTGTAAATGCCGAAAACCCGAAATCGGTTTATTCAAAGAAGCTGAAAAGCGGATTGAGTTCGATAAAAAGAAAACCTACTTTATCGGCGACAAAGCGACCGACATTCAAGCCGGCAAAACCTATGGAATCAAAACGGCTTTTGTGCGCACAGGCCATGGCCGGGAAGACGAAAAATTGCTGAAAGGCGATCTTGTTCCGGAATTACGCGCAAACAATTTACTCGCCGCGGTAAACTTAATTTTCGACCGTTATCACTCCGGCCCATCGAAACGCAAACCACGCAAACCGAAGGCGCCCCGAAAAAAGAAACCCCGCGTTATCCAACCGATGCAAAATGAACCTCTCAAGCGGGAGCAAAAAGACCAGCCGGAACGGAAAAGCCGCCCCAAAAAAGAAGCCTCAAAACCGTTCGAGCCGTTTTGGAAGAAAAAGCGCCAACGCTCTTAAGGAACGGGATCATAAGGCGGCTGGCTTGAAAAAGGATGGCAACGGCCTAAGCGTTTGATTCCCAGCCATAGCCCCTTCCAGGCTCCATGCTTCTGAATGGCTTCCGCGCAATATTCCGAACAAGGCGGATTAAAACGGCAAGAGGGCCCAAAAAAGGCGCGCATCACGGCTTGATACACTGCAAGCAAACCTAAGAAGCAAGAACGAAGTACCAAGGACCAAGAAAAACGATGGGGACGGGACTTGTTTCCTGGTTCTTGGTTCATGGTTCATTTAGAAAATCTAAAATCATTCGATTGGCTAAAGCTGATTTTTCCTTAAGCAAGCTGTGCGTTGTACCTGGCAAAATCGCCAGCTGCGCTTTCTTAATCAACCGCAACATGGCAACCGAGTGTTCGGGCTTGATCATGTCTTTGTCTCCCGCCATCACTAAAACCGGACAGCGAATCTTTTTAAGCAGGGCAGGTTTCCACTTTGGCTCTGTCAGCCAAAGCTTACGGCACTTTTCAAACACTTGGAAGTAATGCTCCGGCGCGTCGGGCGAGTACGCCTGATACCGCGGATCAATGCCGTATTTTTTCGGATTTTGATTTTTTAAATCGCGCTGAAACAAAGGGTCACAACCGTGGTGATGATAATTTCCTCCCACCAGAACTATTTTTTTAACCCGCGCGGGATATTTTGCGGCAAACCATAAAAGCAAATTCGCGCCGTCACTGTATCCGGCAAAAGAAGCTCGGTTTATTTTAAGGTTCTTCATCAAACTCAAAGTCTGATCCGCCATCGCTTCATAAGAATAGTTTCCGGCAATATCCGCGGTATGCCCGTGGCCGGGACGCTCAGGAAGAATGACTTTGAAATGCCTTGAGAAGAAAGGTATTTGAAACCGCAAACCGTCAATGCAGGAAAGCCCGCCATGAAGCCAAAAAAGCGGCTCACCGCGGCCGTAGGTCTCATAATATATTTTCGCAGATCCAATTTGAGCGTATTTGCCCGGGCATCTCTTTTTAAATTTCATTTAAGGTTATAACTAAGGGGTTAAAGGTAAAAACCATAGGTTAAAGGCCAAAACTGTTCGAACACTTTAAGCTATCAGTTATGGTTTCAACCTTTTAGATTTAACCTTTGACCTTGTCAGTGGTGATGGCCATTTGGGCCGTGAGCATGCCCATGCTGAATCTCATCTTCTGTCGCGGGACGAACTTCCGTCACTTCCACGTCAAAAGTAAGGTCAACACCGGCCAAAGGATGGTTACCATCCAGCATCACATGCTCGGCTTCAACGGCCTTCACAATAAAAACAGGTCCCTTATCGCCGGCTGTTAATTCCATACCGACACGAACTTCACCCGCGGGCAATTGCTCTTTGGGAACTTTGATTTTTAAATCTTCGCGGACAACACCGTAACCCTCCGCGGCCGGAATACTGACTTTCTTTTTATCGCCCACAGCCATTTTAAAAAGCTCGGTCTCAAGAACGGGAATAATTTGCTGGGCGCCTTCCAAAACGGGAAAAGCCTGAGCTCCGCCGCGGGAAGTATCGATCACATCGCCTTTGTTATTGGTCAAAATATAATGAAACGATAAAACTCTCTTCGACATAATTTCCTCTCAATTTTTACTTTTAATTAAACTATCCGGCGCGACACTTGGGAGCGCAAATCTAAAACAGACGCAGTTCCTTGCTAAGCCCCAACTGAGCGACAATCAAATTCAAACTCAAAAACCGCGAGTTCTACGCCGTCAGGACGCAGCTGTTTGAGCGGGAGTTGAGGTTGAATTTGATTTTCGCGAAGGGATCTCCCCCTTCAACGCATTACTAATAACCTTCTTCACATCTTCCGAAAAATCAGACTTTAAAATCCACATCAAATACCCTTTGTCGGTTTTGACAATTTCCTCAAGTGAAAGCTTGCGAGCATACTTACCGAACATAAGGTAAAGCTTATTGTCCCACCAGCAAAACTTACGTTCATTGTCAAAAAAATCTGTCCCGGAAGAATATTCAAATTGATCCAAAGTCGAAAGGGCATCTGACCCACCGCCATATTTTTCGACCTGCTTTTCCAGAATCGAAAAAACGGCTTCACTATCCGCTTTAGCGGAATGCGCGCCGATCAAATCTTTACCGCAATAAAATTGATACGCCGCGGAAAGATCACGTTTTTCATTCAAATGAAAAACTTTCTGCGCGTCATAAATCCGGCGGCTCTTCCATTCAAAGCGCACTCCCGCGTCCGCGCACTCGCGCTCCAAAAACGGTAAGTCAAAACGTTCAATGTTGAAGCCGCCCATATCCGCGCCGCCGATAAAATCCACGATATCCTGAGCCATGGTTTTAAACTCAGGCGCGTCTTTGACCATATCATCGGTAATGCCGGTAAGCTGAGCAACAAACGGCGGAATCGGAATACCGGGATTGGCGCGCTTCTCAAAAACTTCTTTGGTTCCATCAGGATGGTATTTAATCAACGCAATTTCAATGATGCGGTCTTTTTCAACCCAGGTTCCGGTGGATTCAATATCCAAAACAACAAGCGTATTATTCAGCTTCATTCAGAGGGTTCTTCCGTTGCGGCTTTTTTACTTTTTTTCTTCGCAGGCTTGCGCGCACCGCCTCGAGCCGGTTTCTTTTTACCGCCTTTGGCTTCCCGTGCTTTTAAAAGCTCCAAAGCTTGCTCAAGCGTCACAGATTGAATATCGGTTTCTTTCGGAATCGTGGCATTCGTCTTTTTATGTTTTACATAAGCGCCGTATTTACCTTCATAAATTCCGACCATGTCACCGTCTTCGGGATGCTTACCTAATTCCTTGATCGGTTTCGCGGTTGCACGGCCTTTGGCCTGCGCAATAAGCTCGACCGCGGCCGGAAGTTCAATCGTCAAAACATCCTGTTCTTTCGGAATCGACTTAAACTTTCCATCATGACTGACATAAGGTCCAAACCGGCCTGTATTGGCATAAACCGGCTTTCCGCCTTCAGGGTGAGGCCCCAGATTGCGCGGAAGCTTCAATAACGCGAGCGACTTTTCGAAATCAACGGCGTTCGCGTCCATGGTTTTAGGAATGCCGACACGTTTCGGTTTATTTTCACCCTCTTTGACTTCGCCCAACTGCACATAAGGACCATAAGGACCACGCATGAGAAAAATCGGCAAACCTGTTTCCGGGTGAGTTCCCAAGCTTTGAGGGCCCTTTTCCTTGTCGGCAATAATTTGCTGCGCGACGGCATTCGATAAATCTCCGGGCGCGCAAGTCTCGGGAATTCCCGCAGTCACTTTGGTTTCACCGTTAATGATTTCAAAATAAGGCCCATACCGGCCAACGCGAATGTCATAGTCCAAATCAGGGAAGCGGAGCGTGCAAGACGCGCGCGCGTCAATCGTTGACTCGCCCAGCTTAACGCGCTGAGCCAGCCCTTCTTCACCGTTATAAAAATTTTGCAAATAAGGCAATTCCTCGGCTTGCCCCGCCGCGATTTCATCCAGAGAATCTTCCATTTTCGCGGTGAAATCATAGTCCACCAACTTCGGAAAATTTTGCTCCAAGAGTTTAGTCACCGCAATCGCGACAAAGGTCGGAATTAACTGCGTGCCTGTTTTGCGGACATAACCGCGATCCTGAATGGTTCCGATAATCGACGCGTAAGTACTCGGACGCCCTATGCCTTTTTCTTCAAGCGCTTTGACAAGCGATGCTTCGGTATAACGCGCAGGCGGCTTGGTTTCATGCGAAATAGCTTCTACCTTCTGACAATCCAAAACTTCATCAATCGCGAGATCAGGAAGCTCGGTTTCCTGATCATCGCCTTTCGCGTCCGGATCATCCAAATCTTCGACGTAGGCTTTGAAAAAACCGGGGAATAAAATTTTCTTTCCCGTCGCGCGAAATTCCGCGTCGGCAACATGAATAAAAACGGTTTCAAACTGCACTCGCGCGTCCGCCATCTGAGTTGCCATGGTACGTTTCCAAATCATGTCATACAGCTTTAGTTCTTCGCCGGAAAGGCCGAGCTCTTCGCCTTTTTTCATTTCCGTGCCCGCGGGACGAATCGCTTCATGCGCTTCCTGAGCGTTCTTCGATTTATTCTGAAACTGACGGGGCTCGGGACTTAAATAATCTTTTCCGTATCTTTCCAGCACGGCGTCACGCGCGGCTTTCAAAGCTTCCTGCGAAAGGCTCACGCTGTCGGTACGCATATAAGTAATGTGACCGTTTTCATAAAGATGCTGCGCGACTTGCATGGTCCGCCGCGCGGTAAAACCGAGCTTGCGGTTTGATTCCTGCTGAAGACTACTTGTGGTGAAAGGAGCATACGGACGGCGAATTTGCGCTTTGGTTTCAATATTGGTAATAGTCCAATCACTTGCCTTTACTTTCTCAACCAAAGCTTCCGCCGTTTTTTGATCAAGCAAAAGCACATCAGCATCGGGCTTCAGTTTACCGGTCGATTCATCAAAATCACGGCCTTCAGCAACACGCTTTCCGCCCACCTTAAAAAGGTTCGCCTCAAATGAACGGTCGCCCTTTGCCGGTTGGGCAGAAGGCCCAGAGGAAGAAGAAGATCGCTTAGCGAGCTGAGCTTTCAAATCCCAATAAGTTCCGCTGCGGAAAGCCAAGCGCTCTAATTCGCGCTCAACCAGCAAACGAACCGCGACCGATTGAACACGTCCGGCGGAAAGTCCGCGCGCGATTTTTTTCCAAAGCAAAGGGCTCAAAGTATATCCGTACAAACGATCGACAATACGGCGCGTTTCCTGCGCGTTCACAAGATTTAAATCAAGCTGGCGGGTTTGCGTAAGCGCGTTCTGAATCGCCTCTTTGGTAATTTCAGAAAACACCATGCGTTTCACGGGCACTTCCGGCTTAAGCACTTCAATTAAATGCCAGCCGATACTCTCTCCTTCGCGGTCTTCGTCGGTCGCGATCAAGAGTTCGTCAGATTCTTCCGCGGCTTTTTTAATTTCGGAAACGACTTTCTTTTTTTCGGAAGAAACAAGATAAAGGGGCTTAAAATCATCATTCACATTTACGCCCAGCGTAGTCCATTTTTCTTTCTTTAAAGCCGCGGGAATATCCGCCGCGCTGGAAGGAAGATCGCGCACATGCCCAACGCTGGCCATCACCTTGTAATCTTTTCCGAGAAACGAACTGATTTTTTTGACCTTAGTCGGAGACTCCACCACGACTAACGCTTTATATTTTCCGCTCACTCAAAACCTCATTTTAGACCGGAGCTTTTTTTAGCCCCGACTTTTTGATATTTTTGTATTTCATCACGCAGTTTTGCCGCGTCTTCATACGCTTCCTGTTTGATGCACTCATTCAGCTTTTTTTTCAAAATCGTCAAATCGGATGCTTTGGTTTTTACGGCAACAGGCGAGCTGCCCACCGGCGTCACCTGAACCGTTTTGCCCAAATGCTGATCATGGCGGTGTATCCGCTTGATCAAAGGCAGCAGATAAGGCGCAAAAGTATCATAGCAACCCGCGCATCCTAACCGCCCCGCCTTTTCAAAGTCACGCATCGTCATTCCGCAAGCTTCGCATTTCATGTCCTGGCCGGGAGCTAAACCCATGGCCTTAGAGAACATTCCCGCCAGATCAGGCAAACCTGCCTGAAGGGGTGCCAAAAACTGCTTAAAATCAGCACCATGGTCTTTGGAGCAAAGATCGCAAAGGTGTATTTCTGTTACCTGTCCATTCACTATTTCAGTCAAATGGATTGTCGCTTCTTTCTTACCGCAAGCACAAAGCATTCTAGGATTCCCTTTGTTTAAACAAGCCGTCATACCTCTATATTTGTAAGAATATAGCCTGATTTCCGCAACCTCGAAAAGAACTTTCTCAAATCTCCCTTGGAAAACACTCTAAAAACAAAAAGCGGCTTGGTTTAACCCAAGCCGCTTTCCGGAGCCAATTAGAAATTAATAAGCTTTCTGATCCGCAGGCAAACCACCTACCGTCATGTCTTCCATTGCGCCTTCAGCAGTACCCGTTTCCATAGCAAAGTCATTCGAGAATTCATCCTCAACAACTTCTTCAACTACAGCCGGAACTTCTTCGACCTTCTTCTCCTCGGTTACCGCAGGAACAACAACGGCAGCTTCTTCCAGAGCTGTTTCTTCCGTCAAAAGAGCCTCTTCCACCATCGGTTCAGTCGTCTCAGTTACAGCGGAGATTGCTGAAACCGTCTCTTCCTGAGCAAAAACAGAAGCAACGCCGCTATTCATCACAAAAACCGCTGCCAAGATAAGCATCCAAAACTTTTTCATAAAATCTCCTTCAAATTTGTGTTTAAAAATCAACCCGTAAAAAACAAAACTTGCCTTAGTTTACCGTCAGAGCAAGGCTCTGCTACCTGAGTGCTTATGCAGCATTCATAACAGTTGATACTGTCAGGGTTCTTTCGGTTAGGCCCTCCTTAAAAATAAAATAGCATTGCTTAAACCACACCTTTGACGAGCCACAAATCGCATCTATTCAATGCTAAAAAGAGTTTATTTATAGCATTATTAATCAAAAAATAGCATTTGGCGGGGTAAAATCAAGGGGCTTAAAAAATAAAAAAGGGGCTAAGCCTAAGCTTAGCCCCTGTAAGAAAATGCGCTATTAGAGAAAATAGGCCTTCAAAGCATATTGGTATAGCATACGCTGGGTATTGAAAGCTGTTCCGTTCAAAGCAATTACCTGCGCCATTAATTCCTGATATTTTGCGCGGTCATTGTAATAAAGCGGCAAAACCACATTCTCTAATTTGTGATAAAGCGACTCAGAGTCATCTTTGCGGTTTTGATTGGTTTCATTCAAATGCTCGCCAATCGCCCAGCCCGTTACACCTTCGATACAGCCTTCGCACCACCAGCCGTCTAAAACTGAAAGCGAAGGAACACCATTCAAAGCGGATTTCATACCGCTGGTTCCCGAAGCTTCAAGCGGACGTTCCGGATTATTAAGCCACACATCCACACCGGAAGTCATCAACCGGCCGATATTCATATCATAATCCTCGAGATAAACCACTTTCACCTGCGGCTCCAAAGCGGCGCGCGCGCGATGAATATTTTTTATTAGCTCTTTCCCTGCCGTGTCCTGCGGATGCGCTTTTCCGGCAAATACGATTTGAACCGGAAATTTTCCGATAATTTGTTTTAAGCGGTTCGTATCTTCAAAAAAAAGATCGGCTCGTTTGTACGCCACTGAGCGGCGCGCGAATCCCAACGTAAAAACATCGGGACTAAAATCAAGATTCACTTCTTTCTTGATAAACGCGAACAAATCACGCTTTGCCGCCTGATGCGCTTCCCAAATTTCCGCGCGGGGAATTTTTTGAACTTCGCGAAAAAGCAAATTGTCCCGTTTCCAATCCGGTAAATAGCGGTCATACAAAGCCTGAAAAGACGGCGCGGTCCAGCTCGCCGCGTGAACGCCATTTGTAATGTAATCAATCTTGTGCTCGGGAAACATCTTGCGTGAAACTTCGCCATGCTTACGCGCAACCGCGTTAATAAAGTGACTCAAGTTCATGCCGAGTGTCGTCATGTTTAAAAAATGGGGGTCTTTCACAACGTCCGAAATAATTCTGGCCGCACTTTCGCCCAAAACCTGCGCGACAAGCTGCATAGGAAATTTATCATGCCCCGCCGGAACAGGCGTATGCGTCGTAAAAATAGACTTCTCCTTAATGGCCGCGATATCTTCTTGAGTCAACAAACGGTCTTGCTGGGCCCCCAGGCGTTCCTGCGCCAATTCCCAAGTTAACAAACTGGCATGGCCTTCATTCATGTGAAAACGGCGGATATTGTTGTGACGGCGCACGCGCAGCATTCGCACACCGCCCATACCCAAAATAATTTCCTGCGACAAACGATACTTTTGATCTTTTCCGTACAAGAAATGCGTCAGAGTACGATCCCACTCGGAGTTTTCGGGCAAATCCGTATCCAGAAAATAAACAGGCACCGTAAATCCGGTAACCCCTTTTACCAAGTAACGGTACGCGCGCACATAAACCGTGCGGCCTTCGATATTCACCGCGACGCGGGAGCGCAGCTCTTCAAGAAAATCTTCAATGCGCCAATCCGCGGTCGATTCAATCTGTGTCCCGTCCGGATTCAACTTTTGATTGAAATAACCTTTGCGATGCAGCAGCGTGACCGCCACCATCGGAATTTCAAGATCCGCCGCCGTGCGAACCGTATCACCCGCTAATACACCCAGACCACCGCTGTAACTCGGCATATCCGACTGTAACGCGATTTCCATTGAAAAATAAGAGATCACTTCCTGGCTCAAAAATGACATAAATAATTTCCTTTCACAAAACATCTAGACAAAAATAAATTCAAAATTTCGCAACCCAAGTTTCTCAAAAAAGCTCAGCTGCAAGGCGTTGCCAAACGGATGAGGAGGCGTAGTGAAACCTACGCCGCACGAAAACCGTGAAGGCAACAACGAGGCAGATGACTTTTTTCAGAAACTTTAAGACAGTTTCATAACGGCCATCGACCGTCCATGCAAAGTATAAGTTTCTTCTCCGCGCATTTTCCATCCGGTAAGCTGAACATCCGCGGTATCCAAAATACTTTCCCAAGCCTGACCTTCGGCTGTTTTGGGAAGCAAAAAAGAAACTTTGTCATGATACGCATTCATCATTAAAAGTAAAGTATCACCTTCAATATGGTTGCCGCGTTCATCCAGTTCATCAATCGCTTTACCGGAAAGCAGCATACCCACACTGCGCACATGCGGACTGCTCCACTCCGCGTCGCTCATTTCTTTTCCCGCGGGATCAAGCCACACCACATCCCGCACACCCGCTCCGCGGATGTCGCGTCCTTCAAAAAAATTCCGCCGGCGAAAAACAGGCTGTGTTTTGCGAAGCTGAATGACTTTGCGCACAAATTCAAGAAAAGAGAGTTGGTTTTCGTTAAAGTTCCAATGCAGCCAACTCAGTTCATTATCTTGGCAATACGCGTTGTTGTTGCCCATTTGACTGCGCGACAGCTCATCGCCGCCGAGCAACATCGGAACCCCTTGCGAAAGCAAAAGCGTAACCATAAAATTGCGCTTCTGCTGTTCTCGTAATTTTACGATCAACACATCTTCAACCGGACCTTCATGACCTGAATTCCAACTCAAATTATCATCCGTTCCATCCCGATTTTCTTCGAGATTGGCTTCGTTATGCTTATGGTTATAAGTCACCAAATCCTGCAGCGTAAACCCATCATGACTGGTAATAAAATTAATGCTGGCGTGGGGCTTTCTTCCGCCAATTTCATAAAGATCGCTCGATCCGCAAAGCCGCGTCGCAAGCTCAGATACCTTACCGCCATCACCCTTCCAAAAACTGCGCATACAATCGCGGTATTTCCCGTTCCACTCCGCCCATCCCACGGGAAAATTTCCGACTTGATATCCGCCCTCACCCAAATCCCACGGCTCCGCAATCAACTTCACCTGATTAATCACCGGATCCTGATGAATCGTATCAAAAAAACTACCCAGTTTATCCACTGCGAAAAGTTCGCGCGCCAGCGTTGACGCTAAATCAAAACGAAATCCATCAATATGCATTTCCTGAATCCAATAACGCAAACTATCCATAATCAGCTGCAGCACACGCGGATGCCGCGCGCTCAAACTATTTCCGCATCCGGTAAAATCTTCATAATGCCGCGGATTCGATTCAACCAGCCGATAATAC
>DDUN01000023.1:115728-136725 GCA_002344825.1 Candidatus Multiplicimicrobium inquinatum | reverse complement strand
AAAAGAGCAGCGCTAAAGGGGTATTTATGAGCAATCAAATTTTTGTGACGCCGGCAGCAGTAAGTGAAGTAAAAAGAATGATCGCTTCCAAGCCGGAAGATCAGGGGAAAGGCTTGCGACTCGCGGTTAAAGGCGGTGGCTGTTCCGGTTTGTCGTACGATATGAAGTTTGATGAAAAGAAACCCGGTGATCAGGAGTATAACTTTGAGGGCCTGCTGGTTTTTATTGATCCGAAAAGTTCGCTTTATTTGGCTGGAACAACTTTTGATTATTCTGACACGCTGAAGGACAAGGGTTTTAAATTCAAAAATCCGAATGCCAGCAAAACCTGCGGATGCGGGGAGTCTTTCTCGGTTTAAGAGATTTATGGGCGATACTAAAGACGAAATTGAAAGAATGAAGCCCTTGCGCGAACAAACGCGCTGGCTCGGAAGTCTGCTCGGCAAAGTTTTAATCGAGCAGGAAGGGAAGCTTTTTTTTGAGCTCGTGGAATGGGTTCGCAAAAGTTCGATTAAGCTCCGCTCGCAATACCGCGCGCCGCTTGAGAAAAAGCTGATCGCGAAGCTGGAATCGCTTTCGCCCGATCGTCTCACCAAACTGCTCCGTGCTTTCACAATTTATTTTCAGCTCGTTAATCTTGCCGAAGACCGGCACCGTATTCGCCGCAAGCGCATGTATGAATCCGAAGGCATTGCCCAGCCAGGTTCGCTTGAAGATATTATGGAGCGTCTTAAAAAATCAGGCGTCAGCGCGAAAGAGTTTTTGCGCGAGGTGCATGATTATTCCATCGAGCTGGTTTTAACGGCGCATCCCACGGAAGCTCAGCGCCGTTCCGTGCTTGAAAAGATTTTAGCGATGGACCAGCTTTTGAGCGTGCGCGAGTTTCATGTTTTAACGCCGAATGAGCGGGCTTCAATTGATCAGCGCATTTACGAAAAAATCACATTGCTTTGGCAGACCAGCGAAATTCGCCAGCGCCGGCAAACTGTTTTTGACGAAGTGGAAAACGGGCTATTTTATCTCGATGAAATTTTCTTTCCCGTTTTACCCGCATTGCTTGAGCGTTTTCAAAAGCTCCTCAGCGCCCATTACGGCAAGCCGATGCCGCTGATTCCTATTTTGCGAATCGGTTCATGGATCGGCGGCGACCGCGACGGCAATCCTTTTGTGACGCATGAAGTAACGTGGAAAACAGTTCAGCGCCAGAAAACCGCCGTACTGCGCAAATATATTTCCGCGATGGACGGCCTGATCGAACATTATAGCCAGTCGATTAATTGGGTCGGTGTTTCCAAGGCGCTGATGGATTCGATCGATAAAGATGAAAAAGCTTTGCCGGTTTTCGCGGCTTCACTTAGTTCCCGCAGTCATTTTGAGCCTTACCGCAAAAAAGTTTCTTTCATCAAGCGCAAATTGATCAATTCTCTTTTGCAGTCTGATTCAGCGAACGCGCCCACGTCTAATTTTCCCGTCGAAGCGTTTTATGAAAATGCCGCTGAGTTTCGGCGAGACCTTTTGATCGTAAAAGAGTCGCTCGTGAAGCATCGCGGCGCGATGCTTGTGGGCCGAACCAACGCCGTTTTGAACGCATTGGAGCTGTTTGATTTTTATTTCGCCCGACTCGATGTGCGTGAAGACGCGGGGATTTTGCGCCAGGCCGCGGCGGAACTGGCGAATTGCGTCGAGAAACGTGAGATTCCGTTCGACTATCTTCCGGAAGAAGACAAGGTTGAGCGTCTACACCGTTTTCTCGAAAAACGCGGCAAGATTGACTGGACTAAGTTTGATTTAACACCTATGACGCAGGAAGTTTTAAAGACTTTTGAAACCATCGGCCGTATCCGTTCCGAGATTTCGCCCCGTGCCATTCAGGCCTATATCCTTTCCATGACTAAATGGCAATCGGATGTGCTTTCCGCTTTATGGTTGTCAAGAATCGCGGGCAATGAAGATCTGATGATTGTGCCTCTTTTTGAAACCATTGAAGATTTGAAAAACGCGCCGGACATGATGCGCTCGCTCTTTTCTTCGAAGATTTATCAGAAGCATCTGAAGAAAATGAAAATGAATCAGGAAATCATGCTCGGCTATTCCGATTCTTGCAAAGTGGGCGGATTTTTGGCGTCAAACTGGTACTTGTTTCAGGCTCAAAAAAGACTGACGACGGTTGCGGGTGAGTTCGGAGTGCGGCATAAGTTTTTTCACGGCCGCGGAGGCGCGATCGGCCGCGGAGGCGGGCCGGTGAATCAGGCGATTATGGCGCAGCCTCGCGGGACTGTCGATGGACGCATTAAAATTACCGAGCAGGGCGAAGTGATTTCGCTGAAATATTCCGATCCGCATATGGCCGAACGTAACCTTGATTTGGTTTTATCCGCTGTTTTGCACGCGAGCTTGATTGATAACAAGCCTTCCGAAAAACGGGAGTCATGGTATGAGACGATGGAAAAACTCGCGGATTTCGCGCATGAAGCGTACCGGGAGCTGGTTTATCAGGACGAAAGTTTTGCGGCCTATTATTTCGGCTCCACCCCAATCAATGAAGTGACACGCATGAATCTCGGCTCGCGCCCGTCGCGCCGTAAAAAAACGCCTGGTATCAATGATTTGCGCGCCATTCCGTGGGTATTCAGCTGGATGCAGTCGCGTCAAACCGTTCCGGGTTGGTACGGTTTTGGTTCCGCGATTCAGGCATGGCTGAAAGAAAATCCGGAAGGCCTTGAAACCCTGCAGGAAATGTACAAGGAATGGCCGTTTTTTAAAATGGTCGTCGATTTTCTGCAGATGAGTTCACAAAAAGCGGATATGCATATTGCCAAAAAATACGCGGCATTGGTTGAAGACGAGTCTCTGCGCGATAAGTTTTTTTCAAAAGTCGAGACGGAGTATAAACAAACCATCCGTCTGGCGCTTGAAATTACGGGACAAAAGGAAATCCTTGAAAATGCCTTTGCTCTGCGTCATTCTATCCGCCTCCGCAATCCGTATATTGATCCGATCAGCTACGCGCAGACGATTTTATTGCGGAGAATCCGCAAGGCGGACGGGGAAATATCGGAAGAGTTGGAACGCGCAGTGTTTATGTCCATCAATGGCATCGCGCACGGACTGCGCAATACGGGTTAAAGGCTCAAGGTTAAAGCTAAAAACCATAGCCCAAAGTCCAAAACTGTTCGAAATGGTTAAAAAGTTCGAGCCTATGGTTTTAACCTTTAACCTATAAGATTTAAACTATTATGAAGATTATTCAAAAATACATTTTGAAAGAGTTGTTCGTGCCGTGCATCTTGTGCGTGGTGATTCTCAATTTTATTTTTTTGGCGGGCTATCTTGTTAAGGCTGCCGATCTCATTATCGGGCGAGGGATTCCGCTTTCCGAAACTCTGATGATTCTTTTACTCGCGATGCCTCCGATGGTCAGTTATACCGTGCCGCTCAGCCTTCTTACCGGAACTTTGATCGTTTTCGGCGGGTTTTCTCAATACAACGAATTGCGCGCGATGAAAGCCGCGGGAGTTCATCCGTTCCGTTTTATGCTCCCGGCGATGGTCATAGGCCTTTTGACCACGATGGTGATGTTTGTTTTTAATGATCATGTGACTACGGGCGCGCGGTATGAACTTCGAAAAAGTATGAAAAAATTAGCCGTGCGCCACCCCATGGCGTTGATTGAACCAGGGCGTTTTGCTCAGCTTACCGACAGCATTATCTTTTTCGCCAAAGAAGTGAAAGACGGTGAATTGCGCGATGTGGTCGCGCATGAAGGCGTTGATTCCGAAAACCCAGTACGTACAGTAATTGCCGAACGGGGAAAGATTATCAGCGATCAAAAAGCGGGGACGATTGAGATTCATCTTTACGACGGCAGTATTTCCGAGAACGAAAAAGGCGCCTTACACTCGGTGCAGTTTAAAACTTTTAAGTTTCCAACCTTCGGAAAAGAAAACTTGGCGCAGGTGGATAAAAAGAAAAAAGAATTTCCGTTGGTGGAACTTTTCTTGCGCGTGGCGCAGGATGAGCTGAGTCCCAAAGACCGGCTGCAGTATTGGATTACGATTCATGAGCGTATTGCTTTCTCGCTCGGCGCGTTTCTTTTTGTATTTGTCGGAATTCCGATTGCGGTGATCGTGCGCCGCGGTGAGGCGGTGGTAAGTTTTGCGATTGCGATGATATTCGCGTTTCTTTTCTACATTCTTTTCGCGATAGCGCATGCGATGGCGGCGAAGGGCGTGCTGCCCCCGTATATTGCGATGTGGCTGCCTAATTTACTGCTCGTGACTATCGGTCTGTTTGCTGTCCGCAAGGCTATCCTCGTCTAGTTCTGCTGAAAAGGGCTCATCTGCTGCGCTCTGTGCGGCGCTTCCTTGTGCGGCGTATTGCCGCATACGCCTCCGCGGTCGCTTGCACACGCCTTGCATCTGAACCCTTTTTAGCAGACTAATTTCTTTTTAATTAGCAGTTGATCATGACTGGAAATTCGTTCTTTTAGTCTGCTAGTCGACACTTTTTGCACTGCCAACAGCCCTGCTTCGCTCTGGTTCGGAGTATATCCCAAAGATAGTAAAAGATAGCATTGTAGAGCACGTATTAAATCTAAGAATCAGATTAAATTTTTATAATTTATAGCTATTGAAATTCCTTTACGGGATGTTACGATACTTTAAGATTAAATAATTTTAAAAGTCTTTAGGAAGGTAAAACGGAGATTGTTATGAAAAACAAATCGAAAAATAAAAAACTAGCCGCAATCATGATGCTACCCATTTTTCTGGCAACCTCCTTTGAGCCTTTATTTGCCGCTGATTTAATTTTGGATTCGAAAGGAAACGCGCAGGCAGTTGTTTCTCTTGATGACCCTGAGTCACTGACGCAAGAGGATGCCCCCGAAAGCTTACCGCCGAGCGATCCGTTTGATAATGTCAGCCCTCTTTCATCGGTTGCGGAAGCGCCCGAGATGGCTCAATTGCCTCCGACGGT
The DNA here is from genome assembly GCA_002344825.1 of Candidatus Multiplicimicrobium inquinatum. Taxonomy (GTDB): domain Bacteria; phylum Omnitrophota; class Omnitrophia; order Omnitrophales; family Aquincolibacteriaceae; genus Multiplicimicrobium; species Multiplicimicrobium inquinatum. The sequence goes on along the minus strand of DDUN01000023.1, from coordinate 131,748 downwards.
ACCCCCTTTGCCGGGGAGAAACCTGGTGGATGATTTTGGAGATTGGCGAGGGACATCTAACACAACTCTTTCTAAAAACGCGGATGATAACTTAGAAGTGCAGGCTGATTTCAATGGCGTCAACCATACCGTATCTGTTCTTAAATTGCCCGCAATCAATCTCGGAAATATTGAGGGCATCACGGTTCGATTTCGTGTTTCGTCCGAGCAACCCTTGACGCTTGGTTTTTGGGGAACCGGGACTTATGTTTATTCTGGAACCAAAAACGAGGGTTTCGGCCTTATCGGATCAAATTTCGGCATCACCGTCTCGGGCGATAACACCTGGCAGGAAGTGGTTGTGCCCATTTCGCGCGCCGGTTTTTCCAGCGTGTCGCTTCAAAGTTTTGGATTCAGCGACGGTTATGTGACCGCTCCGTACACAATCGAAATAAGCGATGTCATTTTGCCGTTTCAGGTTGTTGTGAAAGAAACTTTTCACCCCGGAGGCATTACCAAAACCCGTGACGAAAAGCATTACGATATGCAAGGTCGGCTGGTTTATCAGTTGGCGGAAACATTTGATCGCAATCGAGTGTTAACCCTTTCTCAAACAACCCGTATTTCGTATCACGCAAACGGTAAAGTTGCGTCCAAAGATTTTGTGAAAGTGAGTCCGACAGACGGGCAACGCAAAAGCGAAACTTTTTTTGAAACAGGACTTCGTGACGAATTGAAGCAAGAGGATACTTATTATTTTAAAAATACGACTGTGATTCAAAAGCAAATTTTGACCGAGATGGACAACAATCAGCTGACTAAGCTGGAGACTCGTATTTATCTTGCAAGCGGAGCTCTTTCGACGGCAAATCTTGATAACCGTACCTATCATGCGAATGGTAAATCCGAGGCACGCACGCTTGATGTGCTGACCGCAGCAGGCATATGGACCAAGCAAGCGTGGGCATGGGATGACGCGGGTCGTGTGCTCGTGGTCGATACCCGTGTTTTCACCGCGACAGGAATTCTTAAAACCGCAAGTTTGGATCACCGTACTTATCACTCGAACGGTAAGGCTGCAACGCGGACTCTTGATGTCTTGGCGGCGACCGGAATATGGACCAAGCAAGAGTGGGCATGGGACGATGCAGGACGTGCGCTTGTGATTAATACGCGGGTGTTTAATGCTAATGGCTCTCTTAAGACTGCTAGTTTAGATCATCGCATTTACCACGCTAATGGAAAAATGGCAGAGCGAACTTTGGATGTGCTGGCCGCCACCGGAGTTTGGACCAAGCAAGAGTGGGCTTGGGATTCCGCGGCGCGAGCACTTGTTATCGATACGCGTGTGTTTGACGCAAATGGAGCTTTGAAAACCGCGAGCTTGGATCACCGCTCTTATCATGCTAACGGAAAAGCGGCCGAAAGAACTCTCGACACGTTGGCTGCGACCGGGATTTGGACGAAGAAGGAGTGGACATGGAATGAAGCGGGAAAATCTTTAACGATTCATACACGTGTTTTTAATGCGGACGGGTCGCTTAAAAGCGCCTCGCTTGATTCAATGCAGTATTATCCGACTAATAAGCTTCTCGTCAGAAATCTGGATACTTTCGCGAACGGCGCTTGGAAGAATGTAAAAACCGCTTATGACGAATACGGCCGCGCAATGCCGGCGCAGAAAGCGATTTTTGCCGACCCCGCGAAAACCGAAGCTGATGTGGCTCAACTGACGGGCATTAATAATTTGGTTGTTTTTGCGAGCAAGCCGAAAGCTACTCAGGCAACCGCGTCGCTGACACAAAGCAGCCCGAGTGAGTTCGGTGTGGTATTTGATGTTTCTAAAAACAACAGCTATGCCGGAAGCATTACGAGCTTTGATGATTTTGGAACGACTATCGTTGAAACTCGGGACTTAAGTCACATGCAGATTACGCTCGGGGCGAGTTTGTCCGCGGGCACTGGCACAATCAAAGTCGAAATCGAAGATAAGAAAGGTAAAAAAGATATTGCTTACCTTCACGGAGTAAATGGCAGCGAGCAGTTTTTTTCGTTCAACGCGGATATTTTTACCAAAGTTGATTTAACCGCGATTAAAAATATTAATTTTGTGATCATTGAAGACTTTGTCACGGTAAAAACAGCGGTATTGAATCTGAATGTCGGTGACAACCCCTATGCCGGGCCGGCATTCAGCCCGAACCCTGCTTTGGATCCGAACACAGTTGTGCCGAACAGCCCTTCTCCGTTGACAGGTTTTACTGTCGGAGGCGCTTATGATCCATCGCCGAGCTCCGGGCAATCAGCCGGAACGGGAGTCACTGTCAACATTACGGGAGGCGAGCCGTGGGGAGGCGTTGCCGTGACTTATGATGACTTTAGTTCAACCGAAATTGAAAGCATTGATTTAAGTGCTTCATCAAGTCTGACTTTTGTTGTTCAGGGTAATTATCCTTCTCTCAAACTTGAAATTGAGGATGTTGATGGAAATAAAGCTTTTATTCGGCTTGGAGGAGTTACAACAGCGGCTCAAGCGTGGCAAATTCCGCTATGGGCTTTTAAGGATGTTGATTTTAGCCGTATCCGTATCTTGGTCTACGTGGTTGAAGGTGCCGCTCAAGACGGACAGATTACCGTTAAGTTTTAATTTTTAAATCTTCAAAAGCCGGGTCGCAAGACCCGGCTTTTTTTATTGCTGCGATTCGTTTCTTTCTTTCATTTTCGCACAGGCAGGAATCTAGTCTTTCATAAGTGGTTCACTCAAATAAATAATCTTCTGCCTGCTCGGACAACTGCGTCCTGACGGCGCAGAACTCGCATTCAGAAGATTTTTATTTGAGTTTATCGCAAATGGGGGTGGGTGGGCTGTCATCGGAGAAAGCCTTGGCAGGTCTGCCTGCGGCGTTTCCCGTTTTATCCGCAGCTCCGTCTTACTCTGCTGCGCTTGTTTATCATTGTCGTGAAGGTAGCAATCTGACAAGTACGGTATAATTTTGAACCTGATACATTTAGCAATGTCCCAGCGTCTAGTTGCGAGACAATCCAAGCACAAACAAAATAAGTTAAAAAATAGAATTAAATATGCATACGGGTAAATGTTGTTTGTGTTTAGAGGATAAAAAATTAATAAAGGCTCATATTATTCCTAAGGGACTTTATAACTTAGAGCCTGCTAAGGAGCCCACAAAACTAGTTTCTAATAAGCCAAATGAATACCCCAAAAAAGCACCCGTGGGGGTTTATGATGAGGGAATTCTTTGTGCTCAGTGTGACAATAAAATAGGGGAGTGGGATAGCTACGCGGCAGTTTTTTTTAAGCAAGAATTCGTAGAAGAAAAATACATGATCGATAACGGGGCTAGGTTGGCCTATGTTGTTGATAGCTATGACTATAAGAGTTTAAAGCTGTTTTACATGTCAATGCTGTGGCGCGCAGGCGTGTCTTCGCATGGTTTTTTTGAAAAAGTGGATTTAGGCTCACATGAAGCAAAATTGCGCGATTTACTAATCCGTGGAGATCCAGGTAGCTCAGAACAGTTTTCAGTTATAGTTTCCAAATTTGATTATGATTCAAGTTTGGTCCCCCAATTAAACCCTCAAAGGTCTCGATATGATGGATTGAATTGCTATAAAATTTATTTTTATGGATACATGAGTATCTTGAAAGTTGATAGCCGCAAATATTTTGAAACATTAAATCCATATGTCATCAAGCCCAACGAAAAGCTTGTTGTGCTGTTGCGTGATTATAGGACTAGTAAAGAATTTAAAATTATGAAACGGTTAGCAGAGAAGGTGAGGTTTAGAACATAATTAAAAAACCTTGATCCCAAGAGCGAGCCGGGTCGCAAGACTCGGCTTTTTTATTTTCTTAAATGCCCGCTAATTTCAATAAGTCATGCGGATGCTGAAGCAGAAAATCAGCGTCGGCTTTTTTGAGTTCCTGCTGAGCGTGGAACGGATTCGCCGAGAAAAGCGGAAAGCCCGCGGAGCAAATATTAATTTCTTTCTTTGCCGCGTTCGCGGCGAGCATGTCGTCGGGTAAATCACCAATATAGAGAAACTTCTTTTTAAGACCAATTTTTTTCGCGCTTTCGATTAGCGAAAACGGATGCGGTTTACGCAGCGATTTTTTCTGGGCTTGTTCGGCGGCTTTGACTTCATCCATGGTTGTAATGGCATCGAAGTACTCAAGTACTTCAAATTTTCTTAAAGCGTAAATCGCTTCAAAGCGGGGACGACCTGTGGCGATGCCGAGCTTGATGCCTGATTCTTTGAATTTTTGCAGAAGCTGGGGACGGAAAATCAGTTTTTCGCGGTCCATCAGTCCGCGTTTTTTCCAAAAGAAAGGGCGGGTTTTTTCGGTTTGCGTAAAAAGACCTTTGCCTAAATAAATTTCCTGAAAAATACGGCCGATGCGCTCAATTTTAATTCCGGGATGCGAGCCGAGCATATCTGTAATGCCGTTGGTGCCCAGCGGGCGTGTTTTCACTTTTTTTACAAAGGTGGACATGGCAACTTTGGTGCGCAAATCTTCAAGCGTGCGTTTTTTAACCGGAAGCGAAAGTAAATAAATCAAAAGTCCGTAAGTGCAGTCCCAGTCGTCATTAAAACCGCCGAGCATTTTGAATTCATCGATGTCTTCTAGTGTCAGGATGGTTTTTTTCCCCGAGCCCTTACTGCCGCTAAAAAAGGGAATTTGCCCGTGGGTTAAATAGACCTCGATGGTTTTAATAATGCTTTCAAGATAAGAGTGGCGTGTATCAATAAGGACATTATCAATGTCAAAAATAAAAGCGTCAAACTTGTGTTCTTTTGAAACGGGGTATTTACCCTGAATGGGTTTTACTTTCGTGATCATGAGGGCGATTATACACCTGAACTCCCAAATTCTGAATTCTTATTTCTCATTTCGGCTCCATCTTGCCCTGTGCGATTTTATTTTTGAGGTTGGAGATAGTGCAGAGGGATATTTTAAAATGATGAACTCATCATTTCAATTTTAAGGAAGCGCTAGTATAATTCTATTTTCCCGCAAGGGTTTGTTACTATCTAAATATTAGGTATTAGGCGACAAGCCGCGGCGCTGAGTCATGTTTAAAAATGCCGCCAAGCGTCATTTCAGTATCAGAGGAAGTACCAGGAGTCATAATATGAAGCTTAATCAAAACAGTTCCACAATTACTGAAGGTCCATCACGGGCGCCCGCGCGAGCGATGATGAAAGCGCTGGGTTTAACCGATGATGATCTGAAAAAACCGCTGATCGGTGTGGCAAATACCTGGATTGAAACCACACCCTGCAATTCGCATTTGCGCCGGCTATCCGAAAAAGTGAAAGCAGGCATTCGTGCCGCGGGCGGAACGCCGCTAGAGTACAACACGATTGCGATCTCCGATGGAATTACGATGGGCACTGAGGGCATGAAGACTTCGCTCATCAGCCGTGAAATTGTCGCGGACTCGATTGAGCTTGTCGCGCGCGGACATTATTTTGACGGAGTTGTCGCGCTTTCAGGCTGTGACAAAACAATTCCCGGAACTGTGATGGCACTTGCCCGTTTGAATGTTCCGTCACTGATGATTTACGGCGGAACAATTGATCCCGGCAGTCATGAAGGTAAAGATATTACCATTCAGGAAGTTTTTGAAGCGGTGGGCAAATATTCCGCCGGTCAGATCAGCCTGAAGCAGCTTTGCCAAGTTGAAAACCAAGCTTGTCCCAATGCTGGTGCTTGCGGCGGTCAATTCACCGCGAACACCATGGCAACGGCTTTCGCGATTATGGGAATTTCGCCGATGGGCACGAATGAAATTCCTGCCATGGACCCCAAAAAAGATGAAGCGTGTTATGAAGCGGGTCGGCAAGTGATGCGGCTTTTGAAAGAGAATATTCGTCCTTCGGATATCATCACGAAAAAATCCATTCAAAACGCGATCGCGGCCGTTTGTCTTACCGGAGGTTCAACGAATGCTGTTTTGCATTTGATGGCGCTTGCGAAAGAAGCGGGTTTGAAATTGGATATTTTCGAATTCGACAAGATCAGCAAAAAAACACCTTTGCTTGGTGACTTGAAGCCGGGCGGGCGATTTGTAGCAAATGATACTTATCGCGCCGGCGGATTCCGCGTGGTGGCGAAGCGGTTGCTTGACGCCGGGCTTTTGCATTCTGAATGTCTCACTGTATCGGGCAAAACCATCAGCGAAGAAGCGATCGACGCGAAAGAACTTAAGAATCAGCAAGTGATTCGTCCTTTGGATAATCCGATCAAGCCCACGGGCGGGCTTGTGATTTTAAAAGGCAATCTTTCGCCCGAAGGCTGTGTGATTAAGGTTGCGGGACATAAACGAACTTTTCATGAAGGACCCGCCAAAGTTTTTGATACGGAAGAAGCCGCGTTCAAAGCCGTCAAAGATCAGAAGATCAAAAAAGGCGATGTGGTTGTGATTCGTTATGAGGGGCCGCGCGGCGGACCCGGGATGCGCGAAATGCTTGCGGTCACCGCGGCGCTGGTTGGCGAGGGGCTCGGCGAACATGTGGCGTTGATTACTGACGGTCGTTTTTCGGGCGCGACACGCGGGTTTATGATAGGCCATGTTTCTCCGGAAGCCGCGATGGGCGGTCCGATTGCCGCTGTGAAAAACGGCGATATTATTCGCATCGATGTGGATAAGAATAAAATCGATATGGTCGTTTCAGCCGCTGAAATCAAGAAGCGCCTTAAGAAATGGAAGGCTCCGAAGCCGCATTATGTTCAGGGTGTGATGGCGAAGTATGCCAGATCCGTCAGCTCTGCTTCCGAAGGTGCTGTGACCTGGTAAGCTTTTGTTTAGTTGATGCAAAAGTTGGCCCATGTTGAAACTAAAACTTTTGGCCTGCTCAAACAGCCGCGTCGCTGTCGCGGAACTCGCATTCCCAAACTTTTAGTTTCAACTTTCCTGCATCAATAGGGTGAGGGGGCTGTGAAACGGAGAAACTTTTTTATCAAAAAGGTTTCACGGTTTGAGTCAACCCGCGCTTCCACAGGAATCGCAAGTTGACCCTATTTAGGGGTTAATTCCTGTGCGGGCATTGATAGTGTTTTTTCATCATTGCGAAGCAGGTTTTTATTAAACGAAAGAAGAAGTTGTATGCAAAAGGGAATTGTTTACATCATGACAACCGCCGTGTCTGGTCTTATAAAAATCGGTCAGACAGGTTTAGATGCTTACCAAGAACGCATGCGTAATTTAGAGGCAAATGGCTATTACAACGTTGTTGGTTTGAAGCGTGCGTTTGCGATTGAGCTCGAAGGTTACAAGGAAAAAGAAGCTTTGCTTCACGAAATTTTTGAGCGGCAGCGCATTGCGGAAAGCGAATTATTTGCGCTTGATGTTGAGCTGGTGAAGCAGTTGCTCCTTTCATTTGAGGGGAAACTTGTCTTTCCAAAAGAAGTGAACAAAGAGCGTGATTTTGAAGAAGTGACGAATGCGCGCGCGCAGAGTCAGAGGTTCAGTTTTTATCGTAAAGGTTTGAAGGATGGTGATGAGGTTGTTTTTGTCGCTGACAAAGAAATTACAGTAAAAGTTGTTGGTGAACGTGAGGTTGAATATGCGGGGCAAGTTTGGAAACTTTCACCGCTCACGTATCGATTGTTTGAGCAGCGTGGTGAACTAACAGCTAGTGGGGCGTATCAAGGAGCGAATTATTTCACGTTCAATGGTAAAAAGTTGAAGGACTTACCGGATATATCAAGCTGATTTTTAAATATGCTGTGCCACGTGCGTAGATCTAGCAGGGGGGCCTTAATGAGCGAGCTAATTGATTTCACCGAGCGAGTTCCGCGACAACGACGCGGCTGTTTGAGCGAATGAAATCGATTTGCGAGTGAATCATGACGGGGGGGAGGATCGAACTCCCGACAACAGGCTTATGAGTCCTGCGCTCTACCAACTGAGCTACCCCGTCGCGAAGAGCGCGTATGCTAGCATAGCTCTTTATTTTCGACAATATAGGCGTGCATGAAATTTCTAAAGTCAAAACCAGACCCTGCTTTCGACCAAAAATCCCTCGTTTACCGCTTTCAAAGACATGCCCTTTCAAAGGGGGTTTTGAAGCCGAAAGGGTCGTATTTAATTGGCTGTTCCGGCGGGGCGGATTCGGTCGCGCTTTTTCATCTTGTTCGCATGGCTTTTCCTGAAACCCATTTGGCTTTAGCGCATTTTAATCATGGGCTTCGTGCGCGAACCGCAAAACGGGATGAGCTCTTTGTTAAAAAACTTGCCGCGCAGTATCAGGTTCCATTCTTTGCGGGACGCGCGGAAAAGAAAAATCAAAATAAACTTTCGATTGAAGAATGGGCACGCGCGCAAAGATACCGTTTTCTGCGCACGGTTTATCAAAAGACAAAACAAAACGCATTGCTTTTAGCGCATCACGCCGACGATCAAGCCGAAACGGTTTTGATGCGGATGTGTCAGGGGACGGGACCGCGCGGATTGGAGGCGATTCGTGAGGTTTTTGTTTTTGAAAAAATGAAATGCGTCCGCCCACTTTTACCTTTTTTAAAAACAGAAATCAGCCATTTTTTAAAAGAACACCGCTTTGCTTTTTGTGAAGATGAAACGAATCGCTCGCCAAAATTTTTGCGTAATCGAATCCGCCTGCAAGTTTTGCCTTATTTACAGAAACAAATCAATCCGCAGGTGGCGCGCGCTTTGGCGCGTATTCCCGAAATTGTCCGCGATGAAAATGAGCTGATCGAAGCTTTGGCGGTACAGGTTGAGAAAAAGGCTCTGATTCAGAGCGGGAAGAGAATGATTCGGCTGCGTGCGCTTGTTTTTCGTGAGGCGCATTTTGCTTTGCAGTTCCGCGTTTTAGATCGGTTGATTAAAAGGCTTGACCCTTCCGCGGGAGTGTTGTTTGAGCATGCCGCTTTAATTAAAAGCAGTTTAGGGAAATCGGCTTTTGTAATGGATTTACCGCGTGGGATTAAGCTTGTGGGGAATAAGAACACAATTACAGTTGAATGCTCTCGAGCTAAAAACGCCCGATAGTCGTTTGCCCTCTTGAATACCTCTGTGATAGACTGTGCAGTCTTTGAGACATCATTTTGAGTGAACTATGACTGACAATAATTTAAATAAGAAAAATCAGGGAAAGCGCCCCGGAAAAAAACCCGGCGCACCGGATCCGGAGCGCAAACGGACGTTTATTCTGCTTTTGATCCCATTCGCGGTTTATACCTTTTTTCAGTTTTTTGTGGTTCCGGGCGTGGAGGGCGAAAAACTCAGTTATTCTGAGTTTTACCGCCGTGTGGTCGCGAATGCCGAATCGCATGTCATTCAAACTTGTGAGCTGATGGAAAGCTCCGTGCATTGCAAGACCATCGACGGCAAAAATTTTCGTGTGGATATTCCGCCTGCGGATTTAGAAATGATTCCGCTTTTGCGCCAAAATATCCGTGATTTTCGCGTGGTTCAGCCTAATTATTTTGTGCGTTACTTTTTTCAGCATGTGATTCCCGCGCTTATTTTCATCGGATTGCTTTGGTTCTTTCTCTACCGCGGTATGTCGCAGGGCGGAAGTAAGATTTTTTCATTCGGTAAATCACGCGCGCAAATTGCGAGTAAAAAAAATAAAGTCACGTTCGAAGACGTGGCTGGCTGCGATGAAGCCAAAGAAGAGTTAAAAGAAGTCATCGAGTTTTTACGCGAGCCTTCCAAATTTCAAAAATTGGGCGGACGCATTCCTAAGGGTGTGATTCTGATGGGTCCCCCGGGAACGGGTAAAACTTTGATCGCAAAGGCCGTTGCGGGCGAAGCCGATGCCCCTTTCTTTTCGATCAGCGGTTCTGATTTCGTTGAAATGTTTGTGGGTGTGGGCGCGGCGCGTGTGCGCGATTTGTTTGAGCAGGCCAAGAAAGCGGCCAAAGCGGGCGGGCGCGGTGCGATTATTTTTATCGATGAAATTGACGCGGTCGGACGCCAGCGTTTTGCCGGTGTCGGCGGCGGACATGATGAGCGTGAGCAAACTCTGAATGCGCTCTTGGTGGAAATGGATGGTTTCGACACACAAGCCGGCGTCATTTTGATTGCGTCAACCAACCGTCCTGATGTTTTGGATTCCGCTTTGATGCGTCCGGGCCGTTTTGACCGCCAGGTTGTGATTGATCTTCCTGACGCGAAAGGCCGTGAAGCTTTACTTTTGGTGCATACCAAAAAAATTAAAATGGATGCCAGCGTTGATCTGAAAAAAATTGCGAAGATCACCGTGGGCTACTCCGGTGCGGACGCGGCGAACTTGGTGAATGAAGCGGCTTTGCTCGCGGCGCGCCGCAACAAACCGGCGGTGACGCAGGAAGATTTTGAACAATCGACTGAAAAAGTCATGATGGGACCCGAGCGCAAAAGCCGTGTGGTTTCCGATAAAGATAAAAAAGTGACCGCAGTGCATGAGGCAGGGCACGCGCTCGTTGCTATTTTGACGCCGGACTCTGATCCCGTTCATAAGATTTCGATTATTCCGCGCGGTTACGGTATCGCGGGCTACACGCTTCAGCGCCCCGATGAAGAAAACCGCGACTATTCACGCGGTAAGATTTTGAATCGCATCAAAGTTCTTTTGGGCGGACGTATCGCGGAAAAAATTTATTTCAATGAAATTACCGCCGGCGCTTCGAATGATTTACAGCGCGCGACGCAGTTGGCTCACGCGATGGTGTGTGAGTGGGGCATGAGCGAAAGAATCGGGAATTTGGCTTATGGTTCCAAATCTCAATCTGAAGTTTTTCTTGGGCGTGATTTTTCACGCGGCAAAGACTATTCCGAACAAACCGCGCAAATGATTGATGAAGAAATCCGAACGATCGTGGAAGGCTGTTATAAAGAGACTTACGTCTTGATGGAAAAGAATCGCGACCTTTTGGATCGGCTTTCCGCACGTGTGCTTGAAAAAGAAACTTTGGATGAAGAAGAAATTCGTATCGTATGCGGTCTAGCCTCTCCCAAGACGGAAGAGCCCCCGCCTCCGCCGACTCTTTCTGCGCCGGCGCCGTCACTTTTTTAATTTTAAAATTTGAGGGCAGAATGCAGGCGTGGAAACTCCCATCTCGTGATCTCTCTTTTGAAAAACCCCGCATTATGGGGATTCTCAATATTACTCCCGACTCATTTTCCGACGGAGGCCGATTTCTTGAGGCGGACGCCGCGTTTTCTCAGGGACAAAAGTTAATTGCCGACGGCGCGGATATTTTGGACTTGGGCGCGGAGTCGACGCGGCCCGGCGCTGATCCAGTTTCGGCGGAAGTTCAAATCGCAAGGCTTGTGCCCGTTTTAGAGAGACTGAAAAAACTTTTCGTTCCGGTTTCAATTGATACCACGCATCCGGATGTTGCAGAAGCTTGTTTGAAAGCGGGTGCTGAAATTATTAATGATGTCAGCGGATTGCGTGATTCGGGCGGAAGGCTCGCGGAAATCGCAGCACGGTACCGAGCAGGGCTTGTGCTGATGCACCGCCGGGGAAACGCGGAAACCATGCAGAAGCTCGCAGTTTACGAAGATTTAATTAAGGAAGTAACGGAAGAGTTGGCGCAATCCCGTGATTCCGCGTTGGAGCAGGGTGTCGCGAAAGAAGCCATTGTGCTTGATCCTGGTTTAGGTTTTTCAAAAAATTTCGAGCAAAATCTTTTTCTATTGAAACATTTGGAGCAATTCGGGAGGCTGGGTTGCCCCTTGCTTTTAGGCGCGTCGAGAAAGTCATTCATCGGTCATGTGACGGGGCGGGATGTGCATGAGCGCGAGTTTGGTTCGGCCGCTTGCGTGGCACAGGGCTACGCGAAAGGCGCTCGCTTTTTTCGGGTGCATGATGTGAAAGCAACGCGCGATGTTTTGAAGATGCTGGAAGCGATTGACGGCGCAAGTTTTAAAGCGAATGCGCGATTGGGTTGTTTGTAAGTTGTTAGTTTAAACGGTTTGATTTGCTCCGCTCAAACAGCTGCGTCCTTTGACGCAGAACTCGCGGCTCAAATCAAACCGCTTTAAACTTTAATCGCTTCCTTGGGGTGATGGGCTGTTAATCGGAGAACCGCTCATCGCGTTTTCCGTGATGTTTTTTTGCATTAATAAAAAATAAAAGGCTTATCAAAAAAGTTTAGATGCGAGGCGCAGGCAAGCGACCTAGGAGGCGTAGTGGAAATCTACGCCGCACGAAAAAGCGAAGCTTGCAACGAAGCAGATAACTTTTTTCAGAAGCTGGGTGAGGTGAAAATGGCGGGTCATAATAAATGGTCGAAAATCAAACACGCAAAAGCAATTACCGACGCAAAAAAGGGTAAGGCTTTTACCAAGGTGACGCGTGAAATTATGGTCGCGGCAAAAGAAGGCGGCGGAGATCCCGGTTCGAATTTCCGGCTTCGTTCGGCTATTCAGGCGGGGAAAGACGTGAACATGCCCACGGAGAATATTGAACGCGCGATTAAAAAAGGCACCGGGGACATAGAGGGTGTTAACTATGAAAGCATTACTTACGAAGGCTACGGACCGCAGGGCGTTGCGATTTTAGTTGCCTGCCTTACGGATAACAAAAACCGCGCGGCGCAGGACGTACGAACGATTTTTACTAAGAATAACGGTTCTCCGGCGAGCGCGGGTTCGGTTTCGTTTATGTTTGAGAAAAAGGGGTACTTCTTCGTTCTTAAATCCATTTCCACCGAAGACAAGTTGATGGAGCTTGCTTTGAATGCTGGAGCGGAAGATTTTGCGGTAACGGAAGAAGGCTTTGAAATTAAAACAGCGCCCTCTGATTTTGGCGCGATTCAGCACGCGCTTGAAACAGCGGGAATTAAGCCTGAGGTAAAAGAACTCACCATGATTCCTAAGAACATGGTGGCAGTATTGCCTGAAAACGCGAAAGCGGTAATGGAACTGATCGAAGCATTGGAAGAGAATGATGATGTGCAGAATGTTTACAGCAACGCCGAAATTCCCGACGAAGTATTGAAGGGTCTTGAATGAGAGTTCTTGGAATTGATCCCGGGACGCATCGCTGTGGCGCGGGAATTATTGAGGGCGAAGGCAATCGTTATAAACTAATTGATGCCTTGGTTATTAAAACTAAATCCACCGCGAAGATTGAAAAGCGCCTCCACCAGATTTTTGAGGAGATCAAGCGCTTGATTCGTGAGTTCAAGCCCGATGTGCTTGCGCTTGAGAATTTATTTTTCGCCAAAGACATTCAGGCCGTGGTGCGTATCGGTGAAGCGCGCGCTTGCGCGATGCTTGCGGCCGAAGAGGCGGGGATTCCTCTGGCTGAATACGCTCCGACTTCCATTAAACAATCTGTTACGGGGAACGGCCGTGCGACGAAAGAGCAGGTTTCGTATATGGTGACACGCCTTTTAAGTTTGAAAGAGACGCCTTACGCTGATTCGGCGGACGCTTTGGCGATCGCGATATGCCATCTTCACAACGCTAAAAGCATCGTGAAAGACCGACGACTAACGACCAACGACAACCGACACAAGAGTGACAAAATAAAACTTCTTCTGAGCCGAACGAAAAAAAACTAGAATGTGCCTCATGAAAAAGTCGTTAGTCTTCAGTCTTCAGTCGGTGGTCTAATCTATGTATAATTATTTGTCTGGAAAACTGATGGAGAAAACTCCAACGTCTGTCATCATTGAAGTTGCGGGCATTGGTTATGATCTGACCATTCCGGTTTCTACTTACGCCTCTTTGCCCGCGCTTGGCGAGCAAGTAAAGCTGCTCACGCATTTTGTCGTGCGCGAAGACGCGCAATTGCTTTATGGATTCGCGACCGAAGAAGAGCGCAAAATGTTCCGCATGCTGATTTCCATTTCCGGAATTGGGCCCAAAATCGCCAACACCGCTTTGTCCGGTATCTTGGTGGAAGATTTAAAGGCCGCGATCAAAGAGGGAAATGTCGCGGTTTTGACTTCGGTTTCCGGAATCGGCAAGAAAACCGCTGAGCGCATTGTGATCGAGCTTCGCGAAAAAGTGATTCTTGAAGGCGGAAAAACTTCCGGCGCGAAGAGCACGTCACCCTTGCTATCGAGCGAGGCGGAAGACGCGGTTCAGGCGTTGATCGCGCTCGGATACTCCAAGAATGAAGCCCAGACCGCGGTGGACAAGGCTCAGAAGTCCGCGCCTGAAAAGCTCGCTGTGGATAAATTGGTTCGCAACGCGCTTCGTCACATCTAAGATCTGAGTCGTTTTTTTTTGCCTCTGCGCAAAGCGCAACCAGCATTTAGCTCAACCGCCGAGTCAATTCTAAACGCTAAAAATCATACTCTTGGTTCTTGGTTCCTGGTTCTTCGTTCGGTATAATCTCTCATGCCTAACTTCTCTGACCGTATCATTGACCAGAATCCGACACCCGAAGAAACGGCGGTTGAACTTTCACTGCGCCCGTCACTGTTGGATGAGTTTGTCGGTCAGCACAAAGTAAAAGACAACCTCAAGCTTTACATCGAAGCCGCGAAACGCCGCAACGAACCTCTGGATCATATTTTATTGTTTGGCCCCCCGGGTTTGGGCAAAACCACGCTTTCCAATATTGTTGCGCGAGAAATGAACGCGAAAATTCACCAAATTGCAGGACCTGTGCTTGAGCGCGCGGGAGACCTTGCCGGCATTTTAACCAACCTTGAAGCGGGAGACGTTTTGTTTATTGATGAAATTCACCGTATTCCGCATGTGGTGGAAGAATATCTTTATTCCGCGATGGAAGACTTTTCGATTGAGATCATGATTGATAAAGGGCCGCATGCCCGCTCGGTGAAAATGGATATTCCTAAATTTACTTTGGTCGGCGCGACGACGCGCAGCGGACTTTTGACCGCGCCCTTACGCTCGCGTTTCGGCATTGTGGAGCATTTGGAATATTATGATTTCGAGGATCTTGCGAAAATCGTAACGCGTTCCGCGTCCATTTTGAATGTGCCCGCGGATGCGGAGGGGGCTTTGGAGATCGCGCGCCGCGCGCGCGGAACTCCGCGTATTGCGAACCGTCTTTTGCGCCGTGTGCGCGACTTCGCCCAGGTGGAAGGGGACGGTAAAATTACGAAGCCGGCGGCTTTGAAAGGGCTTGAGCGCCTGCGTGTTGATAGCGAAGGGCTGGATGAACTTGATTTGCGCGTGATTAAATACTTAATGGAGCGCTGCGGCGGAGGCCCCGCGGGTGTTCAAAGCATTGCTGTGGGGGTTAGTGAAGACGCGGAAACAATTGAAGAGTTATGTGAGCCTTATTTGATTCAGCAGGGGTTTTTACGCCGTACATCCACAGGACGTATTTTGACCGAAAAAGCGTACAAGCACTTTGGTAAAAACCCACCCTCGAAGCTTCAGTCGCTGTTCTGACATAGAGGCTCTGCGCTCCGCGCAACCACGATCGGTATTTCAGAGTTTAGACCCCCTCTCAAACCTGCTTATGAAACCCCTTCTGGCTCCGAGCGTCGAGTCCCTGTATAATCTCCTTTATGCTTGAAATCCTTTTTTCTCTTTGGCGGCCGGTCAGCGAAATTGTTTTGATCTGGGCGCTCGTTTATTGGCTGATGCGTTTTTTTATCGGCACCCGCGTTGCCCAGGTTTTTGTCGGGCTCGTGATGCTTGCGGTTATTTTCAACATCGCTAAGTTTTTGGACCTTAATGCCGTCATCTGGGTTTTATCCAAGTTGTTCGCAGTGGGTGTTGTCGCGTTTTTGATTATTTTTCAGCCTGAAATGCGCAGGGGGCTCGCGCGTATCGGCCAAAAAACAATGGGGCGCAGCGGTTTTCAGCCGGGCGGCGTTTTGGATGAGGTGGTTAAAGCCACTCAAGAGCTTGCGCGGAGAAATCACGGCGCGTTAATCGCGCTTGAGCGCGGCATGAGTTTGCGCGATGAAGTTGAAGGCGGTATGGATATTGATGCGCGCGTCACATCCGACATTCTTATTTCTATTTTTGATCCCCATACCCCGACGCATGACGGCGGTGTGATTATCGCGGGAGGGCGCATTGTTTGCTCGGGTGCTTTTTTCCCTTTGTCCAATAATCCCGATTTAGC
>DDUN01000023.1:78892-115331 GCA_002344825.1 Candidatus Multiplicimicrobium inquinatum | reverse complement strand
ATTTTTGAGACTCAAAACAAAGAAGCGCCGCAGAGCGGTCTTTTGTCTTGGCTTTCAAAATTACTTTCTCAGCGGGGCCCCTCATGAGCCAGTGGCTTAGACGTAATTGGAAGCTGAAGTTGATTTCGCTGGGGCTTGCCGTCGGGCTTTGGTATTACGCAGTCAACGAAGAAAGTGTTGAGATTGTCCGTACCATTCCGCTTTCTGTATCCATCGAAAATAAAAATATCAGCATTCTTAAGGTTTCCAGCGAAAAACTACGGATTACGATCAAAGCTCCGCGCGCCATGGTCAGTCAGGTTGCCGGCGCGGATATTCGCGCGAAGCATGAATTTGGCAGGGAAATGAAGCAGGCCGGCGAATATTCTTTTCACACAGACCCGCGGGAAATTAGTTTGCCGAGCGTGGAGATGCAGGTGCTTAGAATTGAACCTCAGGTTGTGCGGGTTGTTGTGGATGAAGTTGTGACACAAAAACTCCCTGTGAAGCCTCATTTTGTCGGCGAGCCGGCTTTGGGTTATAAAATTCGCGATGAAGAACTGCAAATGGATCCGAATGCGGTGATGGTACAGGGACCGAAGGGGCAAATTGAAAAAATGACTGCCGCCATGACCAAGCCCATTAGCCTGACCGGTCGTACCCGGTCTTTTCGTTTGACCACGGATTTTGATTTGCCGGCCCACGCGGTTGTTTTGGATGTGGACGCAGTGGACGTGTATGTTCCGGTTCATGAGGTTTCCGATGAAAAAGAATTAGTGGATGTTCCGATTAAAATGGTTCGGCCATCCGGTTCGCTGGGTATCGCGGAACTCAATCCGCAGAAAATTTCGATAAAGGTGCAGGGACCAAGCCGAGTACTTCAGAACTTAGAGGCGTCACAAATTCATGCTTACGCTGATCTCACCGGGCTTGATTACGGAGAGCATTTGGCAGATGTTTTTTGGGTTTTTCCTCAGGGAGTCAGCCTGAAAGAAGAAAAGCGCGCTCAAATTCAGGCGATTCTCCGAAGAGAAGTTTCAAAAAAATGAAAAGAAAAACCGTCACTCTCGGGGTCAATATTGATCACGTCGCTACGCTGCGTCAGGCCCGTAAAGAAGGCATTCCCGATTTAGTTGATTCCGCTTTGGCGTGCGTCCGCGGCGGTGCGGATAGCATTACGGTTCACTTGCGTGAAGATCGGCGGCATATTCAGGATCAGGATGTAATTGATCTGGCGCGAAGGCTTCGGGTTCCGCTTAATTTAGAAATGGCCGTCAACTCCAAGATTTTAAAATTTGCGCTTAAAATAAAACCCGCGAAAATTTGCTTGGTTCCGGAAAAACGCGTAGAGTTGACCACGGAAGGCGGGCTGGATCTCTTTCAGCGGCCCCGCGATTTACGAAAAACGATTTCCGCTCTCGCGAAGCACCGTTCTCAAGTTAGTTTATTTATTGATCCCGATGCGCGTCAAATTCGCCAGGCCTCGGTTTTGGGCGCGCCTGCCATTGAAATTCATACCGGTTCTTATGCCAACGCGAAAGGGGTCGCTCAAAAGAAAGAATGGAACCGCATCAAGACTGCTTCACAATTGGCAAGAAAACTAGGGTTGCATGTTCACGCGGGGCATGGACTTGATTATGAAAACACGGCGGAGCTTTTAAAGATTGCGGAAATTGAAGAAGTGAATATCGGTTACGCCATTGTCTGTCATTCTGTTTTTGTTGGTATTGAAAAAGCCGTTAAACAAATGGCAGCCATTCTTAAATCCTCCCGGTGATTCAGCCCCCTGCGTTTTTGAAGCGCCTGCTTTTTCGAAAAAAACAATCCCACAAAGGTGATTATGGCCGAGTTCTGATGGTTGCCGGCAGCCGTGGTATGAGCGGCGCGGCCAGTCTTGCCGGATTAGGCGCGCTCAGATCCGGAGCCGGACTTGTCACTTTGGCGGTGCCGGACGCGATTTATCCCGTAGTGGCGAGGAAAGATCCCGAGGTAATGGTGCGGCCTTTTTTGGCCACTTCCTCCGGCTCACTCCATGTCCGCTCATTTACGAAAATAATTAAGCTTTTGGAAGGTCAGGATGTTTTAGCAATCGGTCCCGGACTTTCGAGAAATCCATCGACTGCTCAATTGATCCGTAAGCTGATTCTGAAATCTAAAATTCCTACAGTGATGGATGCCGATGCGTTAAATTCTTTTGAAGCGCGTCCGGAAATTTTGCTGAACTCGGAATCGCCTCTTTTTTTGACTCCGCATGAGGGTGAATTTGAGCGGCTATTTAAACTTGCTGTACCTCGTGCAGGCAATCTAAAGAGAAAGAATCTCGCCAAAGAAACAGCGGAAAAATTCGGAATATTTTTGATTTTGAAAGGACATCATACGGTTGTCGCTGCGCCGGACGGGAAGGTGTTTGTTAATTTTACCGGTAATCCCGGAATGGCTGCCGCGGGCAGCGGAGATGTTTTAACCGGTATTTTGGCGGGATTGTTAGGACGAGGGCAGGACTATTTTTCAACCGCTTGCGCCGCTGTTTATGCGCATGGTCTTGCGGGAGATTTGTCTGCGAAAAAAATGGGACAAACCAGTTTGATTGCGCGGGATATTTTAGATTGTCTTCCTGCGGTATTCAAAAAATTCGAAAAATAGCCGTCTTGTCCTATTTGTTTTTGAGACAAGACACAGTGGTGAGTATTGTTGTGAAATGATGAACTCGTCATTTCAATTTGGATGAACCGCTAGTATAATCCCTGCATGTCGATTATCCCTGTCCCTAAAGCTAACGCGATGCTGATCTGTGACTATGTCATTACCGAGCGCGGCACGAACAAAAAAAGCCTGATCGGTGTTTTTGAAAATATCGGCGCGGTTCAGTTTCCGTGTACGCATTATCAGCTTTCGGTTTACATTAAGTTGACCGACGCGCAGGGGAAGTATCGCTTTCGGCTCGAATTGACCGACTTGCAGAATGACGCCACAATCGGCAAAAGTGAAATGCCGGAACCCATTCAAATTGCTAATCCTCTGATTACCCACGAGCTCGTTTTTAATCTGCGTGGTCTTCGTTTTCCTCACGCGGGGGAATATGAGTTCCGGATTTTTGCCAATGACCACATTTTTGGGCAAAAGTCGTTTATTGTGAATGAAATCAAACCCAACGGGCAGCCCAATGCCCATCCTGAGAGCCAGCATTAATTCTGATTTCGCTGTCTAAACAGGGGCGTTTTTGAACCTCTTCCCTTGGACGGCGTCCGGTTGTTTGATAGAATGCCTCTATCGCACACGCGTTTTGTTTAATCAATCATTCAGCGCGGTACCGAGTCACAAAAACCGGACAAGGTGCGAGCGTCTTTTAAAACCTGAAGTAAGAGGAATTTATGAAAATTTTTAATAACATCGTTGATACGATCGGAAACACGCCGTTGGTTCGGCTTCACCGCATTACGAAGGGGTTGCCGGCGGATGTTGTTTTGAAGCTCGAGTTTTTTAATCCGATGGCCAGCGTGAAAGACCGTATCGGTGCGAACATGATTGAAGACGCCGAAAAAAAAGGGCTGATCAACAAAGACTCCGTCATTATTGAGCCGACCAGCGGGAACACCGGAATCGCTTTGGCTTTTGTTTGTGCCGCCAAAGGGTACAAGCTTGTGTTGACCATGCCCGAAACGATGAGTCTTGAGCGCCGTTTGTTGCTCAAGCTTTTAGGCGCGGAGTTGGTTTTAACCCCCGGTGCCGAAGGCATGAAAGGCGCGATCGCGCGCGCTGAAAAACTTTTGACTGAAACTAAAAACGGTTTTATTCCCCAGCAGTTTAAAAATCCGGCGAACCCTGAAATTCACCGTCAAACCACCGCCGAAGAAATTTGGCGCGACACGGACGGTAAAGTAGACATCTTGATTTCAGGCGTTGGAACAGGCGGAACCATTACCGGTGTTTCTGAGGTAATTAAATCCCGCAAGCCGTCATTTAAAGCAATTGCGGTTGAGCCTACGGAATCACCGGTGCTTGCCGGCGGTGCTCCGGGAAAGCATAAGATTCAGGGGATCGGCGCGGGATTTGTGCCCGATGTTCTTAATACAAAGCTGATTGATGAAATCGTGCCTGTTTCAAGCGAAGACTCAATCACGATGGCGAAACGTCTCGCGCGTGAAGAAGGTGTTCTGTGCGGAATTTCCTCCGGCGCCGCTGTAACGGCCGCAGTCCAAGTGGCTTCGCGCCCTGAAAATAAAGGGAAGCTGATTGTGGTTATTATTCCGAGTTTCGGTGAAAGATATTTGAGCACGGCACTTACAGAGGAATTTAGGCAACAGGTTGCGGCGGCCACTGCTTAAGTGCGTGAGAAGTTGTTTGAAACTTATTTTCTGCTCAGACAGTTGCGTCCTTCGGCGCAAAACTCGCATTAAAATAAATTTCAAACAACCTTGCCGTGCTTGAGGGTGTGTGGGCTGATAGCGGAATCGGGCTGCGCCCGATCTGCTTTTAAAAGGGGAATATGCGAAAAGAAGCGTTGTTGATTTTGGCCGAGGGGTTTGAGGAAGTGGAGGCGGTGACGCCGGTGGATGTTCTCCGCCGTGCCGGCGTGAATGTGGTCATGGCGGGTTTGCGCTCGAAGAATGTGCGCGGATCACGGCGGGTTGTTTATATCGCCGATATGCTTTTGTCGGAATATCAAGGAAGTCCGGATGTTTTGATTTTGCCGGGCGGAGTTCAGGGCGCGGAGAATCTTCATCAGGCGCAAGGGGTAACAGAGTGGATTGCGAAGATGAATCAGTCCGGGAAATGGATTGCTGCCATTTGCGCGGCTCCTGCGGTTGTGCTCGCGCCGACAGGCGTTTTAGATAATCGTAAAGCAACTTGTTATCCTGGCTATGAAAAAGGTTGGGGTGCTTTGATTCAGCATCAAACCGCGGCTGTGGCGGTAGATCAAAACATCATTACAAGCCAGGGGCCGGGAACCGCGCTTGATTTTTCTTTCGCGATTGTTGAGAAGATTTTTGACCGCGCGACTGCCGTTGATTTGGCTCAGAAAATGGTTTATTCCTACACTGGGATTTAGTTTCATTGCAATCTTTTGAAGTTGAACAAAAGTACCGCTGCAAAAACCCGGCTTTGTTCCGCTCCAAGCTTCGCCGGCTCAAAGCCCGTTTTGTTAAAAAAGGTGCGGAACTGAATGAGTTTTGGGATTTGAACGGAAGTCTGGCCAAGCGTAAAACAGTTTTACGGCTTCGCCGGCATGGAAAAACTTCCGAACTGACTCTCAAAGGCCCCCGCTTAAAATCGCGCTACACCAAACGGATTGAATTTGAAACCCCCGTTGATTTTGACCCTGCCCGAGCTATCTTGCAGGCGCTTGGATTTAAACTTTCCAAAAAATACTCTAAAAAAAGAGAAGTCTATCATTTGGATAAAGTGATGGTAACAGTCGACACATTGCCGGGGCTGGGTTCCTTTGTCGAACTGGAAGGTTCGGTTCAGAGTATTCAGCGCGCGGAAAAGCAGTTAGGATTATCACGCAAGGATCGTGAAGAGCGTTCTTATCTTCATATGCTTTTTAATTTGAGAGGCTGAGATGAAGCGACTTACCGCGGAAGAAGCCGAAAAAAAACTGAAGGCAGTATCAGGCTGGAGTATGGATGAATCTGGTTTGAAAATTGAAAAAAAATATCGATTTTCTAATTTTACGGACGCGGTTTGTTTTTTAAATCGCGTTGCTGAGTTCGCAGAAGAGTTGAATCATCACCCGGATTTGCATTTAACGGACTATAAAAATTTAAGAGTGGTTCTTTCGACGCATTCCGCCGGAGGTTTGACCCAGCTTGATTTTAAATTGGCCGCCCAAATTGAGGAGGTGAAAAATGAAGTCTAAGCGCATTTTGGTGATTGATGATGACCCTTTGGTCCGCCGTTCGCTTCAAGTTTTGCTGCATCAAGCGGGTTTTGTCGTCGAGTCTGCCGCAAGCGGGATGGAAGGATTGGGAAAACTGCCCGAAGGGCATTTTGACTTAGTGATGACGGATGTGCGCATGCCGGAAATGGACGGTTTTGCTGTGCTGAGAGCCATTCGTGAGTATTGCGAAGCGGCTCATAGACCGCCTTTTCAGGAAGTTGTTTTGACCGGTTTTAACGATATCCACGCCCTCGAATCAGCGCAAAGCCTTGGGATTAAGCATTTTGTGCTGAAGCCTTTTGACACCGACGAACTTTTAGACGAAGTGACCCGGCTTTTGGCGAGCTAGCGAATTTGCCGGACACCGTTCACGGGAGGCTCTTTAAAATATCTCCCTGTGGACGGCGTCCGCTTTATCCGCTAAGATCATAGCCTATGAAAAAACGAGATTTGGACTTTGAGATCTCCTTCTTTGGCGGTATTGTCCGCCGCCGTCCCGATTATGTTGAAGCGCTGATTCCTTTGGCGGAAGCTTATACCCGCAAAGGGCTCCGTGAGCGGGGTTTGCGTATTGACCAGCGTTTGTCCCGCCTTTGCAAGGATGATCCGATTGTTTATTACAATTTGGCATGCAGTTTGGCTTTAACGGAGAAAACAGAGGAAGCCTTAAAAGCTCTGCAAAAGGCGATTCAGCTCGGTTACCGTGATTTTGCTTATATGCGCAAGGATCCTGATTTGAAGTCCTTATTGGAGCATCCTAAGTTTAAGAAGCTGATCCGGACATGATGGAGCCGGAACCTTCTTTTTCGCATGAAAATTAAAAAAAACGAAAAAATCTCTCCTGAAGTCGCTGTCCCCGAAACTAGCCGGATTGAGAAAAACGCGGTTCAATTATTGAATTTTGTCAAAGAGCGCGGAGCTCAGTTTTCGCCGCTTTTGATTATGCCGCACAATTATCCCGACCCGGATGCTTTGGCGACGGCCGATGCTTTAGCTTATCTGGCTCAGCAGGGAGCGAATGTCAAATCCAAAATTGTTTACGGCGGTAGCATCGGCCGTGGTGAAAACAAAGCCATGGTACGGCAATTACGTATGCCGGTTCACAAAATCAGTAAATCCGATTTAAAGCAATACGCGCACGTGGCGTTGATTGATACTCAGCCCAGCTTTGAGAATCATTCCTGCCCTCCCAAAAAGCATGTGGCGATCGTGCTTGATCAGCACCCTTCGGTTCAACCGCCTGAGGCTGATTTAGCCATCGTGAACCCGGATTGCGGGGCGACCAGCGTGATTGTAACGAAAGCGTTATTGATGTCCGGATTGGAAATTCCCAAACGCATCGCGACCGGATTAGTTTACGGTATCCTTTCCGACACGCAGAATTTGAACCGTGTGGAAAGTCAGGAGATTATTGATATCTATCTGGACCTTCTTCCTTATTGTGACATGAAGGCTTTGACCAAAATTCAAAACCCGGCTAAGCCGCAGGCTTTTTTCAAAACATTGCGTTTCGCGTTAAATGAAGCCAAGGTTTGCCGCGGGCTTGTTGTGGCGCATTTGGGATTTGTCTCTCATCCGGATTTGGTGTCTGAAATCGCGGACTTTATTTTGGGGTCGCATGTGGCGACGCGGGCTCTTTGTACGGGGCGATATCTGGATAAGCTGCATATTTCATTTCGTACCCGCCGCCCGCATGATGACGCTCCGGCAATTTTGCGGAGTTCGGTGGATGATCCTTGTAACGCTGGCGGACATGATTCAATTGCCGGCGGTAATTTTAAAGTGAGCGCCGATGCCGGCTCTCCGCTTTGGACGGAAAAAGAAGACCTTTTGACGAGAAAGCTTTTGAAGAAGTTAAAAATTCCGGTTGCCGCTGAATTCTCACCGGCATTCCGCTAATATTTCTTAGCGATCGCTAATATGAGCCTCTGGAAAGATATCCGTAAAGATTTTCCGATTACCCGCGAATCGGTTTATTTGGATCATGCCGCCGGCGGGCCGATTCCGCGCCCTGTTTTGGAAGCCATTCAGCAATTTCAAAAAGAAAACGCCGAGGGCGCTGATTTTTTCTGGCTCGACTGGATGCGCCGCCGCGATGAAGCTCGACAGACCGCGGCTGATTTTATCGGAGCCGAGCCTGAGGAAATCGCATTTACTTCCAGTACATCGCATGGCATGAATCTTGTCGCGGAGTTGGTCGCGCAGGAAGGGCAAGTACTTCTCAATGAATCTGAGTTTCCATCCACTACGGTTCCCTGGCTTTGGAGAAAGGCGCAGACTGTTTTTCAGCCTACGGAAGAATCGAGGGTGAGTTTTGAAACTTTACGACGCTCTTTAACTCCCGAAATCAAAACTATTGTGACCAGCTTTGTTCAATACGGAACGGGACAGCGTCAGGATATCGGAGCGATTGGAAGAATCAAAGGCGACCGTTATTTTGCCGTGAATGCCACACAGGGGTTCGGTGTTATTCCGATTGATGTTAAAAAGTGGAATGCGGATTTTGTCTGTACGAATAGCTATAAGTGGATGATGGCCGGATACGGCGGCGGAATTCTTTATATCCGTAAGCCGCTCTTGGATTTGTTTCCGCCGCAGGGTGCGGGCTGGCGCAGCATGGTGGGGTGCGACTTAATGCGGAATAAAAACCTGGAAATGAAAAAAACCGGCGAACGTTATGAGTGGGGATGCCCTAATTTTTCGGCTATGTTTGGGTTTGCCGCGGCAGCCCGTTATTTTTCCCAGATCGGAATGAATCAGATTGAGAAACGTGTTTTAAGCTTAACGGATTATTTAATCGCGCGTCTTCACGATAAAAAGATTCAAGTTTTGTCATCGCTTGACCCGACTGAACGGTCGGGGATTGTTGTTTTTGAAAAAAAAGATCCGGTCAAGGTTTGGCAGCGCTTACTTGCGAAGAAAATCTATGTTTCACCCCGCGGCGGAGGACTGCGCGTCGCTCCGCATTTTTATAATACGGAAGAAGAAATAGACAATCTGATAAGCGCTTTAGATGCCGCAGCCTAATTGCGAGGGATTTGTCGCTTGGTTATGCGTTCGAGGTTCGGTATAATGCCTCCGTTTTACAGCCTATTTTCAGGGGGAATGTCTTATGCTTAAAAAAATTCTTTTGGGTTTGCTCGCTTTCATTGTTCTTATACTTGTTTTTCATAGTTTCATTATCGGTGTGATCGTGAAGCCGCAAGTGGAGTCTCAGGTTTCGAAGATTCTCGGAACAGACGTAAAGTTTAACGCTCTAAGCGTCCGTTTATGGCCCGGTAATGCGACTGTCTATGGTTTTAAAATTAAAAACCCGATTGGTTTTTCTGATGACTATCTGCTCGATTTGGGAAGCGCGGGCGTCAGCTTGGATGTTCCGGGTTTGATCAAACAGTTTACGGCCGGCGGCAGCGAGCCTAAAACAATTGTTATTGAGCACGTAAAGATAAAAGGGCTTAAATTTTTATTTGAACGCGGAGATCAAACATCCAAGCCTATTTCCAATGTGGATAAGCTGATCGAAAATATTAACGCGAGTCAGCCCGCAAAAAAAGAGGAAGCCGCGTCCGAAAAGCCGGAAAAGACAGACGAAGCCAAGCCCATGGATATTCGTATTGAGCTCAAGCAATTTAGCTTCAAAGACGGTCGTGTTACTCTGAAAGATTCCACTATCGGCAAGGGATTTGAGTACGTTGTCGACAATATCAATATTGATGTGGAAAATATTTTTTATCCCGCAAAACCGGCTTCCGAGCTTGTTGAAACCGTGGGGGTTGCCGCGGATCTCGGGAAACAAAACCCCGGAACGGTTCATTTTAAGGGACGTTCCAATTTTATGGCCGGACCCAATTTAGATTCTGAATTGACGGTGGAGGGCGTGAGTCTTGCGGATTTTAATGCCTTTATTTCCGATCAGCCTTTTGAGATGAAGGCCGGTACTTTCGACCTTAAATCCACAATCAAGATTTTGGATAATCAGCTGACCTCTCAGCATCAGATGAAATTGAGTTCGACCGAATTAGGCGCGCAGACAGGCGGAGCGAAGCTGATGGATATACCGATGCAAACGGTTCTCGCCGCGTTAAACCGTCTTCCGTCACTGGATGTTCCTTTTGAAGTAAGCGGAGACTTGAAAAATCCGCAATTTAAAGTAACTCAGGCGATTCGTGTTGCGATTGCTAACGCCATTCAAAAAGTTCTTGCCGGCGGCTTGGGAGATTTGAAAGGGTTGGCGGATAACTTGCAGGGACAGGCCCTGGGAATTGCCGGAGAAAACACCGAGAAGCTTGCCGGCGATGCCAAAAAACTTGTGGAAGGTCTTGCCGGGGAAGGATCTGAGTCGCTGGATGAAGGCATCAAAAAACTTTCCGGAATGCTCGGTAAAATGAAAAAGTCGGAATAAATTTTGAGCCCTCAATCCGATAAAACAAAAAAGCGCTCCCCGAAAAAGCAAAAGAATTCTCTCTCGTCCGGAAGCGCCAAAAAATCCGGTTACATCACGATTGTCGGGCGCCCCAATGTGGGCAAATCAACCCTGCTCAATTATTTAGTCGGTCAAAAATTAGCCGGAACTTCCGCGAAGCCTCAAACGACGCGCGATGTTATTCGCGGTATTTTAACCGAACCGCGCGGGCAAATTGTTTTCATTGATACTCCCGGTGTGCATCGTCCGCATGATTTACTCGGCGAAAGAATGGTTAAGGGGGCGGAAGGCTCTTTGAAAGGCGCTGATGTCATTTTCTTTATGATCGTGCCGCATTTCGCGGAAGAGGAAGAGCATCGCATTTTAAACTGGATTAAGCAGCAAAAGGCGCCGGCGTTTTTGGTGATCAACCAGGTTGACCGTTTTCCGCGCGACAAAATTTTGCCCGTGATTGAATCGTATCAGCTGCTGCATACGTTCCAGGAGTACATCCCTATCAGCGCGAAGCAGGGAATTCAGATTCCTCTTTTGCTTGAAAAAGCTTTTGATAACCTGCCGGTGGGCGAGCCCTTTTTTCCGGAAGACCAATTGTCGGATCAAAGCGAGCGGTTTCACGTGCAGGAAATGATCCGCGAAAAAGTTTTTCGCAGGCTGGGACAAGAAGTGCCCTATTCCACCGCCGTGCGCATGGATTCTTTCAAAGAAGATGTCGGCAAGAAAATTGAGATTCAGGCGGCGATTGTCGTGGAGCGAGATTCTCAGAAGAAAATCGTGATCGGCGCCGGCGGGGAAAAGATTAAGCAAATCGGGATTGACGCGCGCGTCGATATCGAGAAGTTTTTAGGGCGTAAAGTGATTTTGAAATTATGGGTACGTGTGCGCGAGAATTGGAAAGATAATCCCGGACTCTTAAAAGAATATGGGCACTGACAATGGATAGAAAAAGCAAACCTGAAATCAAATCGGTTATTTTTGATTTGGGCAATGTTCTCGCGCTGCATGACGCGCGGATCGCGGCGAAACGTTACGCGAAACTGACGGGGATGAATTTTAAAGAAGTTTGGGATACGATCCTGACTTCCAAAACCGAAAAGGCCTACACTCGCGGAGAAATCACGAGCTATGAATTTTTTCGCTATGCCAAGAGTTTGGCTAAGCCCGGAACAAAAATGACCTACGCGCAGTTCCGTGATATTTGGAATGAGATTTTTGTCGAAAATATCGGCATGGAAAAAGTGCTTAAAGATCTGAAAAAAAACTACCCGCTTTATTTGATTTCGAATACCAACGCGATGCATTACCGTTATTTGGTAGGGAAATACTGGCATTTGCTCAAGCATTTCCGCCGCCGTTTTCCGTCCCATGAGGTCGGTGCGCGCAAGCCCGATCCCGAGATTTACCGCCGGGTTTTAAAAGCGATTAAACTGAAGCCTGAGCACACTGTGTTTGTGGATGATCATCCCGGCTTTATCGAAGGCGCGCGCTCGGTGGGAATGCACGGCATTCTGTTTAAGAAGCCCGCGCAACTTTTGCGCGAGCTGAAAAAAATGGGCGTCCGCGTTTCTTAAGCTTTTTCCGCGATTGAAGTTTTTATCTTTTCTTGCCGTCATAAGAACATGACCCACATGATTAAAACCGCCTTATTGCTTACTTTGCTGAGCGTCCTGTTATTGATGACAGGGCAATTGTTAGGCGGGCAGGCCGGTTTAAAGACCACCTTTATTTTGATGTTGGCAATGAATCTGGGCAGTTATTGGTTTAGCGATTCGATTGTTCTCAAAATGCACCGCGCCGTTCCTATCACCCAAGAGCAGGCGCCTGAAATTTTTAAAATAACGGAAGAGTTGGCTGCTCAGGCGAATATCCCCATGCCGAAGCTTTATTGGATTTCATCGGCGTCACCGAATGCTTTTGCGACGGGCCGAAATCCGAAACATGCCGCTGTGGCTTTGACGCAAGGTCTCGTCCAGTCTTTGAATCAAGATGAGCTTCGGGGTGTCATTGCGCATGAATTGGGGCATGTCATTCATCGCGACACTTTAACCTCCACGATGATTGCTGTGATTGCCGGAACCATCAGCCATGCGGCGATGATGTTGCGCTGGTCTTTGGCGGGGCAAAGGGGATCAAGCGGCGGACGCGACCAGCAAGCCAACCCTATTTTATTGTTACTTTTTGCGGTTTTGATGCCGCTTGCCGCGGCGATGATCCGGCTTGCTGTTTCGAGAACGCGGGAATATGCGGCGGATGACAAAGGCGCGGAGTTAAGCGGGAATCCGCTTTATCTTGCCAGCGCGCTTCAGAAAATTTCAATCGGCGCAAGAAAAGCGCCGATGCCGGACGCGAATCCCGCCGCGGCGCATCTTTTTATTGTGAGTCCGCTTTTTGGCGCGAATTTCAACAGTCTCTTTGCTACGCATCCGCCGGTTGAGAAGCGGATTGCGCGTCTCGAGGCAATGGCGCGGGCGTAATTTTTTACGTCTGCGTTAAGACTTGATCTTAGTTCAGAAATCGGTTTTATTGACGATACTCTTTCTCATCGGTACAATTCAAAAGCTTTCATCATTTATTTTAAGGAGTTATTTATGGCGTATGTGATTACGGAAAAATGTTTAGGTGAGCGTTACGCATCGTGTGTCGCGGTATGTCCGGTTGATTGTATTTATCCCGGAGACTATAAGGGCGAAGAGTTTATGGTGATTGACCCGAATGTGTGCATTACCTGCGGCGCTTGCTTGCCGGAATGTCCGATCGGAGCGATTGTGGAGGGAGAAGATTATTCCCCGGATTGGGCGAAAATTAACGCTGAATTATCCCCTGGCTATCAGCCGAATCCGAAGGTTCCCGAGCGGCCGCGTGATGATAAGCCGCGCAAAGAAGGCAATAAACTAGTCAATTGACATTTTGCTCTGAGCCTACGGCTCAACCGCAGAAAAGACCGCTCTTTTAGAGCGGTCTTTTTGCTTTATAGCGCTTGTGGCGGACGGCGGTATAAAGCTGTAAAATAGCCCTCTTATGGAAAAACCCGCTTCCGGAATTATCCGCACCAGTTTTGGTTTGCAGTCTTCGATTAAGCCGCAGCTTGAGCAAAGCTATTCCAGCGTCATGATTGATGAAATGCGCTCAAATGGTTTTGCGCGCAGCGCCGGCCGCGTGCAGCTTTTTTTAGCGGAAGAATTTGGTTTTTGTTACGGCGTTGACCGCGCGATTGATTATGCTTATCAAACCCGCGCGCAGTTTCCTGACCGCCGAATTTTTCTAACCAATGAAATTATTCATAACCCCCGCGTCAATACCGAGCTGAAAGAAATGGGGATTGATTTTTTGCCGTCTTTACCCGGAGGTTCTTGTGAATTAAGCGGATTGACCGCCAAAGATGTTGTTCTGATGCCGGCATTCGGCACCACCGTAGAACTGCAAAGAAAATTAGAAGCCATCGGCTGCGTGATTGTGGATACAACCTGCGGCTCGGTGATGAGCGTTTGGAAGCGCGTGGAATCCTACAGCCGCGATGGGTTTACTTCGATTATTCACGGTAAGTATAACCACGAAGAAACATTGGCAACGAGCTCGCGCGCGCTGAAATACCCGGCCGGAAAATATTTGGTGATTCGTGATAAAGCCGAAGCGCAAAAAGTTTGCGATTATATTGAAAAAGGCGGCGACAGTGTGACCTTTCTCAAAGAGTTTGCCTGGTGCGCGTCCGCGGGGTTTGACCCCGACCGCGATTTACAAAAAATTGGCTGTGCGAATCAAACCACCATGCTTTCCAGTGAGTCGCTTGAAATCGCGAATATGCTCAAAGAGTCTGTTGCGAAGCGGTCCGGCGAGGCAAGCTTGCCCGCGTGTTTCCGGCATTTTGACACAATTTGTTCCGCGACCCAGGACCGCCAAGACGCGGTGATGAAATTATTGCAAAAAAAGTTGGATTTGATGCTTGTCGTGGGCGGGTATAACTCAAGCAATACAGGACACTTGGCGGAAATGGCCGCTGAGTTTTGCCCGGCTTATCACGTTAAGGACGCGACCTGTCTCATTTCTGAAAAAGAAATCGAATATAAAGTTATCTTTCGTGAAGACATCCGCAAAGCTGCGAATTGGCTTCCGCAGGGGGAAATCAAAGTGGGAATTACGGCCGGAGCATCGACTCCGAATCGTGTTATTGAAGAAGTGATTGCGAGATTGTTTGAGCTCGCGAATGGAGGACAGAAATGAAAGAAGTTAAGGTTTACTCAAAAAGCCATTGCCCGTACTGCGTGAAGGCAAAGCAGCTTTTAAAATCAAAAAACGTTCCTTTCCAAGAAATTGATTTAACGAATGACTCCGCGACGCAGGATAAGCTGGTTCAGGAGACCGGCTGGCAAACCGTCCCTATGATTTTTATCGGCGGAAAGCTGATCGGCGGATTCGATAACTTGAACGCACTCAATCAAAAAGGCGAGTTGGACGCTCTTTTGGCATGAACCTGGATGGACAAAACGTTCTGATTACCGGTTCAGCGGTCAGGTTGGGCCGTGCCATCGCGCTTGAGCTCGCCGGTGCCGGCGCCAATATCCTAATTCATTACCGTAAATCGGCGCGTGAAGCCCGTTCTTTGCAGAAAGAAGTTGAAGCTTTGCGGTGCTGTGCTTTTCTGTGTCCTTTTGATTTTGGGAGCGCATCGCTTTCAAAAATCCGTTCCTTTGTAAAAAAACTTCCGGCACCCGTGGACGTTTTGGTGAATAACGCCGCCATTTACTATCCGACTCCGGCCGCGAAAATGACCGAAGCCCAGTGGGATGATTTTTTAACCACCAATTTAAAATCTCCGGTGCTTTTGGCGCGGGAGTTGGGTTTGCAAATGGCTAAGCGCAAAGAGGGCGTGATTATCAATATGGCGGATATTGCCGGAGAAAAGCCGTTTTTGAATTATTTACCTTACTCTATTTCCAAAGCCGGAATGATTGCGGCAACGCGCGGTCTTGCCAAAGAATTAGCGCCATTTGTGCGTGTGAACGCGGTCGCGCCGGGCCCGATTTTGGAGCCTCCTCACGGATTTGCTTCGCCCGCGCAGAAAAAGAAAATCGCGGAAGCGACTTTGCTAAAACGGTTCGGAAACAGCGATCATATCGCGAGCGCGGTTCGATTTTTAATCGAAAATGATTTTGTGACGGGGCAAGTGCTTGCCGTCGATGGCGGAAAATCGATCACTTAAAAGAGAGAAAAACATGTATACAGTGATTCGTGAAATTCATTTCAGTTATGGGCATCGTTTAGTAGGGCATCAGGGCAAGTGCCGTCATGTTCACGGCCATAACGGCCGCGTGCAAATCGAAGTGGCTTCCGACAAGCTTGACGCGCTGGGAATGGTGATCGATTTTTCTGAAATTTCCCGCACGATCGGAAAATGGATTGATGAAAATTTCGACCATGTTTTGATTCTCTGGGAAAAAGATCCGCTCGTGCCTGTTTTGACCGAGCGCGGCGAGAAAATTTTAATTGTCGCGGAAAATCCAACCGCGGAATACTTGGCGCGCCGTATTTTTGAAGAAGCCCGTAAAATGAAATTGCCCGTGGCGCGCGTGGTAGTTTGGGAAACGAATGACAGCTGCGCCTCTTTTTCAGGTTAAAGGCCAAAGCTCAAAGGTTAAAGCCTTAGCCCAAATCCCAAAACGGTCCGAACAGTTAATAGGTTCTTGGTTATAGTTTTGACCTTTAAGCTTTAAGCCTTAACCTGATGGCGGGTATTAGAAATCTATGACGACAAAAGAAAACCCCAAATTAACCAAAGGCAAACCTAAACGGGAATTGTTTGTCGGACCCGCGGGCTGCGGAAAATCCGAGAAGCTTTTGCAGCTTTTCGAAGAACGGCTTGCCCTGGAAAACCCGCTTGAGCCGCTCTCTTACTTCATTGTCCCTTCTCAGGAGCATGCTGAACGCGTCATTAAAATTTTAATCACGCGGGGATCCGCCGGTTTTTTTTCAAGCCGCATTACCACGCTGGATGATTTAATTGAAAAAGCATTCGAAATTCCTAATCCGCCCGCGGCATCCAACCTGACTAAGATCGCGATTGTCAGGCGTTTATTAGCCGAAAATAGCGGAACTTACTTTGAAGCGATTCGCGACAAGCCGGGCTTTTTGAATTTAATTCTTAATTTAATTACAGAGTTGAAAGATCATTGCTGGTCAGCGGAAAACCTCAGAAAAGAAATGGCCCGGCTCAAAAAGCTGGAGCCGGATTCAGCGCTTAAGTATGAAGCGCTGGCGGATATTTACGAACGTTATAACGCCGCGCTCAGGCAGTTGGGCTTAAGAGATCGCCGCGATACTTTGGGAATTTACCTGGAGCAGAAAAAAGCGAAAAATCTGAAACCGCTTTCTTTTCACACGCTCTGCTTTGACGGCTTTTTTGATTTTACTCCGCTGCAGAAAGAATGTGTCGCCGAGCTGGTGGCGCTCTCGCAAAAATCGGCCGCGGCTTTGACCTGGGACGCTGCCCGTGCGGGCGTATTTGAACCTGTCTCCGCCACTCAAAGAATGTTTACGGAGATGGGTTTTATTTCATCGGCGATGGAATCTTCTTTGCCCCGGTTTACTGTGCCGGAGCTGGAGCATGTCAGCCGAAGCTTGTTTTCGGTTTCTTCCAAGTCCGTTGATTGCGCGGGGGAAGCGATTGATTGGTTTGAAGCGCCTGATTCCGAAACCGAAGCGGAGATGGTCGCGCGGAGAATTCTTACCCTGCTTTCCGAAAAACAATTTCGTCCGAGTCAGATCGCGATTTTGTGCCGATCGGTGCGTACCCACCGCGCTTTATTCGAGGCTGTTTTGCGCCGTTTTGATATTCCGTTTCACGTGCACGAACGTGAAAGACTGTCTGAGAGCGAGTGGATTCAAACCGCGGCAAGATTGGTGCGTTTATTCAGGGAAGATTGGAAAAAAGATGATCTTCTGGGTTTTTTACGCTCGTCTTTTGTTTTGAGATTTGGCGCCGCGTCGAAAGATGAACGGGCCCTGCATGCCTTTGAAGGCTGGTGCTGGCGCAAGGGAATTCGTTCCGGAGCCGGGAGCTGGAAAACAGCACTGGAGCCGGAAAATCAGAAGCCGGACCCGGGCGAAATGGCCGCAAGAGAATTGCTGAATGTCTTTTCAGTTTTGGAAGCGGAGTGGCGCAAAGCGCAAACAACCGGAGCTTGGGCGGTTTTCTTTAAACGGATTCTTTACCGCGACTTCGGCATGCTGGAGTGTCTTCAGGGACAAACGGATGATGCGGGATTTCAGCATGAATTTCACGCTCCCGCCCGATTTGAGAAAATTTTAGAGGAAATGGAGCGCGCTTCTGACGGAGAAAAATCAGCGCAAACCGGCTTTGATCAATTTGCCGATGATTTTTTACGGTTAGTGGACTTGGATTTATTTTCACTGCCTTACCTGAATCAGAATGCGGTTCAAATTTATGACGTTTCATTAGCCCGCCAAAAGGAATACGACGTTGTTTTTGTCGTGGGGCTTGCCGAAAAAGAGTTTCCGCAAATGGTTCGGGAAGAAGCTTTGCTTTCCGATTGGGAAAGACGGCTTATTCGCGGAGTCGAGCCTGGTTCCACGGGCGGGCTTCCGTCTTATGGTTTGCCCGAACGTAAAGCCCGGCAACAGCTTGAAAAGTATTTATTCTATTTAGCCGTGACCCGTGCCCGCCGCCATCTTTGCGTCAGTCATGCCCGCCGCGACAGCGAGGGGAAGCCTGTTTTAAGATCCTTTTATTTAGAGGAACTCGCGGCCTGTTTTAAAGACGGCCTCAAGCCGTTCATCAAAAAAGATACTCAGCCTTATCCTTTGCCCGAAGAGATTCGGACGCGTCAGGACTTACGTTTATCAACCATCGGAACTCTGTTTAATCCGTGGGAATGTTTACCCGAAGAATCTTTTTTGAAAGCGCTCTTGGATGAAGCCTGGCAAGATTCTGCCGCGCGCGTGAGTTTAAGAAAAGCATTAGGGGAAGACACTGTCAAACTCAGCTCGGATCAAATTTTAGAGAGAGCCCCGTTTCATCTGAGTGCGCCCAGCCCGACAAGACTGGAATCTTTCGCGCGCTGTTCTTACCGCTATTTTGCCGAACGTATTTTAAAACTGCAGGTGACCGAAGAGGACACGCGTGCCCGCAATCAGGGCAGTATTATGCACGGAGTTCTTGAGGATTTTTTCAAAGGCGCGTGGCGAAATTTGAAGGAAGATGAAGTGGAGCCGAAAATTGATGAGCTGTTAAAAGTTTGGGCTCCGCAATATCCGCTTGATCTGGGGCCTTACCGAAAAGATTTGGCGTTTTTCGAAATGAAAACAATTCTGTCCCGATTTTTAAAGCATGAACTTGACCGTTTGCAGAATACGCCGTTTCAGCCGCGGCACTTTGAATATGAAATTCCAAAAGACCGGCCTGTTGCGCTTGAAAACGGAAGCATCCGGCTTAATCTGCAAGGCAAGATTGACCGTGTTGATATTGATGAGGCAGGCGGCTCTTTTGTGATTTCGGATTACAAGCGTTCAAAAAACTTTAAAAAATCAGAGTTGGAAAAGGGGACAAGCCTCCAGCTTCCGCTTTATCTTTTGGCTGTTTCAAAGATTTTAAATTTGAAGCCTTTGGGAGGACAACTGCTTAACCTGAAAGAAGCCAAAAATCCCACCGGTTTTTATCATGAAACAGTTGAAGGCCCCAGGGACAAACTGTCCGACGCGGAGTTTGATCAGGCGCTTGACCGGGCATTGCGTTTTTCCGCCCGCTACCTCGATGAACTGGCGCAGGGCAAGATCGCCGTGATGCCGCGCGATTGCGCGGACAATTGCTCTTTTTCTCCGCTGTGCCGAATTGAAAAATGGAAACTGCCTGAGATCGCGGAAAAAATCCGCGCGGAAGATAAAAAGTTAGGTTTCTAGTTTGTGACTTAAGCGCATCCCGCACCTTGGATCTGCTCAGACAGTTGTGTCTTTCAGCACAAAACTCGCATCCCCAAGGTTTGGGATGCGAGTTTTCCGCAATGAGGAGTGGTGGGGCTGTCGGCGGAGAAACGCTAAAGCGTTTCCTGTTATACGCGGAGCTGTTTTTCGGCGTCGACGACGTCACGGTCGATCAGCTTGCGGGCTTTGGAGGCGGTGGCCTGTAATGCCGCGGGGGAATGGGGTGCGTGTTGAATTTCTCGCAAAAGCTGAATGATCATTCGCAAATGCCGGACAAAACTGCCTTCATCTTCAGTGCTGCGCTTTAAGGTTTCATCAAAAGAAAGTCCATGGGTCCATTTTTCAACGGGTTCGGCTAAAAAGAAATGCGGTCGCTTCGTGTAAGGAAAGACATCGAACTTTTCTTCATTTTTGTGGATGAGACGGTGATGGTGATTTGCCGCTTTCAAAAGCTCTTCATGCGCCACAGACAGAGGTTTCGCGAAATCGTTTTTGCGCGGTTCAAAGATCAATCCCGAAAGCAGAACGCAGAGATCATGCTCATTGAGGTTTGCGAGCTGTCCCGCGCCGTGCATTTCCGCGAGCATCAGCTCATAACCAAAAATGGTGGATGCGAATTCGCCCTTTTGCGTTAAGCCTTCAGGCGTAAGGTAGCCCATAGCTTGCAGCATGTCGATTTTATTTTCAAGCAGCTGTTTACCCTCATCTTGTTTTTTGCGCGAAGATTGATAGCAATGAAACGTGCGCGGATAAATTGTCAAAAGTTCACGGCCTGATTTGCGATAAAGGTTAAGCAGTGTCGCATAAGTGGTATTGAATTGGCTGCGCACGCGTTCAGGGTCTCCGAAAATAACGCGCATGACTTGGGAGTAGGGGATGCGGTCGGGTTGAACCCGTGAATAAACAAAAC
The DNA here is from genome assembly GCA_002344825.1 of Candidatus Multiplicimicrobium inquinatum. Lineage (GTDB taxonomy): Bacteria > Omnitrophota > Omnitrophia > Omnitrophales > Aquincolibacteriaceae > Multiplicimicrobium > Multiplicimicrobium inquinatum. The sequence goes on along the minus strand of DDUN01000023.1, from coordinate 95,210 downwards.
CTTCGTGATCTAATCCGCGCCGTCCCGCGCGGCCCGCCATTTGAAAGAAGTCGCGGGTGGTTAAAAAATCGAAGCCTGTGCCGTAGAACTTTTCAAGCTCGTCAAAGATAACCGCTTTGGCGGGCATATTGATACCGAGCGCGAAGGTTTCGGTGGTAAAAATAAATTTGATCAGTCGGCTTGTGAAAAGCCGTTCCACGACTTCTTTGAGGGTGGGCAGCATGCCGGCGTGGTGAAAGGCAATGCCCTGGACGATCAGCGGGCGGATGGATTCCGCCGAGGCTTCTTTCTCGATGCCGAATTGAAACAAGAGTTCGTCGAAAAGCCGTTCAACCTGAATGCGCTCTTCTTTGGTTAAAAAATTCCAGGTGAGTGTTTCAAACGCCAGCTGTTCCGTTTTTTTGCGGCCGAAGCAAAAGTAAATCGCGGGCAATCGTTTGTGATCAATCAGTTCTTTGATGAGCGGTGTCAGCAAATTGGGCTGAGGACGGGGCGGACGAATGCCGCGGCGTTTTTCGCGACTGCTGACGCGCCACGAATCTTTATTCCAATAGCCTTCGCGTAAAAGATGTTTGCTGTCTTCATAAACTTTACCCTGACATTGATAAAGAAATTTGAGCGGAACGGGGCGGTGTTTCTCGACAATCACTTGCAAGTCGCGGCCGTGAATGGTTTTAATCCAATCGGCAAGCTCACGGACATTCGGAATGGTGGCCGAAAGCGCCAGAATTTTAATTTCCTGCGGTGTGAAAAGCAGGGATTCTTCCCAAACTGTGCCGCGTTCGGCGTCGTCCAGATAATGGACTTCGTCAAAAATAACCCAGTCGACGCTGGCAACGCGTTCAGATGCTTCGAAAAGGCAATTGCGGTAAATTTCGGTGGTCATGATCACCACCGGCGCGTCGGGGTTGATTGAAACATCGCCGGTTAAAATGCCGACTTTATCGATGCCGTAGACTTCCTTGAAGTCGCGAAACTTCTGATTGCTGAGAGCTTTGATCGGTGCCGTGTAGATGACTTTTTTGCCTTTATCCATAGCCTGGCGCACGGCCGCGTCGGCGATGACGGTTTTACCGGCGCCGGTAGGGGCGGAAACGAAGAGAGAGTGCTCTTGTTCAATCCAGGAAAGTGCTTCCTTTTGAAAAGGGTCTAACTCGAAAGGAAAATTCTGCATTTGTTAAGTATAGAGAGCTTGAGGCTTATCGCCAATAGTAAATAGTTTTGTTAATTGGTGGTGGAGCTTCAAACAAAACTCTTGTCCTGCTCAGGCAGCCGCGTCCTTTGGCGCGGAACTCGCATTCCAAGGGTTTCGTTTTAAGCTTTTCGCAAAAAAAGGGGGAGGGGGCTGTTAAGCTGAGAAACATCTGTGTGTGGCAACAGATGTTTCCTGCTTCATTCACTTCCGAGGCTGCGAAAAGCATCCTCAGAAGCGGAGCATTGGTTCGAATTGTTGATCTGTAGTTAGGGGTCTTCGTCTGTTATAATTTTGGCTCATTTTAAAAAGGAGATAGTGTTGAAAACAGTTTCTGATTTACCGGAATTTAAATTTGCTTACGATGCGGTGCGGGCGGGAATGCTGCTTGCGCGAAAAGTTTATGAGACGATGGCAGGACAATCCATGATCAAGGAAGACCACTCTCCGGTCACGGTTGCTGATTTTGCTGTTCAGGCGGTGATCAGCGCGAAGCTGATGAAGGCGTTTCCCGGTTCGGTTTTAGTGGGTGAGGAAACGGTGGAAGAATTGCAGACCGAAGCGGGACAAAAAGTTTTGCGGCAGGCCATTCAATTTGTGCAAACTGTTTATCCCTCGGCGCAGCCGCTGGATGTGATTAACTGGATTCAAAATGGCGCAAGTGAATGCTGTGATGATTTTTGGACTTTGGATCCGATTGACGGAACGCGCGGCTATATTGATGGCCGTCAGTACGCGGTTGCTTTGGCACATATTCAAAAAGGTAAAGTGGTGTTTGGAGCGCTTGGGTGTCCGAATACGGATTGCGTGCACGGCTCGAAGGGGGATGGACTTCTTGTTTTGGCAGGGCGCGGTCACGGAAGTTGGTCGGCATCTCTGACAGAGGGACAACCTTGGACACAGCTACACGTTTCTTCTCAGAAAAAAATAGAAGATGCTTTGATTGTGACTTCCTTCCACGGCAAGCACACCAGCCATAATCGCACTGAGATATTAAGGCAAAAACTCGGCATGAAACCGGAACCGCATTTACTGGATAGTCAGACGAAGCATGCTTTGGTTGCTGCGGGGCGCGGTGATATTTTCTTTCGTCTCTTGCCTAGGTCTAATCCGGATTATGAGGAAAAAATTTGGGATGCTGCCGCGGGCGTTATTGCGATTGAAGAAGCGGGCGGAAAAGCGAGTGATTTGGACGGCAAAGAACTCGATTTTAGCGCCGGAAAAACATTGGCAAGAAATCGCGGAGTGCTTGCCACGAATGGTTGGCTGCATGACGATGTTTTGCGCGGACTCCGTGATATTTAAATTCTGCTTCCGCGGCGCAACCGCAATGGAAAGCAAATGATTTTTGATTTAGGTTTGATGCTAGTTGCGTTCCTTTTGGTGATAAAGGGCGGTGGTTGGTTTGTGGATGCCAGCCTGGTGATTGCGCGCCATTTTCGCTGGCCGCGCATTTTGGTTGGCGGAACATTGGTCACGCTTGCCACGACTGCTCCGGAGTTAATCGTTTCACTGACTGCCAGCGTTTCCGGTCACGGCGGGTTGTCTATCGGAAACGCGGTGGGCTCTGTTATCGTGAATTCAGGTTTCGTGATTGGGGTTGTAGCCATGATGTCGCCCATGGTGATTCGTCCGGCTGAATTTCGTCCCCGCGCTTTATGGATGCTGATAGCCGCTGCCGGATTGATCGGTCTTTCCTGGTCTCTTCGCCTTGAAAAGTGGGCGGGTTTTTTATTGTGCGCGCTTGCGGCGGGTTATTTGATCAACGACTCTTTTCAAATGAAAAACCGAATCTCAATCCTTGAACAGGGGGTTGATGAAGTTGTTAATCAGCCGATGGTTAAGCAATGGCTTTTGTTTGCGATTGGCGCGGTTTTTATTTTAATCGGAAGCCGTTTACTGGTGATGAGCGCCGTGAGTCTCGCTGAACGGTTCGGAGTTTCATCCATTATTATCGGTTTGACTTTGATCGCGTTTGGCACCTCTTTACCGGAGTTTATTACCGCGGTGATCTCCGTGAGGCGCAATGCAGCGGATCTTTCAATAGGAAATATCTTGGCGGCAAATATTGTGAATTTGACTTTGGTTGCGGGCGGCGCGGCGTCAATTCATGCGATAGAACTGAACGAATTTACCCGCCGGTATTCTTATTCCGCCATGTTGATCCTCATGTTGGTTTTAACTGCTGCGTTTTGGCGAGGTAAAGCCGGTCGGAAATCCGGTATTATTTTGCTTTTTATTTATATCGCGTATACCGCAGGTTTAGTTCTTTTTCAAAAACAATGCGATGGTTTTTTTCAACAGGTTTTGCTTTGCTCGGATGTTCTCTGAGATTTGAGTAAAAGGAGATAATTATGGTTTTAACACCCTCGACGATGATGACATTAGGAACGAAAGCGCCTGATTTTGAGCTGCTGAATGTAGTGAGCGGAAAAAACGAAAGTTTGCTTGCCGCAAAAAAGGCTAAGGGACTTGTGGTGATGTTTATATGTAAGCATTGCCCGTATGTGAAGCATATTGAAATTGAGTTGGCGCGGTTTGGCCGTGATTACGCGGGTCAAGAAATTGGAATTGTGGCGGTGAGCTCCAATGACGCGGAAAACTACCCTGAGGATCATCCCGTGCAATTAAAGGAAATGGCGCGCACACTTTCATTTTCTTTTCCGTTTTTATACGATGAATCCCAAGCTGCCGCGAAAGCTTACCGCGCCGCGTGCACGCCTGATTTTTTTATTTTTGACGGAGATTTGAAATTGGTCTACCGCGGGCAGTTTGATGATAGCCGTCCCAAAAACACGGCGCCTGTGACGGGAAAAGATTTGCGCTCGGCGGCAGAGGCCTTATTGAACGGGGCGGTGATTTCAGGCGAGCAAAAACCGAGTTTAGGGTGTAATATTAAATGGCGGCCCGGATTTGAGCCGGATTATTTCAAATAAAAAGGTTGTTGATTATGGGATTAAAAGAAGGCGATAAAGCACCGGATTTTCGGCTACCTTTTGCAACGCTCGATAAATCTCGCGTTGCGACTAAGGCCGCGTCAAACGAGAAAACGGTTTCTTTGAAGGATTTTAAGGGCAAGGTTCTTGTGCTTTATTTTTATCCGAAAGATGACACTCCTGGGTGTACTGTCGAAGCTTGCGGATTTCGCGATGCGTATAAAAAAATTGAAAAGGCCGGCGCAATTGTGGCGGGAGTCAGCCCCGACTCTTTGAAGGCGCATGAAAAATTTATCAACAAATACAGTCTTCCTTTTTTGCTTTTGGCCGATGAAGAAAAAGAAATCTGCAAGGCTTACAAGGTTTGGGTTAAAAAAAGTATGTATGGGCGGGAGTATATGGGGGTTCAGCGCGCGACTTTTGTGATTTCCGCGGCGGGAAAAATTTTGAAAATTTATCCGAAAGTAACGCCGAAAGAGCATGAAAATGAGATTTTGGATTTTCTAGGCTCAATTTAAGGAGGGCAATTTAACCTATCATGACGGGCAATCAATCAAAGTACCAGCATTTGCAATCCGTTTACCAGCCCATTGTGGATTTGGTGGATCACGATATTTTGGGTTATGAAGCCTTGTCCCGCATTGACGGTAAAGCGCCGCTGAATCTTTTAAGGGAATCATATCAAGACGGCGAGGTGATGGAATTTGATTTTGCCTGTCTGCATTCTGCCGTTAAAATTTTACCCAAACTGCCCCCCGGAAAACTTCTTTTCCTAAACCTCGAGCCGATTACGCTGTTTCAGGCTTTTGTGTCGGGAGGGCTGGGCGAGCGCTTTCTTAAAAAGCTGAAACCCTATGCGAACCGCATTGTGCTTGAGCTTACCGAAGGTGTGCGCATGAAGGATTTGGAGCCGATTCGAAAGGGCGTGGCATTTATTCGGAAAAGAAAATTCAGAGTTGCGCTCGATGATTTTACCGATATCGGACCCAAAACTTTTGCGGTTTCTTCGCTTAAAGTGGACTACATGAAAATTGATTTAGCGCTGATTATCGGAATTTCAGAAAATAAAATGTATCAGCAAATCGTAAGAGAGTTAGTGCGGTTGGCCAATATGTACGGATCTCATTTGGTCGCTGAGGGAATTGAAAACGAGGCGGATTTATTGCAGGTGCGCAAGATGGGGATTCGCTATGGGCAGGGCTATTACTTTGCTAAACCGACTGCCGCGATTTTAGAAGAAATCAATAAGCCGATTGTCCGGGGTTAGAGCGGCACATCCCTAAGCTTATTTTTTTGAAGAGGCAATTCGCCCAAAACAGGCCGCGTTTTTTTCGATCCAATCCACCGCGGCTTCTTCCTCAGAGATTTTGTGATGGGTTTCCTGACTCAGCTGCTTTTGATAAGCTTTAATCAAGACAATTTCTTCCGCTAGCTTCGCTTTAAACGCGCTGGTGCTGTCTTTGAACTCAACTCCTGTACGGTAAAACCGCTTGGTGGGTTGGTTGGAGCTGTAAACCGTGAGGGCCTCTATTTTAAAAATGTGCCCTCGCACGCCGATGCTGATTTCAAGCTCAGCTCCAGCAGGGACGGGTTTCAAAGCGTAAAACGCGAGTCCGCCTTCCGACAAGTCATTGGAGTAGGTAATGGCCCGGCAATGCCGGTTGGTATCCTTGATATGAATGGAGGCATGAATCGGAAAGCGTTCAAATTTTCGTTTTTCAGATGCAGTCATAATATCTCCCCGATAAAAATTGCCGTTTGCTTAATAACGCAAAACCCCCGCGCAGAAGAGCCGGTTTAAAGCTATAATTTACGGCCTTAATAATTATCGACAGGATTGACATGAAATTAACTCCGGATCAGAAAAAAGCGGTGAACCTGAAAGGGCGGCATGCCCTCATCTCTGCCGGCGCGGGAACGGGCAAAACAAGGACGCTGGTTGAAAGGGCGGTGGAACTGGTCGCGCGCCGAAGCGTGCCTGTTTCGGAATTGCTGATTTTAACCTTTACCGAAAAAGCCGCGGGTGAAATCAAACAGCGTTTATCCCGCCGTTTTCAGGAGGAAAAACTTGTTTCCGCCCGCCAGGATCTTGAATCCGCCTACATTTCCACTTTTCATGGGTTCTCCGCACGGCTTTTACGCAATCATCCGGTGGAAGCCGGAGTGGATCCTGAATTTCGTGTGTTGGAGAACGAAGAGGCTGAGCTTCTAAAAGAGGAAGCTTTGGATGAAACCATCGCGGAGTTATTTGAAACTCAAGCGCCGGCTTTTGCTTTATTTCGCTCGTATGGCGAAACTGCAATCCGGGAAGCGATTTTGAGTGTTTACCACACGGCAGGACAAGAAGGTTTAAGTTTGGCGGATTATTTCTCTAAATGGAAAACCAAGCGCGCGGAAAATATTAACGGGTATCGGCAGCTGCTTGCCGCGCGTGCCGAGGAAGCCGCGCCTTCAGCTTCAGATAAATTTGATTTGGAAAGCTGGCTGAAGTGGATTCATTCCCCCTCATTGAATTGGCAGGAAATAGAGCTGTTCAAAAGTTGGTTTGCCGCTTGCGGACGCTCGCCCAAATTAACGCCGTGGAAAAATTTTGTACGTGATGAGTGGCTGCCTTTTCAAATGGAGAAATTCGCGGAAGAAGCGATGATTTTGTTTGAACAGGCCGCGCTTCAGTTTGAGACGGTATATGTTCAAAAAAAGCAAATTCAAAACGGACTCGACTTTGATGATTTACAGGTCCGTGCCATTCAAATGCTCCGCGGATCTCACCCGGGATCGAAAATTGTGGCGAATGCTTTACGCCGTCAATTTCGTTATGTGTTCGTTGATGAGTTTCAGGATACGAGTTATTTGCAAATGGAGCTGGTGCGTTTTTTAATGCCGCAGGCCGAGATTTTTCTGGTCGGTGACTACAAGCAATCCATTTATGCTTTTCGGGGAGCGGAACCGCGGCTTTTTCTTGAAACCGAACGTGAGTTTGAAGACTCGGAATCCGCGCTTAAGATTGATCTTGCGGATAATTTCCGCAGTGATTCCGGCGTGCTTGATTTTGCGAATGATTTTTTTGAAAAACTTTGGGATGAAGACGGACTGCCTTTTTCAAAGTTGAGAGCCGCGAAGAATAAAGAGTCATCGGCCGGGGACGGGCGCAAGCCCGAACTGTTAATTATTCCTTCGGATGTGGAAGGGGGCGCCGCGGAGGACCGTTTGCGTGAGGGCGCGCAAATCGCCGCGCGGATGACCGCGCTGAATCAGTCAGGTGTTTCTTACGCGAAGATGGCGGTTCTTTTTTCCGCGATGACGCACAGCGCGCTTTATGAGTACGCTTTGAGGTGTGCGGGCATCCCTTATGTTTCGGTTTCCGGAATGAGTTTTTATGAGCAGCCGGAAATCCGTGATTTGATCAGTTTTTTAGAATGTCTGCAGAACCCCTTGTCGGATGTGGCTTTGGCATCGCTTTTGCGTTCGCCGTTTGTACGCGTGACGGATGAAACTCTTTTTTGGCTTTCGGAAAAAGCAAAAAGCGCGGATGAAAAAATGCCGCTTTATGACGGGCTTTTAAAATTCCGCGAAATTCAAGGGCTTGCGGATTCCGACAAACAAAAACTCGATGTTTTTTTAAGGCAATTTGAAGCATGGCGTGTTCGAAAAGACGCGGGCCGCCTGAGCGATTTAATCGAAGACGCGGTTCAGAAAACCGGCTATGCCTTGTGGGCCTTGGCGCAGGCATCCGGTGTCCGGCGTTATGGGCATGTCAGAAAGTTTATTCAGCTTGCGCGCCGTCAGGAAAGCCGGGGACGAATATCGATTCACCGGTTTTTAGCATTGGTTCGGCGGCTGCAATTTCAGGAAGTGCGCGAATCCGATCATCAGGCGGCCGGAGAGGAAGTTCAGGCGGTGCGGTTGATGACGATTCATGCCGCCAAAGGACTCGAGTTTCCCTATGTTTTTTTGGCTGATCTGGGGCGTAAAAAAAACAATCAGGAGCGCAGCCCTGTTTTAGCGCTTCCGCACGCGGGATGGTCCATCAAGGTAAAAAATCCCGCCACAGGGAAAAATGAAGCCGTTTGGTCGCATGATCAAATCGGAGCGCACTTAGAAAAGCAAAGCCATGCAGAACGAAAACGTCTTTTTTACGTTGCCGTTACGCGCGCCGAAGAACATTTGATTTTAAGCGGAGTGCATAAGCCCGTTAAAACCGACCGCAGCGGATACGCGGACATGGCTTCCTGGATGGAGTGGGTTATGTCGGAGAAAGAAGCGTTTACGACAGTCTCCGAAGATTTCGTTTCCTTACCGGCTGTTCCGCGTTCTGCCGCGCCGGTTTGCGCCGCGGAAATGCCTGTTTTTAAAAAATGGATTCAATCCGTAAAGAACGGAGATTCTTCTTTGTTATGCCCAAGTTCTTCAGAGGAAGCGCTTCAAATTCGTAAACGGGTTGAAATGGATTATCAGCCCGAGTTTGCGAAAGTGATCGATTTGCCCGTCAGCGCTTATGTTCTTTTTTTGAAAAGTCCGGAAAAATTTTGGACGACTTACGGACAGGGCTGGAGTTTGCCGCAGGAAGAAGCGCGGAGCTATTTTTCACAGGAACCCGCGGAGCGGACAGAAGATGCCGCGGATTTTGGAACGCGCATGCATCGCGCGCTTGAGTTTTTAGATTGGGCCCAGCCGCAGAAGACGCTTGCCGAGAAAAATATGGACGCGCTTTTCGCGGGGTTTTCCGGTGAAAAAAGAAAAGAAGCGGAAAAGATTTTGAGCGGATTTTTCGCAACGGAGTTGTTTCGTGAAATGCGTCAGTCTGCGAAAGTTTGCCGCGAGTTGAGCTTCGTCTTGAATGCCCGGCGCGGGCTGATTGACGGCGTGATTGACGTGCTTTTTCTCAACGCGGACGGCTCTTATACGGTGCTTGATTATAAAACTGCCGAAGGAGATGAAGCTAAAACTGCCGAGCGGGGTTATGACCTTCAAATTAAAATTTACGCCTTGGCCGCGTCTAAGATTTTGAAACAGCCCGTGACGCGGGCACAGATTTATTATTTAAAAAATCACTGGACGGTCACCGTCGGGTTGGACGCGTTTGATAAAATCGAAAACGAAGTCAATGAACTGCAAAAGCAGCTTTTAGAATTTGTGAAAGGGAAGTGGAAGCATGCTTAAAAAATTAGTCGCGTATGATTTGGACGGAACTTTGGCGGACACGCGCCGTGACATTGTATGCGGTGTCCGGTTTATGCTTAAGGAAATGAAGAAGCCGATTTTAGATGAAATTCAAATCGAGAAATATGTGGGCGAGGGGTTGAACCATTTGGTTGCGATGTGCCTGGGCGAGGAAGACCCTAAAACCATTGACCGGGGCGCCGGATTTTTGCGGCGGTATTACAAGGAGCATTTACTGGATTACACACGCCTTTATCCGTCGGCCGAATGTGTTTTGGAATACTTTAAAAATCGAATTCAAGTTGTGGTGACGAATAAACCCGAACCCTTTACTTCTAAGATTCTGACCGCGCTTCATGTGATGCCCTATTTAAGCGCGGTTCACACGGGTGAGCAAGGCCTTCCGCGCAAGCCCGATCCGGCGGCGTTGATCAAAGAAATGTCTGACAGAAAAATAAGACCCGAAGAAGTGCTTTGGATCGGAGACAGCCAAATTGACGCGCAGACGGGAAAAAATGCCGGAGTGGAAACGGTGCTTTTAAGACATGGATTTGCGAGTCATGTGAGCTTAGAAAGCTTGGGCGCGGAATATGTGCTGGATGATTTCACGGCTTTGCTCGCTTTGGTCCGCGAAAAAGGCTGGTAGATAAGATCTGGCGAAACAGGCGGAAAAAGTCTAGAATCCGCACCTCTTAGCGTGTTTTTTTAACATATTCAAGATTGGGTGAACGATGTCAAATACCGAAGTTCTTTCCGGCAACGTGATCAAAGAAGGGGATTTGGTTCTTCTTTGGTTCGAAGATGAAAAAACATATCTTTTGAAAGCGGGTCGCGGAAAAAAACATCCGATTCATTGTGGCCGGCCTTTACTGCATGAGGACATTATCGGTAAAGAGTTTGGTTCCTATATTGAGGGAACAAGTCTCAAAGGTTTTTTCCTGAAGCCGTCAACCGAGGACCTCATGTTTAAAGCTTCCCGTGAAAGCGGGGTGGTGTATTCCAAAGACGCGGCATTGCTTGCCGTGAAGCTTTCGATTCACTCCGGTAAGAAAATTTTAGAAATCGGTACGGGGTCCGGCGCGTTGACTCTTTTTCTTGCGCATCAAGTCGCACCGACCGGAAAAATTTGCACGTATGATTTACGGACTGATTTACCCGCGAACGCGGTTCGCAATATCGAACGCTCCGATCTTCAGTCAGTCGTGGAGTTTAATCACCGTCAAAAAGGGGATCCTTTTCCTGAGAATGCTTTTGACAGTGTTATTTTGGATATTCCCACGCCCTGGGAAGAAGTTGAACTTGTTAAAAAAGCGCTTAAAGGCGGCGGTCGTTTATGCTCACTCAATCCCACGATCAATCAAGTTGAGCGCATGGCGGAAACTTTGCGCGACCATGGTTTTATTAATGTGGAAGCTGTGGAGCTTTTAGAACGTAAAATTCTCGCGCGCGCGGGAAAGTCACGTCCTGAGATGCGCATGATCGGTCACACGGAGTACATGCTTTTCGCGACCAAGGTGGGAGATATTCCGCCTGCCCCGCCCAAGGCCGAAGAGCCCGTAACCGCCCCCGCGGATCCTGTTTCCGTAAATTAAAATCAGCAAGCATTCCGGCTTCGGGCCGGAGTGCGTATATTTAAAGTTCAAGCCCGCCCTTCTTTTTGCCGAACATAATCTAACTCATTATGCAGGTTATATTTGCCTTTCTTCCTTTTCTGACGATTCTGATCACGCTGGTTGCGGCATGGCCGGTGCTCGCCGCATGGGTTCAAATGTGGCTTCTGCTTTTTCTCTGCTTCTTTGGTTTTAAGTGGATGACTTTTTATCAACAGCAAATCCATTCTCGGCAGCCCTTGTCTTGGATGCGTGTTTTTTTGTATCTCTTTTGTTGGTTTGGCATGGACGCGAAAAAATTTTTGAATCCGGATATCCGGCTTGATAAACCCGAGCCCGGATTTGGGCTGTGGGTGATCGGCTGTGCCTGCACCGGAGTTTTTTTAATTTGGGGTATTCCGCGTATTTTTCAAATCAGCGATTATGTGCAAGCGTGCTTCGCGGTTGCGGGTGTCTTTTATTTGCTTTATTTCACCTTGTTTCAGTGGAGCTCTCTGATTTTGCGTTATGCCGGGATGCATGCCGCGCCGTTTATGCATGAACCTTTCTTGCTAACGTCGCTTTCTGATTTTTGGGGAAAACGCTGGAATATGGCGTTTCGCCAGCTGATGCACGATTTCTTTTTTAAAACCGTGAGCATCAGTCACGGCCCGCACTTGGCAGCTTGGCTTGTTTTTTTTACGTCAGGGCTTTTTCACGAGCTTATTTTTTCATTACCCGCGCAGGGAGGCTGGGGACAGCCCATGCTTTATTTTATGATTCAGTGGTTCGGTATGCGTATGGAGAAAACAAAGTGGGGCCGCCGTCACTTAAAACGCAAACTGGCCGGAAAAATTTACGCGTTCGCATTTTTAATTCTGCCGCTGAAACTGCTTTTTCACGATCCCTTCATGTATAAGGTTATTGTTCCGTTTATGCGTGCGATTGGCGCGCATTAAACGAAACAAGCGAGACCCTTTTCGGCCGGTGTGTTTTCTTTTTCAGAAAAAGAAAATTAAGATTTTTTGCTCAGAGCTTCAAGCGCGGCAATGCGTTCGGGTGTGGGGGGATGCGAGCTGAGGAAAGTCGGAGTTTGCTGTCCTGTTTGAAGCTTCGTTAATTTTTGAAGAAAACGAGTTAAGCCATCTTGTTTGTATCCCGCGCGGCGTAAAAGCTCAAACCCGATGCGGTCTGATTCAGTTTCATCCGAGCGTCCGTAATAATTCAAAGCGCCGGTTCCGGCAACCTTCAGAGCCATTTGCTTAATCACGTTTGAATTGGCTCCCACGCGGTTAGCAAGCTGGCTTAAGCCGATTTGCCGTGTCATGGATTTGGCCGGATGGCGTTCATAAGCATGACCAATTTCGTGCGCGAGAACTCCCGCAAGTTCATGTTCGTCGCTGACAAACTGCATCAGCCCGGTGTGGACATAAATCGATCCGCCGGGGATGGTAAAGGCGTTGGGGGAATTATCTCCGACGACATAAAACTGATAGTCAAAATCTTTGTTGGGCAAAACAGAAACAAGGCGGTTGCCGATCGTTTTGACCGCATTGTTTAAAGCTGGATCCGTGACAATCGTCATCGACTTCGCGATTTCGGTCTGCATTTGTTTTCCCGCCTGCACTTCATCCGCGACAGAAATGATATTTGCGTCCTGAATCAGCGGCGAAACATATTCACAGGATGTCAGCAGGAATAAAGAGCAAACGGCAAGGAAGTATTTTTTGAATAGCATGGCGCGCATTATAATGGTTTAAATCGAAAGCGCAAATTTTCATTTAACGGAGACACATGGGTTACCAGACAGCTCTTTTTTTGCATGCCGCCGCGACTTTTTTTATGGTGGGACTTATTTGGGTTATTCAGTGTGTGCAATACCCTCTTTTTTTGAAAGTCGGCAGGGCGGACTTTCAGCTTTTTCACGCGGAGTATGTTCAAAGAATCGGTTGGGTTGTTGGGGTGATGATGCCGGTTGAAATGGGGTTTGCCGGGTATTTGTTTTTATCAGAGGCGTGTTCGGGGTTAAAGCCATGGGCAGGTGCCGGGCTGGGGTGTTTGGCGCTCATTTGGGGGATTACCGCGTTTGTACAGGCGCCTCAACATCAACGGCTTAAACAGGGTTATGACACCGCGCTCATTCGGCGGCTTGCCGCGGGAAATTGGGCAAGGACTTTGCTGTGGACGATTCGTGCCGTGCTTGCGTTAATCATGCTGGGCATTGATTGCATTTAAAAAATTGATTTGATAGACTGCTCACGTTTCGCACTTGTACTTTATTTAATTACCGGAGAGTCTCCACCATGAAAAAATTATTTTCTTTTTCTTTTCTTTCCATCGCCGCAGCTTTGCTTTTATTAAGCGGCTGCGCTTCCACCGGAAGCCGCGCTAACAGTCAAAATGCCGTAAACGCGCAGATGGGGGTTTTGGCAGATGAAGTTACGCGTTTAGATATGGCGCTACAGGAAACACGCGCGCAACTCCAACGGGAGCAGTCCCGCGTTGCTGAACTTGAGGGACGTTTGGGCGGCGCAGCCCCTGCTTACGCGCCTGCCGCGAATACTTCTTACGCGGCTGTTTCTTCCGAGCCTTATTCCGGAGTTTATCGTACGCCGTCCGGTTTTGAAATTCCGGCCGCGAGCATTCAAAAAGCGTTGAAGGGTTCGGGACATTATCAAGGCGAAGTAGATGGGAAAATTGGCCCTGATACGCGGGAAGCCGTCCGCAATTTTCAGCGTGATAATGGTCTGACACCGGATGGAATTGTCGGCAAAACAACCTGGAATCGTCTTAAAACGCATCTCGGTTCCTACGAGGGTTAATTCTTCAGAACCCCTCCGCAAGGGCTTTACAAAGCCTTTAGTTGCTAGTTTTAATAAAAAAGAAGGCCTTTTTGGCCTTCTTTTTTTGTTTCTGCCCTTGTAATTTCTAAAGACACTCAGTAAGTTTTTTATATCCTGCCTTTGAGGCGTTTTTCTATGTTTTTCTGTTTTATGAATCAACCCAGGGAGTTTCATGGATTTTGACTCAATGCACCGCATTAAGGTCGGCGGTCATTATTATCAATTTTATAAAACGCAGGAAGACTATCTCCAGATTTCTTTGTCCTTTTTGTATGCCGGGCTTAAAAAAGGAAACGCCTGTCTGTGGCTTGTGAACGATGCTATGGGAATTGAACGCGCGGAAAAAGAGTTTTTGGGAGTTTATCCGGACGCAACCGGATATTTACTTTCGCATCAGCTTCAAATCAAATCAGCGCAAACTTGGTACATGAAACGCGGATGTTTTGATATGAATCAAGCGCTTGAAAACGCGAAAGCATTTTTAGATTCGGCTTTTCAGCGTGATTTCGCCTGTGTACGTGGAATTGGTGATGTGGCCGCAATTCCGGATGATGATTGGATGCAGTTATGGGAGTATGAAGAGCGAATGCATTCCATGATGGAATCTGTTCCTTTGATCGCGGTTTGTGCTTATCCCATCCATCGCTGTTCCATTGCGGACACGAAAAAGGTGATCGAGCATCATCACCAGCCGCTGTCCGTGAGCTTAGCCTCTTAGAAGCTGCCTACCTCTGTTCCTGCCGAGAATTTGCTGAATCCGAAGCTATTCCCCTGTAGAATGCATCCCTATGATTTCTTCTCTAATCCAAAAACGAGCGTGGTTTGTGCTGCTTGCGGCCGCAGTTATTTTTCTGGGGTGGGGGCCAAGCCGTAAACTTCTTGAAACCTCCTATGTCGTGCCGCAAGACATTAGCGCGTATCACAATATTCGCGTGCAAGTCGGCTCGACAGACAAACCTTTTCAGGTTTCCTCGACAGGGCTTTTTCAGGTTGAAGGAAAGGATCTCGGTAATCTGATACAGGGCGCCAACCTTCCCGCAACAACGATTCGGGCGACTGCTTCCGGAATTCAATTCGGGACCAAGACGTTTAATACCAGTTCTATTTTTGTGCGTAGTGTAAATGGACCCGGCATTCGATTTGATAAACGGGTTTATAAAAATGGATTGGAAATAAAAAGAAAATCGGGCAATCAGCTTTTAATCATCAACCACATTGATCTTGAGCATTATTTAAAAGGAGTGGTTCCTTTTGAGGCGAATCCCAAATGGACGGAGGCGACGCTGGAAGCTTCCGCGATTGTTTCGAGAACATTCGCTTTGTTCAAGATGATTGAAAAACGCAATCAGGATTTTGATGTGGGAAGCGGCGTGTTGAGCCAAGTTTATGCCGGAGAAAACGTGCGGCATGACCGGACTGATCAGATTATTGATCGCACCAAAGGAGTTGTTTTGCTTTATCGCGGTGAAATTTTTCCCGCCTACTTTCACTCCGCTTCGGGCGGCCTGACCACGGGTGCCAGCGATGTTTGGCCCGTAAAATATCATCCCGCGCTTCAGGGGGTGAAATGCGAGTTTTGCCAGTCTTCCAAGCATGGCAATTGGTCGGTTTTTATTAAATATGCGGACATCGAAAAAGTAGTCAGAGAGCAAGGCGGGCTGGGAGTTCGGGCGATAAGCGAGGTTAAGTTGAAAAATTATGACCGTTCAGGCCGTCCGAAAGAGATGGAAGTGATAGGCCGCAACGGCAAATTTCGGCCCAATTTTAATGAGTTCCGGGTGTGGATCGGAGCCGAAAAATTGAAAAGCACCATGATTACCCGCTATTTGAATCAACCTGAAAAACAGGGTGTTACCTTTTGGGGACGCGGATGGGGTCATGGCGTCGGGCTTGATCAATATGGGGCGAAATATATGGGTGAGTTGGGTTATACTGCGCAGCAAATTTTAGAATATTTTTATCCTGGCTCAGCAATTAAAAAAATATACGAATAAAATCAGCGTGTCAGCGTATGCGTAATTTTAAAAACATTTTTCTCTTATTAGTCATTTTCTTGTGCGTGGCGCCATTGTCTTGGGCGGCGCTGCCGGATGACCGAAAGCTTGAGCCTACGGTTGATCAAATGATTGAGAGTTTAAATCAGCAGATTGACCTTACGGAAGAGCAGGTTGATAAAATTAGACCAATTTTTGAATATAATCTTAAAAAAAGAGAAAAGTTTTATGTGCGGGAAAAACGGGGAGCAAACAAAAAGAAACTTCGGCAGGAAGTAAGAGCGCTTCGGACGGAGATTGAGGCTCGGATTGCCGAGGTTTTGACTCCTGAGCAAAAAGAAAAACTAAAAGTTTTTTCACCGCCCGTCAATAATCATTAAGATAATTTAGTGCGTGCCCGCCCTTCGGCTATGCTCAGGGCTGGGCTTGTTGTAGATTAAATTTTTGTGCCCGTAGCTTTGCCTGTGAGCAAAGCGAACAGGACAGATCCCTCGCAAAGCGAAGCTTTGAGGGACAACTAGTAAATAGTGTTGCTGATAAAATCCGTGGAATTAAGTTTCGTGCCCGTAGCTCAACTGGATAGAGTACTGCCCTCCGAAGGCAG
>DDUN01000023.1:46891-78657 GCA_002344825.1 Candidatus Multiplicimicrobium inquinatum | reverse complement strand
TAGAGTACTGCCCTCCGAAGGCAGGGGTTGGTGGTTCAAATCCACCCGGGCACAGTTTTGTTTTGGCTCTGTGCAAAGCACAACCGCCGGACGGCTCACTTTGTTGCTCGACGCGAGAAACAAACATTATGTTTTGGTTCTGCGCAAAGCGCAACCGCCGGGCACTGCGTAAGCTCGACACCGGCATCTGTTAATCTTCGAAAGTGAATATGAAATTATCTTCAGTTGCGAAAAAAGTGGGGTTGGTCGCGGTTGTCTGCGTCATCGGCGCGGCGGCTTTTTCGATTCAGCAATTTCTTTACCGCGAAAAAATTTTAAAGCAAATCATCGAGAGGCTTTCCGCCGACAGCCGCATTGCCGAAGTGGTCGTGACTAAAAGCGAGCTGAATGAAGAAACCGGCAAAGTCATGACCACGATCAAGTTTCTCGAGTATGACGCGCAGAATAAACCGCTGGCGCCCAAGTATTTTACTTTCCGCGGTAATGTGATTCAGTTTCAATCGCTTGTGATTCGTTTTGACGACAAGCTGATTAAGAAAGGCGACAAGTTTCGTGGGAAAAGCGCCTATCTTTTTTTGAAAGCATTTGTGCTGGATTCTGAAGACACGCAGATTTTTGAAATGACGCCGTCTGAAGGTGTGCCGGAAGGCTACCGAATCGGAGAAAAAATTTCTGACTATGAACAAAGCCTGTGGGCCAAGTTTTGGCTTTATGCGTTGGATGCGGAGACTCGCGGGAAGTCCGGTATTAAAAATGCACAGATTGAGGCCCCAGGAACTTTGTTTTTACCTGGGACGATTTACACATTGAAAATTGAACATGACGGGGGGATGCGGATTGACACTCAGCCTGTTCCCGAAATTTTAAAAGGGGAAAAAATAGCATGAGTTCTTCAGCACCGCAGTCCTCTGCCGGCCGTTTTTTAAGCGATTTTGATTATCCGCTTCCGAAAGAGCGCATCGCACTTTATCCGCTGGCGGACCGCTCCGCAGCCAAGATGCTGGTTTTAAATCGCAAGGACGAATCAGCCGAACATCGCACTTTTAAAGATTTACCGGAATATTTAAAAGCCGGGGATGTGCTTGTCGTGAATAACACGCGCGTGATTCCCGCGCGTCTTTTCGGCCATCGTATGACGGGCTCGAAAGCGGAAGTTCTGCTTTTGAAGCAGGTCGAAAAAAAAGCGGACAGCGTGGTTTGGGAAGCGCTCGTGAAGCCTTCGGGCAAAATTAAAAAAAGTGAATGCTTCGAAGTCGGCCAGGGCGCGCATTTTATTACCGTAAAAGCGGTGGATCATCCGCGTAAAGATGACGGCCGCCGCCTGCTGGAATTCGAATGCTCTGATTTTCCCGCGTTTCTCGAAAAAGCCGGCCATATGCCTTTGCCGCCTTACATTCACCGTGACGATGAAGTTTCTGACCGCGAGCAGTATCAAACTGTATTTGCCGACAAAAAAGGTTCGGTTGCGGCGCCGACGGCGGGGCTTCATTTCGACAAAGAACTTTTGGAAGCGATCAGGAAAAAAGGCGTTGAAATCGTTGAGGTGACGCTGGATGTCGGGTACGGAACTTTTCAAATCATGCAGGCCCCGCGTATCCGTGATCACCAGATGGCGACCGAAACATTTACGATTTCCGAAGCCGCGGCCTCGGTGATTAATAAAGCCAAGCAAGAAGGCCGCCGCGTGATTGCCTGCGGAACCACCAGTGTCCGTACTTTGGAGGCGGCGGTTAGTAGCGCGGGAGTTGTGGAGTCAGGACAGGGCGCAACCGGGCTGTATATTTTTCCGCCTTATCAATTTAAGGTGGTGGATGCGTTGATTACGAATTTTCATTTCCCTAAAACATCGCTGCTGGTTTTGGTGAGCGCGTTTATGACTTATGAAAAAACCATGGATGCCTATCAGACGGCGTTAGATATGGATTACCGGTTTGCCAGTTATGGCGATGGAATGTTTATTCAGTAAATAAATGAGAAATTTGAATTTTAAAATTCTGGCGGAAGAAGGCAACGCGCGCGCGGGGCAATTTGAAACAGCGCACGGCGTTGTTGAGACTCCGGTCTTTATGCCCGTGGGGACGCAGGGCACTGTCAAAGGGATGATGCCCCGTGATTTGCGTGAGATGAATACGCAAATAATTCTTGGAAACACTTACCACCTTTATGTCCGTCCCGGGCTTGAAATTTTAAAACAATTCGGCGGTTTGCATCGATTCATGGCTTGGGATCGCCCGATTCTGACTGATAGCGGCGGGTATCAGGTTTTTTCGCTGAATAAAATACGTAAGCTGTCGGAGGAGGGGGTTCGTTTTAATTCGCATGTCGACGGCGCTGAGATTTTTTTAACGCCTGAAAAAGTCATGGAAATTCAGGCGGTGATCGGCAGTGATATTGCGATGGTTTTTGATGAGTGCCCGTCGTCTACAAGCGACCGTAAAGTAATTCAGGACGCCGTCGAGCGGACATTGCGCTGGTCTCAACGCGCGAAGGATTGCCATCAGCTGGAAACCCAAGCCTTGTTTGGAATTGTTCAGGGGGGTGTTTTGGAAGATTTGCGCAAATACTCGCTTGAGAAAACGGTTGAAATCGGATTCGACGGTTATGCTTTGGGCGGACTTTGCGTGGGCGAAAACCAAGAAGATACTTTCCGCATCTACGAACAAATTATACGGTTTATGCCCAAAGAATATCCGCGCTATATGATGGGAATCGGAACCCCGCTTGATTTTATTCAAGCGATTGAAAATGGAGCCGATATGTTTGACTGTGTTACGCCTACCCGCCATGGCCGCAACGGATCGGCTTTTTCCTCAAAAGGAATGGTGGTGGTGCGCAACGGACGTTATGCGACCGATGAAAAGCCGATCGAAGAAGGATGCGCCTGCTACGCCTGCAGTCATTTTTCAAGAGGCTATATCCGACATTTGCTGAATACGGAAGAAATGCTGGGGCCGATTTTGGTTTCGATGCATAACACGCATTTTTTTGTAAATTTAGTGGCCGCAATACGTGAAAGCATCCGTCAGCAACGGTTTGCGGCATTTAAGAAAGATTTTTTAAACGGGTTTGATCCGGAGCAGCGCTAGAAGTGATTTTATAAGTAGTTGCAAAGTCAAAGAGTTGAGAGAGACGAGTTTAGCAAGGAGTTCTGAAGCAGCCGATGCCGCAGGCGCATCGGCGATGGAAGACGACGAAGCTAGACGAAGTCTATGTCAACTCGACACTTGCGAATATTTATAAAGCCGCTTCTAAACGGATGGCTTGCCAGATTTTGGGTCTATAGTTTATAGTCTCGGATCACAGCAAGCGGGCATTTAAAGCCCTTGTCTGTTATTGTGTTTCTCCAGCTTTATTAAAGGAGTCCTTATGTTTAGTTCCGCATTCGTTCCCATGCAAGCCGCAGCTCAGCCGAATCCTTTGGTTCAGCTCGCGCCGATGATTCTGATTTTTTTCATTTTCTATTTTTTCATTATTCGTCCGCAGCAAAAGCGTTCCAAAGATTTAGCCAAGATGGTCGAAGCCCTTAAAAAAGGCGACAAGGTTGTGACCGCCGGAGGAATTTTGGGCGTGATTACCAGTATTCAGAATGATTATGTCGTCATCAAAACCGGTGACTCCGATACAACCAAAATGGAAGTTCTCAAGAGCGCGATTACCGGAACCCGAGGACAGGAGTAAGCTCATGGATAAGAATTACAAGTGGAAAGTATTATTTGTTATTTCCCTTTTCGCGTTTGCGGTTTGGAAATGCTATCCACTCGATCAGAAAATTAAGCTCGGCCTTGATTTAAAAGGCGGTATGCAGCTGGTTCTGCAGGTGGATATGTCCAAGGTTCCCGAAAATCAGCGTGAAGACGTGACTGAGCGTGTTGCGGAAGTTGTTCGGAACCGTATTGATGAGTTTGGTGTCGTGGAACCTGAAATTTCCACGCAGGGCAAAGATCAAGTTGTGGTTAAACTTCCCGGTATTACAGACCGTGAACGTGCCATTCAAATCGCAGGCCGTACCGCCCACTTAGAATTCCGTCTTGTATCGGATGACGTAAACCTTTCTTCGCAGTTGGAAAAGGGAGTAGCGCCGAAGGGTTTTGAAGTTAAAAAAGTAAAAGATGCCACGGTTGAAGACCAGTTATTAGTTTCCAAAGAAGCTGTTTTGACCGGCGAAAAATTAACCAATGCCGCGGTGGGTTTCGACCAATACGGCAAGCCGATGGTTGAGCTCAGTTTTGATAAAGACGGCGCGAAAATATTTGACCGCGTTACTTTTCAGAATATTGGACGCAGGCTCGCGATTGTTTTGGATGGTGTTGTTCATTCCGCGCCGGTGATTCGGGATCGTATTTCAGGCGGTAACGCGCAGATTTCAGGCGGTTTTACGAATGAAGAAGCCAAAGACTTAGCGCTTGTTTTACGCGCAGGCGCTTTGCCGGCTCCGGTCAAAATTATTGAAGAAAGAACCATCGGACCAAGCCTTGGACGCGACTCCATTGAGAAGTCAGTGAAAGCTGGTTTGTTTGGACTTGCCGCGGTTGTGATTTTTATGTGTATTTATTACCAGCTTTGCGGATTGATCGCCAGCGTTGGGCTTCTTTTTTATGCCGTGGTTGTTCTCGGAGCCATGGGAATGATGGGAGCGACTTTGACTCTGCCGGGTATCGCGGGATTCATTCTTTCGATCGGTATGGCGGTTGACGCGAACGTATTGATTTTTGAGCGTATCCGCGAAGAAGTTGCTCTCGGAAAGGGGTCCCGAGCGGCTGTTTCCGCCGGGTATCATAAGGCTTTCAGCGCGATTTTTGATTCCAATATTACGACGTTGATTACCTCGGCGATTCTCTTTATCTTTGGAACTGGTCCTGTTCAAGGGTTCGCAGTGACACTGAGTATCGGTATTGTTGCGAGTATGATTTCCGCGCTCGTTGTAACGCGTGTTATCTTTGATTTTCTTACATCACGTAATGCCAACCTGAAGCTTTCGATGCTTAACTTCTTTAAAAAAACAAACCTTCCTTTTCTTAAAGGACGTTTTTTTGCTTACGGATTTTCAATTATTGTTCTGGGGATTGGCATCGCGTCCTATGTCATGCGCAGCAGTGAAAGTTACGGTGTGGAATTTACGGGCGGAACATTTGCTCAGCTGAAGTTCGAGCAAACCGTGGATGTTGCTAAATTTCGCGAGGAATTAGCAAAGGAAAATGTTGGGGGTTTCTCTCTGCAGCAAGTTGGAATTGATGCGGAGAATGTCTACGCAGTGAAGTTCGCGGGACATGAAGTGACGCCGGTTGAAAATGCCGCGAAACGGCTCACCGTACCTTATCAGGTGCAGCGCGTGGATTTAGTGGGGCCGAGCGTGAGCGCGGATTTACAAAAGAAGGCGATGCTGGCAGTGCTTTGGTCGTGCATTGGAATTTTAATTTATGTCGCATTCCGATTTAAATTTCAGTTTTCATTTGGCGCCGTGGTCGCATTGGTGCACGATGCTATTTTCGCATTCGGTATTTTTATGCTTACCGGGCATGAAATTAATTTGCCGATTGTTGCGGCGCTGCTGACGATTATCGGTTTTTCAGTCAACGATACCATCGTGACTTTTGACCGATTACGCGACAATATGAAAATTATGCGCAAAGAGTCATTTATGGAGATTGTTAACTTGAGCGTGAACCAAACTCTGGGGCGAACGATCTTGACCACCGCTACGGTTGTTTTTTCAACATCATGCATTTACTTTTTTGGCGGATCCGAAATCAAAGATTTCGCGCTTATTCTTCTGCTTGGATTTGGTGTGGGTATTTATTCCACCGTGTTCGTCGCTTCGGCGATTGTGGTGGATATTTACCGCAAGCCCGCGCCGATTAAACTCGCAAAATAAACTTTTATTTTTAGAGCGGTGAGAATTCCATTCTCACCGCTCTTTTTTTTAGGGCGTGCCGTCTATTAAGTCAAAGCTGCGCTCAAGAGCGCAATACGGTCGGACGCAAGGCCGAGCGACGCAGGCGTAATCAATGCATTACGTCAAGAAGCGAGAACGCGGCGGATGACCGTATTCCGCCTGAGCCCCAAAGGGGCGCAATCCTTTTGTCCCGATTCTTCATCTCTCGTCGCTTATGTATCGCAGTGGATACATTACGCTTCTCGATCTTCGACTCGGGACAAAATTATTTGCGCCGCAGCCTTGCCTTAATAGACGGCACGCCCTAAACTGCGCATTATGAAATCATCTTCTGCTTTCCCGAGCCTTGCTTTTTCTCCGCTTTTCGGCAAGCTTCTTGAAAAGCGGGGGTTAGTCAGCTCCGAGGCAATCCGCGCTTTTTTGTTTCCAGATTTGAAGGCTCTTCTTGACCCATCCTCGATGAAAGGGATGGATGAGGCGGTTCAGCGTATTCGCAAAGCGGTATCGGTAAAAGAGCTCATTCTGATTCATGGCGATTATGACGTTGACGGAGTTACTGGAGCGGCCATTATCTCGAGGTTGCTTCAGAAAATAGGCGGGCGGTTTAAGGTTTTTTTACCGGAACGAGAGCGTGATGGGTATGGCGTCAGCGCACGCGCGATACGTGAAGGTGCGGAAGCCGGAGTCACGTTATTAATTACAGTAGATTGTGGCGTGGCCGCGACCGAGCAGATCCAAATAGCCCGTGATTTGGGCGTTGATGTCATCGTCATTGATCATCATAAGATTCCCGCAGCCGGATTGCCTGCGGCCAACATTATTTTAAATCCTCTTCAGGCAGATTGCCCTTATCAGTTTAAAGAACTTTCCGCCGCGGGTTTAGCGTTTAAATTGTGCCAAAGTATTTTGGGTGAAGAAGCCTTTGAACTGCTCGATCTTGCCGCAATTTCTTCAATCGGAGATGTTGTTCCGCTTTGTTCTGAAAATCGGATTATCGTTAAAAAAGGGCTTGAGGTGATTGCCGCGCAGAAAAAGCCGGGGATTGCGGCGTTATTGGCTGTTTCTAAAGTCCGGGGCCCGCAGGTTTCCGTGACGCAGGTTGCGTTTCAATTAGCTCCCCGAATCAACGCGGCCGGACGCATGAGTTCGCCCGACTCCGCTTTGCGTCTCTTGGTGACGGATTCGCTGAAAGAAGCTTCCAGTCTGGCACAAATATTGGAAAGTGAAAATGAAGCGCGCAAACAAATCGAGCGCCGCTGCACGCAGGAAGCGATTCAATGGGTTGAGCGGAGTGTCAACTTTAACCGTGACAAAGTGATTGTGGCGGCTTCCGAAAACTGGCATGTCGGTGTGATTGGAATCGTTGCGGCTCGGCTTGTTGAGAAATTCAATCGTCCGGCAATTGTGATCGGGTTTCAAAAGGGTGTGGGTAAGGGATCCGGTCGTTCTATTCTCGGGTTTAATCTTTATCATGCGTTACAGTTTTCTAAAGACACCTTGATTGAAGCGGGAGGACACGCGCAAGCCGCGGGTCTTTCGATTACCCCGGCGCAGGTGGATGCTTTTAGAGCCAAGATAAATCTCTACGCCAAAGACAATTTGAACGCTGCACATCTGAGTACAAAAATTGACTTTGATTTAGAAATCGGGCTGCACGAAATCGATGAAGTGCTTTTGAAGGAGCTGGCTTTGCTCGAGCCGCATGGTGCGGGGAATTCACACCCGAAGTTTTTTACGCGCGGGTTGAAGCTTGTTTCAGCCATGAAAAAATCACCGATTGGGACTTATGAAGCGGTGGTTGGTGACGGACAAAAAAGTCGCCAAATGCAGTTTAGGGAAGAAGATTACGTCAAGCTTGCCGGAATTCCATCCGGAGTTTCTTTTGAAGCCATTTACGATATTCGAAAGAAGTCTTGGAATGGCATTGATAGTGTCGTGCTTTACGCGAAACAAATCGAACCCCAGGGGCCTGACCTGCCTTTGCGGTTCTTTTGATCCTCTGCGCCCTTCGGGCGCAACCAGCAGGGAGATGTCTTTCGATTTCCACAGGTAAAAAGGGATGAAGTGTCTTTTTTTAAGAGTGCTTGCCGACGGTTGAGCTTATAAGTCTTAGAGAAAAAAAGAAGCAGATAGACTTCGTGCGTTCAGCTTACCTCAAAATTCAGTAGGTTTTCGCCGTTTTGCGCTTTAAGCGCAGGGGCTGAAAATACTTTGCCGAGTGCACTTTTAGTGCAGAGGCTTAGATGTTACTGAACCGCTTCTTTTGTATAGAGGCGACGAGGAGGAGCTTTTCGGATTTTTCCGGCTTGGATGCAGCTTGTGCAAACCTTGAGAGTTTTCACTGAGCCAGATGCCAAAACCACACGCACTTTTTGCAAATTCGGGAGGAATCTGCGGCGTGTAATGCCGGTTGTCTTCTTACCGATACCGCCCGATTTCTTTGAGAGACCGCGGCGAGCAATCGAGTTTCCGACGATAGGTTTTTTTCCGCAAATGTCACATGTCTTCATGGGCGTGCATTATAGGAATCCGTTGACGCTTGGCAAGTGGTTTTTTCTGGGCTATACTCGCCCTTCATTTTTAACCTTTTTGGAGGCATGTTATGGTAACTCGAACCACGAAAAAAGCGGCACCCAAACCAAAGGTTTCAAAGACTGTTTTTACTTTTTTCGCGCCCGAAGCGGCGGAAGTTTGTCTTGCTGGATCCTTTAATCAATGGCAGGAAAAAGAGTTTTTTCTTAAGAAAGACAAAGCAGGAAAATGGAAGATTTCCGTTCCTCTTGCGGCAGGACGGTATGAGTACCGTTTTATTGTTGATGGACAGTGGGCTAATGCCCAAGAACAAGGTGAATGTGTCCCAAATTTATATGGGACATGGAACTCTGTTTTGCAGATAGCGGGCTAAGCTGGAACCAACAAATACGCTCAGGGTTGAATCAAAAAGATTTAAGTTGAGGACATCCCGTACAAAATGAAAATTATTCACGTTGCGTCGGAATTCGGTAAGCTCGCCAAAACCGGCGGGTTAGCGGATGTGACCTCCTCGCTTGCGGATGCGCTGGCTGGGCTGGGGCATGATGTGTCTGTTTTTATGCCCCGCTACCGCCAAACAGAATCTTTGACCTCAGGATTCAAAAAGGTTTTGGATTCAATCGAAGTTACGCTGGGCCACCAAAAAGAAAAAGGTGCTGTTTATTCAGGTAAGCTCGCTTCCGGTGTTACGGTTTATTTGATTGAGCATACTGATTTTTTCGGCCGTGAATTTATTTACGGAACCTATGCCGGTGATTATGCCGATAATGATCGGCGATTCACTTTTTTTCAGCGCGCGGTTTTGACCGCGATTGATAAGTTGGGGCTTGAACCGGAAATTATCCATTGTCATGATTGGCAAACCGGGCTGATTCCTGTTTACCTGAAGAATCGGGAGTTTCGAGGCAACCGTTTTAAGAAGATTCGTACTTTATTTACCATTCACAATTTAGCCTATCAGGGGAACTTTCCGCCCGACTCGCTGCCCGTGACCGGATTGGGCTGGGAGCTTTTCCGTTTTGATCTGTTGGAATTTTACGGCAAGGTCAGTTTTATTAAGGGCGGGCTTATATTCGCGGACGCGGTGACGACGGTCAGCGAGCGCTACGCGCGCGAAATTCAAACCAAAGAATTTGGCTGCGGTATGGACGCGGTGCTTCGTGAGCGGGCCGTTGATTTGCATGGAATCGTTAATGGCATTAATCCCGCCGAATGGAACCCTCAAACTGAAAAAGGGCTGCCCGCGCAGTTTTCACCGTCTGATTTTTCAGGTAAAGCGGTTTGTAAACTCACGCTTCAAAAAGACAATGAATTTGTACAGGACGAAAAAATCCCCGTTTTTTCCTTTGTTTCGCGGCTTGTTTCTCAAAAAGGTTTGGATGTTTTGATTCCGGCTTTTGAGGCTCTTTCCGGCATGGGCATTCAGCTCTTAATTTTGGGCACGGGCGAAGAGCGCTATCATCAGGCTTTGCGTGATCTTGCGAAGAAAAACCGCGAGTGGCTGAGGGTTCATATCGTTTTCGATCCTGAAATGGCCAAGCAAATTTATGCCGGAAGCGATTTCTTTTTATTGCCTTCTTTTTATGAGCCCTGCGGTTTGGGGCAAATGATTGCTCTGCGTTACGGCACGATACCGATTGTGCGTGAGACGGGCGGGCTCGCGGACACCGTGAGCGAGTTTAACCCGGCGTCTGGATCAGGTAATGGCTTTGTGTTTCAGGAGTATAAAGCCGAAGACTTTTTGAACGCGGTTCGCCGCGCCGTGAAGGTTTTTAAAAAGAAAAAAGAATGGCATCAGCTTCAGCGGAATGCTTTTGCCTGCGACTATTCGTGGGAAGCTTCCGCGAAAAGATATGTTGAGCTGTATCAGAATGTGAAGCCCATCAAAGTGAGAATCGAGCGGTCTCTGTAGCGCTTTGCCCCGCGCGGTTAATATTCGCGGAATGCTCTTCCGGCAAAAACCAAGTTAAATATTTTCGAGGGTAAGATATGAGTGATGTTTTAAAAATCGGAAAATATCAGATTCAGTCGCGTTTGATTATTGGCACCGGAAAATATGCTTCCTTTGAGTTAATGCGCGAAGCACATGAAGCGGCTGGCGTCGATATGGTAACGCTTGCCACCGCGCGTTTTGATTTGTCCAATCGCAAAGAAAAAAACATTCTCGATTTTATCGATCAAAAGAAGGTTAAAATTCTTCCAAATACCGCGGGTGCTTATAACGTGAAAGATGCTTTGCGCATTGCGCGCCTCGCGCGTGAAGCAGGGATGGGCGAGTTGGTGAAACTGGAAGTGATCGGTGATCCAAAAACTTTGATGCCGGATGTGGTTGGTTTGATTGAGGCGACGCGCGAGCTTGTCAAAGAAGGTTTTGTCGTCATGCCTTACACCAGCGATGATTTGGTTGTCGCGAAAAAACTTGTCGATGCGGGAGCCGCGTGTGTCATGCCGCTTGGCGCGCCGATTGGGTCAGGGCAGGGCATTCAGAACCGTCTCGCGATTAAGCTGTTAATGGAAGCCGTGGATTGCCCCGTGATTATTGACGCGGGTGTGGGGACACCTTCGGATGCTGCCATTGCCATGGAAATGGGCGCGGACGGGGTACTGCTTAACACGGCGATTGCGGAAGCGCAGAATCCGGTTTTGATGGCGGAAGCCATGCGCGACGCTGTGAACGCGGGACGCAAAGCATTTTTGGCGGGACGGATGCCGGTGCGTGATTACGCCTCGGCTTCATCTCCGCAACAGGGTCTAAAAGTTTAATTTTTAAAAGTAAGGGAAGAGATATGTATAAGATCGCATTATTGCCGGGGGACGGCATTGGTTTGGAAGTAACAGAGCAAGTTATCAAAATTCTCAAGAAACTTCAGTCCGAGTTTCATATTGTTTTTGAAACGGAAAAACATTTGATCGGCGGCTGCTCAATTGACGCTTTTGGCGAACCGTTAACGGATGATACTCTTGCGAAAATCAAAAAATGTGATGCCGTGTTTTTGGGTGCTGTCGGCGGACCCAAATGGGATGGGCTTGAGTCCGCAAAGCGCCCGGAAAAGGGATTGCTGAAATTACGCAAAGGCTTGAATGCTTACGCGAACGTGCGTCCCGTAAAAATGTTTGACGCGCTGGTGGAGCGTTCATCGCTGAAACCCGAAATCGTCAAAGGTCTCGACTTTGTGATTTTGCGTGAGCTTGTAAGCGGAATTTATTTTGGTGAGCCGCGCGGGTTCAAGAAGTCGGCTTCCGGTGAGGAGCAGGGCTTTAATACCATGATTTATTCCGAATCCGAGGTGGAACGGATTGCCAAAAAAGCTTTTGAGATGGCGCGCAAGCGCAAGCGGGTGGTGACATCCGTAGACAAAGCGAATGTATTGGAAGTATCTCAGCTCTGGCGCAAGGTTGTTGAGCGTGTGCACAAGCAATATCCCGACGTGCAGTTGAATCACCGCTACGTGGATGATTGCGCGATGCAGTTTATCCGCGATCCCAAACAGTTTGACGTGGTTGTAACTGGAAATTTATTCGGGGATATTTTGAGTGATGAAGCGGCCATGCTGACGGGGTCAATCGGGATGCTTCCATCCGCTTCGCTGGGAGATACAATCGGTCTGTATGAGCCGGTGCATGGCTCCGCGCCTGATATTGCGGGTCAGGATAAAGCCAATCCTTTGGCATCGATTTTGACTTTGGCGATGATGCTCGAGTGGAGCTTTAACTTAGCTGATTTGTCCGACAAACTGGTGAAGGCCGTTGAAGCTGTTTTGAAGGAAGGCTACCGCACAGGCGATATCGCGACCGCGGGAACGCAGCTGGTTTCTTGCTCCAAGATGGGCGATTTAGTTGCGGCAAAAATCAGCAAATAAATTTTTGAATATTCGGGGAAAATGAAATGAAAAAGAAAGATAAATACAATATTGCGGTGGTCGGTGCCAAAGGCGCGGTCGGTCATGAAATGATCAAACTCCTCGAAGCATCTTCCATTCCTGTTGGCGAATTTAAGCCTTTTGGGTCAGCGCGCACCAAGGGCGCTGATATTTCATTTCGCGGAAAAAATTATAAGAATAATGAGTTGAAGTGTAACCGCGAAGAATTCAAGGGCATTGATATCGTGCTTTCAAGTCCCGGCGCTTCCGTGAGCAAGCAGTTTGCGGAGCATGCCATTGCCGAAGGCGCGATCATTATCGACAATACCAGTGCTTTTCGCATGGATTCGAAAGTACCGCTGGTTGTTCCGGAAATTAATGCGGCAGATATTAAAGAAGACAGCAAGGTTATAGCGAACCCGAATTGTTCGGCGATCATGATGCTGATGGCCGTAGCTCCGCTGCACCGCAAAAACAGAATCAAACGTATTTACTGCGCGACTTATCAGGCCGTGAGCGGTGCGGGTGCAACCGCGATGGTCGAGCTTTACAATCAGGCGAAAGAATTCGTTGAGCGCGTTGAAAAAAATCCGGTCAGCAAAAGTGATTTGCTGGCAGCTGTGCAGGATGAAACGGACAAGCTCGGAAAAAGCCCGCTCGCCAAAAGCGTGTTTCCGCATCAAATCGCTTTCAATCTTTTTTCGCATAACACTGCGATTGAAAATACGGGCTACAACGGCGAAGAATCAAAAATGATTCAGGAATCAAAAAAAATTCTGCATGATAAAAACATTCAGATTGCGACGACCTGCATCCGTGTGCCGGTGCTGCGCGCGCATACGGAAGTTCTCTATATCGAATTTGAAAAGAGAATGACTCCGGATGAAGCTCTCGGAATTTTGATCAAAGCCCCGGGTATCGAAATTCAGAACGATCCAAGCGAAAATCATTTTCCGATGCCGATCGAGGCCAGCAATAAAAAGAAAGTGCTTATCGGTCGCATCCGCCAGGATTTAGCTAATGAGAATGGCCTTGCGCTGATGGTTTCCGGCGATCAGTTGTGGAAGGGCGCGGCACTGAACGCCGTTCAAATCGCTGAGTACCTCGTCAGCAATGCCAAATAAGGCAAAGAGAGTTTCGCGGAAAACCAAGCTGAAGCTTGGCGGCATCAGAAATATTAAGCTGACGCTCGAGTACGACGGAACCGATTTTTTTGGCTTTCAAAAACAAACCAACGGTGTTCCGACAGTTCAGCAAGCCGTGGAAAAAGCGCTGACTGAATTATTTAGAACCCAAACCCCGCTTGTTTCCGCCAGCAGCCGCACGGATGCCGGTGTTCATGCCGAAGATCAGATTGTTCATTTTAAGACTTCCAGCGATTTACCTTGTTTTCGTATTGCGCGCGCACTAAACCATTTTTTACCTTCTTCTGTTTCGGTGGTAAATGCGGAAGATGTTCCGGAGAGTTTTCATGCTCGTTTTCAGCCGATTTCGAAAGTTTATGAATATCGGATATGGAATGATTCCTCACGCCCCGCAATTTGGAGGAATTTTGCGCATCATGAACCCGTGCCGCTCAATATTGAAAGAATGAAAAAAGCAGCGCGGTTTTTTATCGGAAAGCATGATTTCCGCTCTTTTACTTCCGAAGATAGAATCATGAAGGGGCGGCCCTCGGTTTCCATTGATCAGGTTTCATTTGTCCGAAATGTTAAACGTCTTACTCTGCAAAAGCGGGGAAAGATGCTGATTTTTACGATTGAAGCGGATGGATTTTTGTATCACATGGTCAGAAACATTATCGGGACAATAGCAGGTGTCGGCAAAGACAAAATTAAACTCGAGGATGTGACGCGTATTATCAAGGCTCGTGACCGGAAGCAGGCTGCTGAAACCCTTCCGGCTCAAGGACTTACATTAAAAAAAGTGTATTACCCGGCCAAGCCTAAAAGCAGGGCTAAAGAACCCAGCTGGTTAACGTAAGCCCCAGTACGGTCTTTTTTTATGGATTTGCAAATAATTTTTGACAGGGTAGGGGGTGTTTGCTATACTCCGCTCTCTTTTGGCACCCCCCCAGCGGGGTGGATTCTATTTGCAGGGACAGTTTTAGCTCTGAGCTTCGCTCAATCGCTAATTGCTATTTAAGTTATGGGGATTTATGAAAACGTTTCGTATTGCGGATAAAGATATTGATCATAAAGTTTGGCTTATTAACGCTGAAGGAAAAACCTTAGGGCGTCTTGCGACTAAAGTTGCCGGTCTTTTATTGGGTAAGGGAAAACCTTATTTCGCGCATGACCAGATTTGCGGAGATTATGTTGTCGTTATTAATGCGGCTAAAGTGAAAGTTACGGGACGCAAGCCCGAGCAAAAGACTTACACTCACTACACCGGTTTTCCGGGCGGTTTGAAAGAGTACACTTACGAAGATTTAATGGCAAAGAAACCGACGGAAGTGATTACGCGTGCAGTATCCCGCATGCTTCCTAAGCATTCTATCGGTGAAGAAATGCGCCGTCGTCTCCGTGTTTTTGAAGGCGCTGAGCACAATCAACAGGCACAAAAGCCTGTCGCAATCGAGGTATAAAAATGTCAGATATTATTTCAGCTACAGGCCGTCGTAAGCGATCCATTGCCCGCGTTTGGATTTTTCCCGGTCAAAAAGGTTTTACAATTAATGGGCAGGCTTCCGAAAAATATTTGAAGCGTGCCAACCTCCAGATGGTGGTGGATCAGCCGATTGAAGCTGTGAAGCCCAAAGAGACTCTTCGTATTCGTGCCCGCGTTCAAGGCGGCGGAATTGCAGGACAAGCCGGTGCAGTGCGTTTAGGAATTTCTCGCGCACTTGTGAAGCTGGATGAAAAGTTTCAGCCGACCTTGCGTAAGGGTGGTTTTTTAACTCGTGATCCGCGTCAAAAAGAACGTAAGAAATACGGTAAAAAAGGTGCGCGCCGCGGATTCCAGTTCACGAAGCGTTGATATGTTTTTGCCTCTGCGGGCAGCTTTTTTAGCTCTGTGCCGTCGGCACAACCGCAGCAATCGGCACTTAAAACTTATTCTTTCTTGTTTGATCTTATTGCTGGCATTCGGAGTTCTCTCCGGATGCCAGTCTTTTTTTGAGGACTATGCGTACTCTCCTCTCGGAGCAACGGGCTCTTCCTATTAAGTGAAATCGATTTGAAAGTGTCCTTGGTCTCTCTAGCCATGGGATGTTTGCCAAGGTATACTGTCGCATGAATTTTAAAAAGTTTTTTTGGATACTCTTTGGATCGGTTCTCCTTTTGGCTACCGTTACCTTTTCTGCCGCATTCCTTCGTTACCAATCATGGGTTTCAGATTCAAAGCCCGCTGAAAAGCTGACTTCCTACTTTGAGAGGATCACAAAAAGTGATTTCCGCTATGAGTCCATGAATTGGAAGCTAATGCCTTTTCCGGTAGTTCGTTTTTCTCAGCCCGTTTTCAAGTTTAAAAGCGATTTAAAACATGAGCTCGCCGCGGATTCTCTCGATCTCAAGTTGGATCTTTTTAAACTCATTTTGGGTGACTTTGGGTTCTCGGGTTTAAGGCTTAGAAATGGTACATGGAAAGGGCAGCTTGAGGCGCCTAAAGGGATTCATAATTTTTTAGTTGAGCGGATTGATCTCAAAACATCCGCTTTGGAATCCAATAAGCCGGTTAAGATTTATATGAGCGGAGATGCCGCGGGACGGCACAAGGCAGTCATTTTGCATGGTGAGCTGACCTTGCCTCCGATAGAGGATCCGAGTTTGAATAGTCTTGGATTTCAGGTGCAGTTGTTGACCCGAAATTTTCGTTTTAAAGGGACGCCTGAGTGGGAGTTTTTAGGATGGGTTCCGAGTTCAGGACCTTCTGATTTTTTAATTGTTTTGCGCCGTGATCCGAAAAGTGACCGCATTTTATTTTCAGGTGATGCGGGGCTGCGTGAGCTTGTTTTTCAAAACACCGACTCAGTTGTTCTGGAACAGCACAAAGCCGGTAATTTGCAGCTAAAATTTGCCGGACACTTTAGTCCTTCAACGGATGAGTTGAAATTCAATCAGTGCTCTGCGGATCTGCCTTTTTCAAAGTTTAATTTGCAGGGAACTTATTTGCCGCATCGTCGTGAATTCCGTGCGCTGACGTTTAATTTTTCGGATGTGAAGCTGGATGACTTGATAACCTATTTTCCCGATCTGAAAAATAAAGTGCCTTATTTTATCGGCTTTTCCGGCATGGCGGATTTAAGTGCGTCGCTCAACGGTTTTGCCAACCGCCTTAAGATTGCGGGCGATTTTGACTTTACCCGCACTCTTTTCACTTACGGCCGATTTTTTCAGAAGCCGAAAGAAAAATCGCTTCGACTTAAAACTGATTTTGAATGGGCCGGAAAAGTTTTGGCCGGCGAATTTTCAGGAAATTTTGAAAACATTAATTTTAAAGGAAGTTTATCTGAGTGGCGTTCTTCCGGTGAGATGAAATTAAATTTCATCACCAACTCGTTCGCCGCTGAACAGTTGACGGGCGTTATTCCTTTTTTGACCGATTATGAATTTGGCGGGAATATGAAGCTTTTTGGCGATTGGAAAGGTAACTTTGCCGACTCGCAGCCATTCGAGAGAATGTTTCATTTGACCATGCAGGAAGGCCGGATTTTGCGTAAAGGAACCGGTGCCGGGTTTAAAGATATGGATTTGAGCTTAGATTTGAGCCCGATGCAGACAGACGCACAGTCGGTTAAGTTTGCTTTGGGAGGGTCTTCTTTTGAGCTGAGTATGAAAGGACTGCATCCGGAAAATAATCCTAAATGGGAAGGCACTTTGAAGTCAGAAAAATTGATCGCGGGGCAGGCCTGGAAAGAGTGGACTGCTTTTTGGGGCGGTGAGCATGAAGCTTGGATTCAGCGTCAGCACACATGGATTCGCCGGTTGATTTTGAGTGAAGAACCTTTTGAAAACTTAAAAATGAAGCTTTCTTTCGGCGGAGGTGAATTGGATGTCTCCGCGATCGAATCGAAGGCTTTTGATGGTGTGTTGACCGGAGCATTTTATTCGCGCGTGAGCAGCCAAGATCAAAAAATACGTGTTCAGCTTCAAGGTGCGGATATGTCCGCGGATAAGTTTTTTCGTTTTTCCGGCGCGTCTGCCGCGGATCTTGAAGGACGGTTGAAATGGAGCGCGGATTTTAACGGAGCCCGCCGGGATGACACCGAAGACATGAACTGGGACGGCCCTTTTTCTTTGAGCGTTGAAAACGGCCGCCTGAATAATTTTGATTGGATCAGTGCTTTGCAGAAGATTGAGCCCTTTAAGGAAGCTTCGCGTGAAGGTGTCAGCTCGGAGATAACTTTTAATGAGTTAAACGCTTCCGGAAGAATTGCGAATGACCGTCTTACGGCGGAAAAAATTCAGCTGGATGGCGATGTTTTGAAGGTGGAAGGCGAGGGAGAGGTTAGCCGCGAAGGGGATTTAAATTTACGCTTGGAAACGCGCATTGATTCAGCCGTTTTTCGCCGTCTTTTTCCTAAGCGGGCGGATGACTTTGTTTCATCCGGTGACGCGTTTTTTGGTCCGGTAACATTGCTTGCTTCAGGGGCTTTCGGTCAATTGGCTGTTAAGCCTGATCCGCAGTCGATAGTAGATTTGGTTTCACAGTACGCCCGCAAAAAGACAGAGTCGATTTCACGCTATTTGTGAGCGTTTCCGGCCAAGCTCGGCCAGCAATTCTTTAAAGCTTGAAACGCTTTCTTAATTTCAAAACCAAAGCTCGTGCCGCTTTTTCTTCCGCCTCTTTTCTTGACCGTGCGACGGCTTTAGCGCGTTTTTGTCCGTCAATCCAGGCTGTAACCTGAATGCCTTTGGCAACCTGCGCGCTGTCATACTGAGGCAGCTTTTTCCAATGGCGTTGGCTGATTTCCTGAAGCGTGCTTTTAGGGTTGGGGTCAAGACGAAACAGCTTTTTGATGTCAAAGTAATCCGCAAAATGATAGAGAATAAAGTTTTCGGCGGTTTTTTTTCCCCGGTCAAAATAAATAGCGGCGATAAGCGCTTCGAAAACATCCGCTAATACCTTGGCTTTTAAAAAGGCAGGGGATGATTTTTTAAATCCGCGCCCGAGACGCATGAATTTGCTGAGTTTGAGTTCGCGGGCTATTTTGATGAGAATTCTGCGCGAGACCAGAGTGGAGCGTAATCGGCTTAGAAGCCCCTCATCCGCGTCCAAAAACAAACCGTAGATTTTGCGGCAAATGACCTCATTAAGAATGGAATCCCCCAAAAACTCCATTCGGTCAAAATGATCAAGAGGGCCCACTTTGTTTTCATAGCGGAAAGATGGGTGGGTGAGGGCGGACTCATAGCCCACCTTTTTTTTGATTTTGATCCCAAGTGCCTTTTCCAGCCCTTTAAAGTCAATTGATTTAGCCATGGGGCGGTAAACTAAAGGCTTTCTGTCATTGTGTCAATTTGAATCAGATTTTAGCTTCTTGTCCCTTGTCCCATTCTATTTGCCCCTTTATAATACCCGTTCACTTTTAAGGATGTAAATCTATGAGTTTAAAGAGAGTTGCGGTTATTGGAGCGACCGGATACGTCGGCGTTGAGCTAACCCGGTTTTTGTTGCGCCACCCGTCTGTTCAGATTACGCGTTTGACAACAAGTCAGCCGCAAGGGGTCGGTTTGCGAACTTTGTTGCCCGAGGTTCATGCCGCCAAGAACTATCAGATTGTGCCTTATAGCAAGGACGACGTTATTCAAAGCTCAGACGTGGTTTTTCTTTGTCTGCCGCACACCGAAGCCATGCAGCACGCAGGATCTTTTTTGAGCGCAGGAAAGACCGTGATTGACCTTTCCGCGGATTTTCGTTTGAAGAGCCCAGCGGAGTATCCCGTTTGGTATGCCGTTGAGCATTTAGCACCTGAGCTGCTTGCTAAGTCAGTTTACGGTTTACCGGAGTTTTATCGGGAGCAAGTGAAAAAAGCAGATTTGATCGCGAATCCCGGTTGCTATCCAACGAGCGTTTTGCTCGGTCTTTTGCCGCTGGTAAAAAAGAAGTTAATTGATTTGAAATCAATTACCGTGAGTTCCGCCTCAGGCGTGAGCGGCGCGGGCAAGAAGCCTTCAGCCACAACGCATTTTTGCGAAGTGCATGAAAACTTTTTTGCGTATAAAGTCGGCAAGCATCAGCATACGCCCGAAATTGAGCAAATTCTTTCCGAGGGCGCGGGAATAGCGCTTAAAGTTGATTTTACAACGCATCTTTTGCCCGTGAATCGGGGTATTTTGTCCACGATTTACGCGAAAAAAAATCAGGGTGTAACGGAAGAGCAAGTGCGTGCGGCTTATGAAGAATTTTACGGGAAAAGTTTGTTTGTACGGTTAAAGAACAAAGGCGAGTTTCCCGCCTTGAAAGATGTTCAGCATTCCAATTTTTGCGATTTGGGCGTTTTGCTGAATCCGCGCACGGATACTGTGACGGTGCTTGCCGCGATTGATAATTTGGTAAAAGGCGCCGCCGGTCAGGCAGTGCAGAATTTTAATATCCGTTTTGGTTTTGAAGAAGGAACCGCGCTTTTATGAAAAAACTCAAAGGTGTCTCAATTTTAAAAAATGGTTCCATGACCTCCGCGAAAGGGTTTGTCGCTTCCGGAATGCATTGCGGCATTAAGCGCTCTCCGCAGAAGTATGATTTGTCTTTGGTTGTTTCCGAGAAGGCTTGCAATGCGGCGGCGGTTTTTACCGTGAATCGCGCGAAAGCTTGGCCGGTTTATCTTTCGATTGAAAATTTAAAGAACGCGAAACATTTTGCGATTATCGGAACCAGCGGCAACGCGAATTGTTTGAACGGGCCGCAGGGTAAGCAGGCCGCTTGGGACTGTCTGAAGGGCGCGGCAGATGAACTGCATATTAATCCCAAAGAGGTTTTAATCGCGCAAACCGGAATCATCGGTGTGCGCTATCCGACTCAGCGCGTGACACGGTCGCTTTCAGCGATGGTTCAGAATTTATCGCGGGATGGAGGCCATGCCGCGGCAAAAGGAATTTTGACGACGGATAAACGCACAAAAGAAATCGCGGTTTCATTTAGTTTAAGCGGAAAGAAAGTAACCATCGGAGCGGCAGCAAAAGGGGCGGGGATGGTTCACCCTTACATGGCGACCATGCTTTGCTTCATTACAACCGATGCGGCGATTGCGAAGCCCTTGCTTCAGAAAGCTCTTCGCGCGGCTGTTGAAACGACATTCAATGCCATCGCGATTGATAACGATATGAGCACGAATGATACGGCTTTTATTTTGGCCAATGGCGCTGCCGGAAACTCCGAAATCAAAAAAGAAAACGCGGATTATAAAAAGTTTGCTGCCGCGCTGGAATATCTTTTGAACGCTGTTGCCGTGGGTTTGGTGGAAGACGGTGAAGGTGTTAAGCATGTTTGCCATATCACGGTTCAAAACGCGAAGAGCGACGCGGACGCGGCGAAGGCTGCCCGCCAAATCGGCAACTCCATGTTGTTTAAAACGATGGTGACCGGTGAGGACCCGAATTGGGGCCGCATTATCGCCGCGGTCGGAGCAAGCCAAATTCCTTTTAATCCAAATAGATTTTCAGTTTATATCGGCGGAACACCGATTGTGAAAGAAGGTTTGGTGCGTGTGCTGAATCGTCCGAAAGCCAAAAAAGCCATGGCATTACCGCATTTTGATGTGACCGTTGATTTGTATTCCGGCAAAGGAAAAGCAACTTTTGTAACTTCGGATTTAACGCACGAGTATGTATCAATTAACGGAGCTTACTCATGATGGATGAGCTGATCGCCAAAGCCAGTACGCTGATTGAAGCGCTACCGTACATTAAAAGTTTCCGCGGGAAAGAAATTCTCGTGAAATACGGCGGAGCTGCGCTCCGTCACGGTGAAGTGCGCAAACACATTTTGCAGGATTTGGTTTTTATGCAATTTGTCGGCATTAAACCGATTTTGGTACATGGCGGCGGAAAACATATTACCGAAAATATGGAAAAGAAGGGCTTGGCGTCCAAGTTTGTGAATGGCTTACGCGTAACCGATGAGGCCGCGATTCAGGTTGTGGTGGAAACCTTGGCGGGAATCAACCGGGAATTGATTGCGGATGTTAATTTGATCGGCGGCAGCGCGGTTGGGCTTTCGGGGCATGACAGTGATATTTTACATGTGACACGGCACACCCAAAATGGCGATGTGGGTTTTGTCGGCGATGTGGCGGAGGTAAATATTTTTCCGATTCGTCAAATGACGGACGCGGGCATTATTCCGATTATTTATCCTGTCGGAATTGATAAAACAGGCCAGACTTACAATGTGAACGCGGATGAAGCTGCGTGCAATATTGCGATGGCGCTGAAGGTGCCTAAGATGATCATGCTCACGGACGTCAAGGGTGTGATGCAGGACCCTAAAGATGAGTCTTCTTTAATTCCAACTTTGACGATCAGTGAAGTTGAAAAGTTAAAAGCCTCGGGTGTCATCAGCGGCGGCATGATTCCGAAAGTGGATTCTTGCCTCGAAGTTTTGCGTCATGGTGTTAAAAAAGCCCACATTGTCGATGGACGCATGAAGCACCCTTTATTGCTCGAAATTTTTACCGATAAGGGTGTCGGTACGGAATTTGTTCACTGAGAAGCCCGATTATGAAAACTGCTGATGTAGAAAAACTGTACGGAGACTTTGTTCTTCCCACTTATAAGCGTATGCCGATTTGCCTGGTCAAAGGCAAAGGTTCGCGCGTTTGGGATTTACAAAATAAAGAGTACCTTGATTTTTTTCCGGGTTGGGGTGTTTCCGGTTTGGGGCATGCTCATCCGACTGTGGTGCACGCGATTAAGAACCAAACCAAGAAAATTGTTCATGTTGCGAATAATTTTTATATTTTGCCGCAGGCTAAGCTGGCGCAGGCGATTGTAAAAAATGGTTTTCCGGGCCGGGTTTTCTTCTGTAATAGCGGCGCGGAAGCGAATGAAGCGGCGATTAAGTTTTGCCGCATTTATGGTTCCGAGGCGGGACGCAATGAAATGATTACATTTACCAAGTCATTTCACGGCAGAACTATGGGCGCGATGTCGGCCACGGGACAAGACAAAATTCATCATGGGTTTTATCCGCTTGTTGAAAAGTTTAGCTATGCGGAATTCAATGATTTGGAATCGGTTAAAAAGCTGATCACGCCTAAAACCGTGGGCATTATGCTGGAGCCGGTGCAGGGTGAAGGCGGGATCCGCGTTGCGACCCAAGAATTTATGCAGGGCTTAAGAAAGCTTTGCGACGAAAAAGATTTGTTGCTGGTTTTGGATGAAGTACAGACATGCATGGGGCGGACGGGCAAAATGTACGCGTATCAGCATTACGGTATTGAGCCCGACATTATGACGCTTGCTAAGTCTCTCGGTTCGGGGGTTCCAATCGGCGCGATGGTGGTCAACCGCCGTATTAAAAAAGAGCTTTTTGTTCCCGGAACCCATGGGTCGACTTATGGCGGTAATCCTTTGGTTTGTGCCGCGGCTTTGGCTGTTTTTGAAACGATCAAAAAAGAAAAGCTTTTGAATCAGGCCGTGAAAATGGGGGAGTTTTTGGGCGCGAAACTTGAAGAGTTGAAAAAGAAATATTCCGTGATCCAAGAAGTCCGTGGAATGGGCGTTATGCGGGCGCTGAAATTGTCAGTGTCTTCCGACCCTTATGCAGCGGAAGCATTAAAACAAGGTTTAATTATTAACTCCACACAGGGAGATGTCTTGCGCATTATGCCGGCACTCACAGTTAAAACGAAAGAAATCGAAAAGGCTTACGGTATTCTGGACAGTGTGTTCCAGTCGCTTGCCTTTAAAGGATAATTTATGGCACGGTCACTTGTATCGATCAACGAACTTAAGCCCGACTCCATCCGCCGGCTGATGCATCAGGCGCGCGTGATGAAAGAACATCCGCGTGATTTCCGCAAGGCGATGGAAGGTCAGGTGCTGGGACTTATTTTTGAAAAGCCTTCGACACGCACGCGAGTTTCTTTTGAAACCGCGATGGTGACCATGGGCGGCAGCGCGGCCTATATCAATCAGCAGGATGAGAAGCTTGGACAGCGCGAGGAAGTTCGTGATGTGGCGCGGACTTTGTCGCGGTATTTTTCTGCCGCTGTTTTAAGAACTTTTTCGCATTGGACGATTACGGAATTTCGCCGGCATTTTAAAAAGCCGGTGATTAACGGTCTTTCGGACATGGAGCATCCTTGTCAGGCTTTGGCTGATTTTATGACCATTGAAGAAAAATTTGGCGATGTGAAGAACGCGACTTTGGCTTTTGTGGGTGATGGTAACAATGTTTTGAACTCATTGATGCTGACGGCGGCCAAGCTTGGAACGCATCTCAAGTTTTCAACTCCGAGAAATAACCGTCCTTATAAAAAGGTAATTGATCTCGCGCGGCAGATTTGCAAAAAAACAAAAGGCAAAATTGAAGAATGCCGTGACCCCAAATCAGCCGTGAAAAACGCCCAAGTGGTTTATACCGATGTATGGGTGAGTATGGGTGAAGAAGAAATCCGTGAAATGAAAATGCGTGAATTCGAAGGTTTTCAGGTGAACCGTAATTTGATTAAGCACGCTTCCAAAGAAGCGTTGGTGATGCATTGTTTGCCCGCGCATCGCGGCGAAGAAATTACGGATGACATCATGGAAAGCAAGCGGTCGATTGTTTTTGATCAGGCTGAGAATCGGCTGCACATTCAAAAAGCAATTATTCTTTATTTATTGGAACAAGGGGAAGCGTCATGAAGAAGTCTGCGAATAAAAAAATTGTGTTGGCGTATTCGGGCGGCTTAGATACGTCGTGTATCGCGAAATGGCTCAAAGATAAATACAACGCGGAAGTGATTTGTTTTTCCGCTTTTTTAGGTGAAGTGAGAGATCCTAAAATTTTGAAAAAACGCGCCAACGCGGCCGGCTCGAAAAAAGTTTACATTGAAGATTTGAAGCAAGAGTTCGCGGATGATTTTATTTTGCCCGCGCTGTGGGCGCACGCGCGCTACGAAGGTAAATACCCTCTTGCAACTGCGTTGGGTCGGCCGTTGATCGCGAAGCGCCTTGCTGAAGTTGCCGAAAAAGAAGGCGCAACCGCCGTGGCGCATGGATGCACGGGTAAAGGCAATGACCAGGTTCGCATTGAAGTGGGTGTGCGCACATTGAATCCGAATCTTGAAATTATCGCTCCTTTACGCGAGTGGGAATTCAATACCCGCGAAGAAGAAATTGATTACGCGATTAAGCATAAAATCCCCATCGGCGCAACGAAGAAAAGCCCCTATTCGATTGATAAGAATATTTGGGGTATCGCGATTGAGGCCGGAATTTTGGAAGATCTTTGGCAGGAACCGCCTGAAGACGCTTATGTCATGACCCGCCATGTTTCAAAAACTCCGAAATATGAATATGTCACGATTGATTTTGTGAACGGTGTGCCTGTAAAACTTAACGGCAAGAAAATGGGTTTCGCCGCGTTAATTGAAAAATTAAATGTGATCGCGGGGCGGAATGGCGTCGGCCGTTTCGATATGGTTGAAAACCGTCTGGTCGGAATTAAGAGTCGCGAAATCTATGAAGCACCGGCCGCGGAAGTGTTGCTCAAAGCGCATGAAGAGCTTGAAGGACTTGTCATGGACCGTGAGTTTTTGCATTACAAGCGCGTGCTTTCCGAGAAATACTCTGAGCTCGTTTACTTCGGGCTTTGGTTTTCGCCGCTTAAAAAAGCCCTCGACGCATTTTTCGCGTCGAATCAAAAGCGTGTGACCGGTAAAATCAAATTTAAATTGGAAAAAGGGCATGTTTTGCCCGCGGGCCGTGAATCAAAGTATTCACTGTATTCGCATAAGTTGGCAACTTATTCTAAGGGCGATGTGTTTGACCGGACTGCAGCGGCAGGATTCATGAAGCTTTGGGGCCTCCCATACGAAGGCATGGGGCGGTAATAAATTGCAGCGCTCGATAAAGCTCGCGCTGCGAAGAGAAAAAGCCGCAAAAAATATTAGGGAAATATGAAAAAAGAAAACGGGCAGAAGAAATTATGGGGCGGAAGGTTTGAGCAGGGGATGCACCCCGCGCTTCAGGAGTTCAGCTATTCTTTAGCCACGGACAGTGCGCTTTTTTATTCTGAAATCAAAGTTAACCGCGCCTGGATCAAAATGCTCGCGAAAGCCAAGGTTGTTTCTTCCTCGGAGCTGAAGAAGCTTGCCAAGGGGCTCGATAAAATCGAAAAAGAGTGGGATGAATGCCAGGCTTGCTGTGAATACTCCGATGTTGAGGATGTTCATTCGCTGATTCAGACCTTGCTTGAAAAGGCTTGCGGCCCCGTCGCAAAAAAACTTCATACAGGCAGAAGCCGCAATGATTTGGTTGTGACTTCCACGCGTGTTTACTTAAAGGGACAGGTTGCGGAATTGCAATCTTATGTGCGCAAGCTTCAGAAAGCATTGGCCTGGCAAGCGGATAAGAATGCCTCTTTGATTATTCCGGGACTGACGCATTTAAGAAAAGCCCAGCCGGTATTACTGGCGCACCATTTGCTCGCTTATGTTGAAATGCTGGAAGAAGACATTGAACGGCTGAGCGATGTTTTAAAAAGATTGGATGTTTTGCCGCTCGGTTCCGCCGCGCTCGGAGGATCGGCTTTGCCCTTTGACCGTAAGTTTTTGGCAAAAGAGTTGGGTTTTTCAAAGCTTGCCATGAATAGTATGGCAGCCACAAGCGATCGAGCCTTTTTAGTTGAGCTTTTAACCGGTATTTCCACGGTGTGGGTGCATTTATCGCGGTTATCGGAAGACTTTGTGCTTTGGAACTCGGAATTTTTTGGTTATGTGGAACTCGATGACCGCTTTTCAACCGGTTCCAGTTTGATGCCGCAAAAGAAAAATCCGGATGTCTTTGAATTGGTAAGAGGAAAGAGCGGATCCATTTTTGGAATTTTGCAGGCGATGCTGGTCGTGCAAAAGGGTTTGCCCCTTGCTTATAACCGCGACTTACAAGAAGACAAACCCGGCGTGTTCTTTGCTTTAGCTGAGACGATGCTGGCGCTTGAAGTTTTAAGTTTGACGATTCAAACCGCAAAATTTCAGAGTAAACCCGCGGAAAAACAATTACAGGATGACGGACTTTATGCGACTGACTTGCTTGAGTACCTTGTACGCAAAGGTGTGCTGTTTACGGACGCGCATCATGCGGTCGGAAAAATTGTCGCGTACTCCGTTAAGACCGGAAAGAAAATCCGTGATTTTGATTTGAAAGAATTACAGGCTTTTGCGCCCGCCGCGGGCCGAGACGCTTTTGCGCTTTTCAACGCGGAAAAATCGGTGGAAGGCAAACAAACGCTTGGCAGTACCAGCCCCCGCTTGGTGAAACAACAAATCCAATTTTGGAAAAAGAAACTATCCCGGGCCTAGTCCCGCGGCTCGGAGAGAACCCCTATGTCAGAATTTACTTACAAGAAGAATGAACTGTTTTGCGAAGGTGTGCGCGTTGCGGATATCGTCAAAACTGTCGGAACGCCTGCCTATATATATAGTCACGCCGCCTTTACGGGACGTCTTAAAGAATTGCAGCAAGCCTTCAAGTCGGTGAATCCTTTGATTTGCTATTCCATGAAAGCGAATTCCAATATCGCCGTTTTGCGCGCGCTTGTGAAGCAAGGCAGCGGGCTTGATATCGTTTCAGGCGGGGAATTAGAGCGCGCGAAGCGCGCGGGCTGTCCTGGTGAAAAAATTGTTTTTGCTGGTGTCGGAAAAACAGACGAAGAAATCGCCGCGGCTATCCGCTATGGAATTTTGTTTTTTAATGTCGAGTCGATTCCTGAAATCGCCGCAATCAACGCGGTGGCAGAAAAGCTGAAACGCAAAGCCACCATTTCTTTGCGTATTAATCCCGATGTGGATCCGCGCACGCACCGCCATATTTCAACCGGCAAAAAAGAGAGCAAGTTCGGTATTGATTTACTGACGGCTGAAGAAGCTTTTATCAACCGCGAGCAGTATCCCTGGGTGCGTTTTGCGGGCTTGCACGTGCATATCGGTTCTCAAATTGAAAGCGGCACCCCGTTTGTGCATGCCTTTAAAAAAGTGACCAAATTTATTGCGGACTTACAGCGTGACGGTGTCGCGCTTGAGTTCTTGAATATCGGCGGCGGATTAG
Organism: Candidatus Multiplicimicrobium inquinatum; assembly: GCA_002344825.1. Lineage (GTDB taxonomy): Bacteria > Omnitrophota > Omnitrophia > Omnitrophales > Aquincolibacteriaceae > Multiplicimicrobium > Multiplicimicrobium inquinatum. The sequence continues at coordinate 51,181 of DDUN01000023.1, read as the reverse complement.
GCGTGACTTATAACCATGAAAAGCCTCAGAAAGCGTCGGATTACGCCAAGAAAGTAGCGCCGATTTTGAAAAAGACCGGACTTAAAATCATTATGGAACCAGGCCGTTTTGTTTCCGCCAATAGCGGTATTTTGGCTACGCAAGTGATTTATGTGAAAGAAACTGATGTGAAACAGTTTGCGATTATTGACGCGGCAATGAATGATTTGATTCGCCCCTCATTTTATGACGCGTATCACCGTATTGAGACCGTGAGAAAAAAAGCAAAGTCCAAGGCTGTTGTGTATGACGTGGTTGGACCGGTATGTGAAAGCGGTGATTATCTTGCCAAGGGCCGTAAATTGCCCGAGCTGAAGCGCGGTGATTTGATCGCGGTTTTTTCAGCGGGTGCTTATGGTTATGTGATGTCTTCCAATTACAATACACGCGGCCGTGCCGTCGAAGTGTTGGTGAAGGGCTCCGCGTTCAGCGTGGTCAAAAAACGCGAGTCCGTGGACGAGCTGCTTGCCGGGGAAGTGATTCCGGCTTATCTCAAATAAGTGCGTCAGGTTTTTCTTTTTACTTCAGATGCGGTGCCGGACTTTCAAAATGAAGACGGGTTTCCGATCAGCGAAAAGCTGTGGCCGGAGCTCATGTCTCGCTTTACCTCCGCGCGCGTCGAAAATTCAGATGTTTTCCGGATTCCAGCCGAACCAGCGCTGAAATTTTTGTCTGAATTTTACTCCTGTTATGAACTTTCACAGCCGCAGCGTCGGATCTTGCACCGACTGGAGCAAGTTTTGATCGGAATTTCCCCCGAAAAGAGTGTTGGATTTGCCGCAGCGGAAGTTTCGGAGCACCGCAGTCGCCGTCAGGCAAAAAAAATCCAACAGCTGTATTGACACACTAGTCATTTGTTGTAGTATTCAAATCACTTTATGAAAAAGAAATTTAGCGGCCTGTGTTTGTTCGGCTCTGCGCTTTGTGCAGCCGCGGTAGTTTAAAATCAATTTTTAATATGAAAAAAAAGTTCAACGGCAAGATTTTGGTGATCGGATGCGGCTCTGTTTCACAGTGTCTCATTCCGCTTTTGCTTAAGCATATGGATATGCCCGCGGAAAAAATCACGATCATGGACTTTGTCGATAATCGGCATCGTGTTAAATCCGCGTTAAAACGCGGCGTGAATTATGTTGTCGACCGCATCGCCCCTGAAAATTACTCCAAGCTACTTTCAAAATATGTCGGTAAGGGCGATTTGATTATTGACCTTGCCTGGAACATTGATTGCGGCGCCATTTTGACTTGGTGTCGCCAGCACGAAGTGCTTTACTCAAACACCTCGGTGGAAGAATGGGATCCGTACGGCGATGAAATTCGCGATGATCCGCGCCGTTATACGCTTTATAACCGGCATATGCGTTTGCGTAAAATCACCGACCCTTGGGCGGCTCAGCCGGGGACGACTGCGATTGTTGATCATGGTGCGAATCCCGGACTTGTCTCGCACTTTACTAAACACGCTTTGATTCAAATTGCTGAAAAAATTCTAAAAACCAAACCCAAAGACAAACGCAAAAAGCAACTCGTGCAGTCTCTGGAAGATAAGAATTTTTCAAAGCTGGCGCAATTGACCGGCGTCAAAACAATTCATATTAGTGAACGTGATTCGCAAATCACTGACAAGCCCAAGCAAATGAATGAGTTTGTCAACACTTGGAGCATTGAAGGTTTTTATGAAGAGGGTGTTGCGCCGGCTGAAATGGGCTGGGGAACGCATGAGAAATTAATTCCCGACGGCGCTTTCTTTTATGATGAAGGCCCTAAGAACCAGATTTGCCTTAATACCATCGGAATGAAGACTTGGGTGCGTTCCTGGGTTCCGAGCGGTGAAATTACCGGCATGGTGATTCGCCACGGTGAAGCTTTCAGTATTTCCGACCGTTTGACAGTTTGGGAGCGCGGCGTTCCGGTTTATCGTCCGACCGTGCATTATGCTTACTGTCCGTCGGATTCCGCGATTAACTCGATGCATGAACTTGAAATGCGTCAGTTTCAATTGCAGGAAAAACAGCGCATTATGAATGACGAAATTATCGCGGGTAAAGACGAGCTTGGAGTACTTTTGATGGGGCATGATTTTAATTCGTGGTGGTGCGGAAGTTGTCTTACGATTGATGAAGCGCGCAAGCTTGCGCCGGGTCAGCAAGCGACGACTCTGCAGGTTGCGATTTCGATGGTTGCTGCGGTGATTTGGATGATTGATAATCCACGCAAAGGTTTTCTCATGCCGGATGACGTTGATCATGAGCCTATTCTTAAATTTGTGAAGCCTTATATTAAACCGATTTTTTCCGAAGCGGTGGATTGGACGCCGATGAAAAATGCGAACATTAAATATACAAAGTTCAATGTCCCTCAACCGAGACCAGAGGATGTCTGGCAATTTACAACGTTTCTCATCCATCATCAGGAGAGACTAGGTGCCTATGAAAGAAGAATCAGCTCCTCAACAAGAGCCTCCGCTGTTACCCGGTAAATCGAAGGGCCCCGCGCCTTTTGGTATCGACGATTTAGTTCGTTCGATGCTCAAAAAGCACAAGACGCCTTTCATGCTGATTCGCCGTTCCGCTTTGCAAAAGCAATACGAACGGTTCCGTAAGTGTCTTCCTGAAGTAACCCCTTATTACGCCATCAAAGCCAATCCGCATCCGAAGATTATCAAAGAGTTTGTTGATTTGGGAGCCGGTTTTGACGTCGCCAGCGCGGCGGAAATGAAATTGGTTTTAAAATTGGGCGCGGAGCCCAGTAAAGTGATTTTTGCGAACACGATCAAGTCGGAAGAAGATATTCAGGCCGCGAAGCGCCGCCGCGTGAAGCTGATGACTTTCGATAGTGAAACCGAGCTTTATAAAATCGCCGAGAACTATCCCGGAGCGCATGTTGTCGCGCGCATCAAAGTTGCGAATCTTGGCAGCGTCGTTCAGCTTTCACTTAAATTTGGCTGTGATCCTGAGCAGGCTTTCTTTCTTTTAAAGAAAGCCAAAGCTTTGGGGCTTGTTCCGAAGGGGATTAGTTTTCACGTCGGATCACAGTCCAAGAACGTGGAAAACTATTTGCAAGCGCTTGAAATTACCGCCGCGATTTTTGAAGAAGCCGAATCCAATGGAATGCCGCTGAAGATTGTGGATATCGGCGGAGGTTTTCCGATTCAGCATTTTGATAATGAAATCGGGATTAACTTTGAACGTATGGCCGCGCAAATCCGCAAGCAGCTGAAAAAGCTTTTTGATAGCAATGTCAAAATTATCGCCGAGCCGGGCCGCTTCTTTGCGGGGCCGTCCGGAATTTTGGTCACCAAAGTTGTAGGACGTTCTTTCCGTAACAACAAGAGTTACTATTATTTGAATGACGGAATTTACCAGGATTTTTCGGGGATGATTTTTGACCACTGTAAATATGAGTTCAAAACCTTGCGCCGTGGGCCCAAATTTATGTGTACATTGGCGGGACCGACTTGCGACTCGCTTGATACTTTGGCGGAGAACTGTGAAATGCCTGAGCTGAATATGGGCGATATCGTCTATGTAAAGAATATAGGTGCTTATTCTTCCGCCAGCGCAACCCCTAACTTTAACGGGTTTCCTCCCGCTAAGATTGTATTGATTTAATCTCTCAGCCTAGGGGCTTTGCCCCTAGGCTATCTGCTATTGTCTATAGACGATAGTCTGCTACAATACCCGTCTTATTTATGGCTAAACTAATCTCTTTTTATAAAATACAGGCGTCCGGAAATGACTTTGTGGTGATTGATCATCGCAAGAAATTGATTTCCAATCTTAAGGCGTTTGCCGCCCGGGTTTGTCCTGTGCATACCGGTATCGGTGCGGATGGCGTGCTTGTGATTGAAAAATCATCCACGGCTGACTTCAAGGCTCGCATTTTTAATTCCGACGGAAGTGAAGCGGAAGCCTGCGGAAACGGTTTTCGTTGTGTCGGACGATTTGCCCATGACATCCTCAAGTTTCCGGCCAAAATGAAATTTGAATCCATTTCCGGTTTGATTACTGCCGAAGTTAAAAAAGAGAAAGTGCGCGTGCAGCTCATTCAGCCGCGTATCCTGGAGCAGGACGGCGGAGTTTCTGTCTGCGGTGAAGATTTTGATTATGACTTTTTTAATACCGGCGTTCCGCATGTTGTGATTTTTTGGGACAAACTGGAGAAAGCCAATGTTTTTGAATGGGGTCGTGCCATTCGCAACCATAAGCAATTTGCTCCCAAGGGAACGAATGTGAATTTTGTGAAGCACCG
>DDUN01000023.1:18215-46569 GCA_002344825.1 Candidatus Multiplicimicrobium inquinatum | reverse complement strand
ACCGGCTCAACTGCTTCCGCGCTTGCGGCAGTGATTAAATTTAATGTGAAGTCCCCGGTCGAAGTTTTAACGCGCGGCGGGGAAGTTTTAAAAGTATCTTTTGAATTTGACGCCGCGGGACGCCCGCTCAAGGCTTTTCTTGAAGGCGGTGCGCATGTGGTTTATGAAGGGAAAATCAAACTATGAGTAACTGTAATTTTTTTCGGTTCGTTCAAAAGGCTTTGGATGCAAGGCTTATGCAAGCGACCGCGGAGGTGTATTGATGAATACGGCGCACAAGGGAGCGAAGCATGTAACGAAGCAGACGAAGCCTTTTCAACGAAACCGGGCTCTTTTTCAGGGATCGATGGTCGCGCTGGTAACACCGATTAAAAATAATCAGGTGGATGAAAAAGCGCTCAAAGGTTTGATTGATTTCCAAATTAAAAACGGAACCGATGTCATTATTCCTTGCGGAACGACCGGCGAATCTGCCACGCTTTCGCACGAAGAGCATCGCCACGTGATGTCATTTGTCGTGGACTATGTGAACGGCCGTGTGCCGGTGATTTGCGGCGCGGGGTCAAACAATACCGCGGAATCGCTGGGATTGATGCAGCATGCCAAGAAAATCGGTGCTGACGGAGCTTTGGTCGTAACGCCTTATTACAACAAGCCAACTCAGGAAGGCTTGTATAAGCATTATGAGCTTTTGGCGCGCAAGGTGGATTTACCGATTGTTCTCTATAACGTTCCGGGACGTACCGGTATTTCGATGGCGCCGGATACGGTTGCCCGATTAGCAAAAATTAGTACGGTTGTCGCGATTAAAGAGGCTAGCGGTAACTTGGCGCAGGTTGACCAAATTCAACAGCGTTGTTCATTGCCTATTCTTTCCGGCGAAGATTCACTGACTTTTCCGATGATTATGCTGGGCGCGGTGGGCGCGATTTCAGTGACGGCGAATATTGTTCCTAAGCTGCATCGTGACCTTGTGCATGAATCAATGAAAGGGAATGTGAAAAAGGCACGCGCCTTGCATGAGAAGCATTTAGATTTAGCACAGGTTCTTTTTATTGAAACGAATCCGATTCCGGTTAAAACAGCCTTGGGATTGATGGGCAAGCTTGATTTGGAGTTTCGGTTGCCGTTATGCCCCATGCAGCGCGCGAACGAGGAAAAACTGGCGGCATCACTTAAGAAAATGGGGTTAATCAAATGACACGAATTGTAATGGCCGGAGCTTGCGGACGAATGGGGCAGGCTATTTTGAAGCTTGCTTCTCAGGACAAGCATTTTCAAATCGCCGGAGGCGTTGAACAAAAAGGAAATCCGGATTTAGGACGTGATATCGGAGATGTGCTTGGTTTTAAAAAAACGGGAGCACAGTTAACCTGCGATATGTTCAGTGCGTCAAAAGGGGCTGACGTGATAATTGATTTTACCCATCCATCCAGTTTGGATTTGCATATTCAGGCCGCTTCGAAGAATAAAACCGGATTAGTTGTGGGAACCACCGGACTTTCCGATGTTCACCGCAAAAAACTGAAGGTTGCTTCCAAAAAGATTGCGATTGTGCAATCACCCAATATGAGCGTGGGCGTTAATTTGCTTTTTAAGCTGACGGAGTTAGCCGCTACGGTTTTGGATGAGAGTTATGATATGGAGATTTCGGAAATGCATCATAAGCTTAAAAAAGACGCCCCGAGCGGAACGGCGGTTAAGCTGCTTGAGATTTTAGCCGAAACAAAAAAACGCAGCCTAAAAAAAGACGCCGTCTATGGACGTGAAGGCGAAGTCGGCGCAAGAAAGCAAAATGAGATAGGTTGTTTTGCTTTGCGGGGGGGCGATGTGGTTGGCGAGCATCATGTTTTCTTTTTTGGAGCCGGAGAGCGGGTCGAGCTTGTACATCAAGCAACATCCCGCGACGCTTTTGCCAAGGGAGCCTTGGTTGCGGCCCGGTTTTTATCTAAGAAGAAGCACGGGCTTTTCACTATGCAGGATGTGCTTGGCATGGCATAATACGCCGTTTCGAGTGAATTTTTTTTAATCATTTACTGAGCTCCTGAATGAAAAAAAGACGACAAACTATTTTTGCCCTAATTGGAGCTTTTTTTGCTTCAATTCTCTTTTCAGGCGCTCTTTTCGCGCAGACACTTTTATCGGATCAGTCCGATTTAAAGCCGGCGGAGCTTGACCAAGAGTTGGAAACCGCCATGAAGACGGAGCCGGTATCTGTTGCTCCTTCGCAAGAGAGCTCGTCCGAAGTTGCTTCGGAACCTAAGCTGACCGTCGTTAAGGAAAAAGTAACCCCTAAGCCCAATCTTTTCGCAAAAACTTTTTTTGCTGCGCCCTCTAAAAAATCCGAGTCAATTGCCACCGATGTTCAGGGTTTTACGATTGTCCAGACACCTTCCCGCAAAATGGACGCGGAGTTTGCCGTGATTACCGACTTCGGCGGTGAAGTTGTGAAGACACGCTATCTTCCCGGGTTAAAAACCATTGATGATGTAAATGACTACATTCAAAACAATCTTGAGACATCGGATGAGGGTGGAGTTGAGATCAGAAAAATGACTTTGCCCGCCGGTGGCGCTACGCTCTATTGGGTCGGGGATAAAGCTTTTACGAATTTAGAGGATGCAAAAAACCTTATCGCTAAAACGCGTCAGCAAGCCGTTGAAATCGGCGGTAATTTTGATGAGATGGTTGCGGAAGCGCAAGTTCCGGTTGAAATTGAAGATGAATACGTCACTCAGTTTGATCAAAGCTATATTTCCAATCAGAAAAAAGAAGAAGACCTCGTTTTAAAATGGGCTGATCAGATGGATTTAGGCGAGCAGACATGGGGACCTTTTCATGGTGATCCTGCCGGGGAACCGATATTGTGGCAGTCCTTCGGTGAAACCTCATGGCGCAAAACCAATCTGGAAGACAACAAGTTTAATAGTCAGATTGGTTACTGGTCAAACCGCCTGGTATTCAAAGGAATTCGTTTCCCCTTAAATACGCTTGATCCTTTTTTAGAATCGACGGTTTCGATGGAAGCTGTTTCCGAAGACTTTAAAAGCAAAGCCGATTTCTTTGTCGGTGTTGAGTGGCGTCCTCTTGCCCGCAATCATTGGCTCGCGAACTATCGTCCCATCGGTAATATTAAGCTTTTGGAATGGGTGCGCAATTATCGTTTTTTTGTTAAGTATGGCGACCGAAAAAATATCAAAGATGAAATTTCCGCGCAAGATTGGGATTTGCAAGCCGGGGTTCAATTGTTTTATGAGTTTGGCGTTGAGTTGCCGGACTTAAACCAGCCCGCGCCGGAGAACTTTACGGAGTATTTACAGGAGTTTGTTTGGGGAGAGTATTTCGCGGATTACCACTGGGCGAAAACGGATTTCAGTTTGGATAAATACTCTCATGCCTGGACTTTTGGCAATTCGTTGATGTTGGGCGTTAAGCTGCCCGGAATTCCTTTGCCTGATAACGTGATTAACGACGAGATTGTTTTAATGCCTTATTTGCGTTTGGAAAGCTCCGTGAACAGCGCGCATGCTTTTCACTTTCAAAATACTTACTATGTTTCCGCGGGTGTGCGCTGGATGCCCTTTCGAACCTGGCGGCATAAAGAAAACGAGTGGCTTTCCAAGGTTAAAATTTTCGGTGAATGGCTTGCGATTGGCAAGGCTCAGAGCGTTAAGCAGGACAGCTCGGAAAATCAGGCTTTTGTGCGGAATGATTTGCGGTTTGGCGTCAGTTTTGCCAGCCGCCGCTACTAATATATAGTTTGTTAGCGCTGAATTGTTTTTGAAATTAAAAAGTAAATGAATCAAAAATTTAAAAAGTTAATATCAGGATTAGGGGTTGTCGCGATGCTTTTAACAAGTGTCGATACATCCGCTTTTGCCGCGCGGGCTTTGATGGAAACAGCTCCATCCAGCATTGATCCGTTTGTGACGAACAATGTTCTTCAAAATCCTGGAATTGAAAGCGCGATTGGCGGAACAAATTGGAATAATACTCAGGGAGCTACGCGTGTGACAACTCCTCCAGCTGGATTTGCGGCTTTCCCAGAAGGGAGTAGTGCTATACAGCTAGCTCCAAGCACAATCACGCCGGATGGAAATAATTTTGATTTTACATTTCAAACAAGAACAGATTTGAAACCAGGAGACTTAGTGACTTTCAGTGGTCTTGTTGCTTCAACTTTTGTTGATGATGCGGATGCGAATCCTGGAGACTTTGGAGCCCGTCTCCAAATTGAATTTAGGAACATTACCTCTGACGGAGCGAACATCTTGATTCGCGATCCTCCTGAGCGATCTGATTTTATTCTTGGAAACGGAGGTGTTTTTCAACCCGCAGCTGTGAGTGGGGTTTTTCCGCAAGGTGCCAATACGGTTGTATTTACTCTTGTTGCTGTAAACGATAATACGCCGGTTGGAGTTACAGCCGAGAGAGTTATTTTTGATAAGTTGCTTGCTACCGTTAATCCAACTGCCTTTAATGTAAATCTTTCCAAACGTCGGGCATCCGTAGGGGATATTGTTCCGGCAGTAGTGAGTTTTCGCAATCAATCCGGCAGTACTTTCAATGGAGTTCAACTGCGCGTTAATAATCCTAAGGGGATTAATGTTAATCTTTCTGACGTTCAGCTTAATTTCAACAATGCACAGGCTTCGGAAGGATCCGTTATTGTTCCAATCGGGACGTTAACGGCAGGTGAATCAACGATCATTACCTTGCCGTTTGTGATTACCGGTGCTGTTAAGCCGGGACATCTTTATGATATTGATTTTATTCTGACTGATTCTGCCGGCATGAATTTTAGGGTTCGTGAAAGACTTTTGATTGAAGAAGACCCGATGTTTGATGAAAGCACGGTGATCGGAAAAGTTTTTCATGATAGAAACCGCGATGGTCAACAGCAGCCCGGCGAAGACGGCATGCCTTTTGTGAATTTGTACACGGAAGAAGGCATTATGATTACAACCGATGAAAATGGGTTGTATCACATTCCGAATATGCGCCCCGGACGCCATGTCTTAAAAATTGATGCGCACACGCTTCCTGAAAATACGGAATTTATCACCGAAGAATCTTATCTTTTTAAGAGTACCCCCGGAGTTATGAATAAGGTTAACTTTGCGGTGGCTCCGCGCGGGAAAGAAGACTGGGAAGGCGGTAATCCGCTCATGCCGCAAGAGTTTGAAGGCGAGCTGAATGTTCAAATTACGCAGGGATTGGACACAACACCTCCGCAGTTGGATGTCAATATGGAGCCTGATGTTTTAAGGTTGGGTGCGGGGGTTTTGGAACGCCAGCCTCTTTTTAATTTTGATATTAACTATCCGCACATGGTACGTAAGTGGATTTTAGAAGTTCGGGATGAAATGGGACGCAAAGTTTGGTCCGGTTATGGTATCGGGAAGCCTCCCGCGGATGTCATGTGGGAAGGATTGACGGATGCCGGTGTTTTAATTCAGCCGGGAATTTATTCTTACCAATTTAAAGTGGAAGATGACAAAGGCCGTCAGGATTGGACGTTGCTTAAATTTTTCCGTGTTTTTTCGAAAGTAGGAAAAGTTGCGAGCGCGGAAGATTGGGAAGGTTCAGTTAAAGAAGAAATGATCTATCAGTCAAGCCCGAAGTCGGGCAAAAATTACGTGGAAGAAATTTCTCCCGTCGGTAATTTTAATATTTTTCAAGATGGTAAGCGCAGTATTCCTCTGATTGCTAAGCCGACAGTGCATGTTCGTGGCAGAACCATTCCGGGTTACAAAGCCTATATCAATGACGCGCCTGTTGACGTGAACCCCGACTCCGGCCGATTTAATAAAGAGTTTTACGTCAATCCCGGTGAAAATGAATTCATTATTAATGTTGTTTCGCCTGAAGGTGAAAGCACGCTTTATACCGAGAAAGTCAAAGTCAAAGACAGCATGTTCTTTTTGGTTGCGTTGGGAGAGCAGGAATTGGGTAAAAACTTCGCGAGCGGCAGTATTGAAACCGTTGGAAGCGATAAGCAGTATAAAGATGGTTTTTATCAGGACGGACGGCTTTCTTATTTTCTGAAGGGTAAATTAAAAGGGAAATTCTTAATTAAATCCAAATATGATACCGCGGATAAGCGCAGCTCCCTATTTACCAATTTGGATCCCGATCAGTATTACCCGATTTATGGAGACAAATCCAAAATTAGCTATGAGGGGCTGAACACCGGTGACCGGTTTTACATGTTGGTGGAAATGGACCGCTCCTACGCGCGGTGGGGCAGTTTTCAAACCGAGTTTGATGATACCGAGTTGGCAAGTTACAACCGCACTTTATCGGGATTGCAAGTTCAGCACGAATCGCTTCAAACAACGCCCTATGGAGACCCCAAGCGCGGATTTAAAGTTTTTTCTTCTCAGTCCCAAAATAAAGCCGCGCATGTTGAGCTTGAATCGACGGGCGGAACACTTTATTACTTACGCGACAGAGACATTGTTGAAGGCAGTGAACAGCTCAGTGTTGAAATTCGCGACAAAATTCAAGATATCGCGATTGGAAGATATGATCTTCAAGAGGGTGTTGATTACGAAATTGATTATGAATCCGGCCGCATTATGCTCACTCGGCCGCTTTCTTCGATGGCGTCGCCGCACTCTCTTTTTTCAACTGACTTGGCGGATGGCAACCGTGTGTTTTTGATCGCGGACTATGAGTATGTGGATGGCTTTGATCCGCGTGAAGTTGATAACCGCGGATTTCGTGGGTATGTGCACATGGGTGATCATGTGCGCGTGGGTGGGACGATGGTGGAAGAACGGCGCGACCGAGCGGATTATGATTTACGTGCCGTCGACATGACCATGAAATTTGGACGTAACACGCGTGTCATCGCGGAGTACGCCACGAGTATGCTGGAACAAAAAAATCAGTCGGTTTCCTACGACGGAGGCTTCAATTACGCCGATTTAGGTCTTTTATCGGGCAGAAAAAATGATGGGCGTGAGCGCGCTTATTTGATTAAAGCGGAATCCAAGCCGGTTAAAAATTGGGAAGTAAACGGATTTTTGCAGGGTGTTGAGCCGGGTTTTTCAAATGATATTTTGAAAAGCCAAGAGGGCTATAAAAAGTATGGTGTGGCAAGCCGGTATCGTTTAACGGATAACTTGTCGGTTAAATACCGCTATGATCACAATGAGATTGAAGAAGCTCTTTTACCGCTGACCTCGGGAACTATTCTTGCACCCTTCGAAAGTTTCAATTCGCATACCGGAACTATTTCTTACGATAACGGCCTTTGGCTCGCGGAGGGAGAGTATTTTCGCAGAACTTTGAATGGTCCTGATAATCCGGCTTGGCTTTCACCTTCATTGGAATCGGAAATTCCTTTTAATGACGGGGTTGTTGCCAAATTGGGTTATCGTGTTACCGAGCGCTTTATGCCCTATGCCAAGGCTCAGGTTGCGATACATACCAAAGGCAATCATCAATTCGGCGGCGGTGTCCGCTATGAAGTCATGAATGATCTTTACGCTTATTTGGAGCAGATGTTCGGAAAAATCGGAGACTCAACGCTCTTCGGAATTGAAAAAAGGCATGGCACATCCTCGAGTACTTATGCGAACTTAAGATCGCATGACAGGGGAATCGGGTCGAAAACGCTTTCGACCGCGATCGGAAGCAATTACTTTTTTGATAATGGATCCAGACTTTATTCCGAACGTGAACTTTCGACCTATAACTCGGTGGACGGCTTTGCGGATATTTTTGGGTATGACAGTAAATTCGGTGAACATTGGGATTATGGAGCCCGGTTTGAACGCCGTCGTTTAAATAACTCCACAACACGGCGGTTGGATACTTTGGCGCTTCAGGGATTGGCGCGCGCGAACACTTACAATACCGTGGGCGGGCATTTGGCTTATATCGGCTCAGCACAGAAGGTGGAAGATTGGGAAGGAAATGTTAAATATTCCCCGTTTGAAAAATTGAAAGCACGTGTGTCAGGGGAGTTTCGCAAAGATCAGGATCAGCCCGAATTATGGCAAGTGGTTACCCGCAATTCGTTGGAGTATAAGGTTTCCCGCGATCTTAGTTTTTTGAGTTATTTAAACTTGAGCTATTCGAGCGCGCAGTACACCGCGAATGTCTATGATTTAGATACGAATTTCATGGAATGGAATACCGGCTTTGCGTACCGCCCGATTAACTATGACCGTTTTAATATGTTGATGAGGTATACCCGCATTATTAACTCAGATAAATTGAGTTTGCTCGGCACAGATTTAAATACGGATGATAGCGCACACATTATTCAGATGGATGCTTCGTACGACGTGAACCGTTATTTGGAGATTGTGCAAAAGCTCGGATTCAAACGGTCAGTCGCAGCGCTTCTTTCAGATGATTTTGCTTTAAATTCCATGCTTTGGGCTAATCGGGTTAATTTTCATGTGACTCGTAAGTGGGACATCGCGGCGGAATACCGTATTTTACTTCAGGATAAATCAGCCGATAATCACCTGCACGGTGCGCTGGTTGAAGTTGACCGTGAGCTTTATGATTATGTCCGAGTTGCGGTCGGGTATGATTTTGCTGATTTTACCGATGACTTAAGAAAGTCGAATGATTACTCCAGTCATGGACCGTTTGTGCGCATGTCTGGTAAATTTTAATTTTTCGCGGAGGATTTATGAAGCTGTCCGTTTTATTAAGTCTTATTTTTTGTTTTGCTTTATCCGGCTGTGCGGGAAAGTCATCTTATCTTCCGGCTGATCAAGTGCCTGCCGGTAATTCGCAGGAGATTCTCATTGAACAGCCCTATGACCTTGTTTATTTGGCTGTATTTGATACCGTCAACGATTTGACGGAGTGGTCGCCGGACAAAACTTTGCAAACAGAAGGTCTCATCCGTCTTCGGAATACGCAATTCTCACGGTTTGATGATTCTGACCGCCGCTTTATTCAGGTTCGGATCCGCAGAGATGGACAGTTTCAGACAAGCGTTTTTCTTGACCCCGAATCCCGCAATATCATCGGCGCGGCTGAAGTGCTTGACGCTATCCGAAAAAAGTTTGGCGTAACCGCCTAACTCACCCCGGCGGCGTGTCTTGAGTTCGATTGAGCTGCGCCGCGTCGCGACGCATAATTTAAAGTCATTCGATCTGCGTCTTGATCACCGCAAAATTCATGTCATGACCGGTGTCTCCGGATCCGGAAAGTCATCGCTGGCTTTTGATACGCTTTATGCCGAAGGACAACGCCGTTACATGGAGTCCTTATCATCTTACGCGCGTCAGTTTCTTGAAAAAATGCCCAAGCCGGATATCGAGTCAGCCACCGGTATCCCTCCGGCCGTAGCGATTCAAGCGAAGAACGTTATCTCGAATGCGCGGTCCACTGTTGGAACCCAAACGGAAGTGAACGATTATTTACGAGCGTTTTTTTCGCGAGTGGGAATCCCGTTTTGCCCTGAGTGCAACGGAGCCGTTGTGATGGCGTATCAAGTCGATACGGTTTTGAGCAGAATTTTGGACGCGCAGTCTGAGAGGGTAAGTATCTTTTTTCCTTATCTACTGAAAAAAAATTCCAAAGCGGAAGCACAGGCGCTTAGTGCTGATTTTGTTAAACAGGGATTCGAGTTTTTAATTGCGGATCACGGGGGCGACGTTTCAATTACGCCCGATTCTTTTCACTCTAAAAAAGAACATGAAGTACGGGTTAAGGTGGATGAGCTTGCGCGTAATGTCAATCAGCGTAATCGTATACGTGAGGCTTTGGAGCTTGCTTTTCAGGCAGGAGCAGGCCGTTTGGGAGTCATTTGCGGCAATCAAATCGAATGGTTTTCCAAAGACTTACAATGTTCCGGCTGCCGGAAGGTTTTTAAGAAGCCAACGGAGAACTTATTTTCATTTAATAGTCCGCTCGGTGCCTGTCCGACTTGTCAGGGATTCGGACGTGTGATTGAAACGGATTGGAATTTGGTTATTCCGGATGAATTAAAATCGATTCAGGGCGGGGCGGTTGATCCCTGGACTAAAGCCAGTACCCGTTGGGAGCAGGGGCAGCTTCTGGATTTTTGTAAGCGCCGTAAAATTCCCGTTAAGACTCCCTGGAAAACTTTGAAGGCTGAACAAAAAAAATGGATTACCAGCGGTAAGGAAGGCGATGAGTATGTTTCGATCGCTGACTATTTCAAGTATCTTGAAAAGAAAACATACAAAATGCACATACGTATTTTTCTTAACAGGTATCGGGGCTATTCGGTTTGCGGAGATTGCCGCGGCTCGCGATTGAGGCCCGAAGCACTTTATGTGAAGGTAGGCGGGAAAAACTTTTTTGAAATTCAGGAAATGAAGATTGATGCGCTGCTTCATTTTTTTAAAAATATAGAGCTCAATCTCTTTGAAAAAGAACGGTCGGACGCCCTCATGAGTGAGATTTTGGCGCGGCTGGGATTTTTGAGTGAAGTTGGCTTGGGGTATTTGACGCTTTCACGAATGTCTCGAACCCTATCCGGCGGAGAAGTGGAGCGGATTCATCTTGCCTCGTCGATGGGGGCTTCGCTGATGGATACGCTTTATGTTTTGGATGAACCCAGCATCGGACTGCATGAGCGTGATAATCAAATGCTGATTTCTCTTTTGAGAAAACTGCGTGATTTAGGCAATACCGTCGTCGTGGTTGAACATGACCGCACGATGATTGAGTCGGCGGATGAAGTGATTGACTTGGGACCAAGAGGCGGGGAAGGTGGCGGCCGGATTTTGTATCAAGGTCCCGTTGCGGGACTGCGGAAATGCGAGGAGTCTTTGACGGGTCGATATTTATCGGGTAAAGACTGTATTGAAAGAATACCGCGGATGGCAAAACCAGATAAAAACCGTAAAATCCGCATTCAGGGGGCGCAGGCCAATAATCTTAAAAACTGTGATGTTGAAATTCCCCTGGGCAAGCTTGTGGTGCTTACCGGTGTTTCAGGCTCAGGAAAAAGCAGTTTGCTGTATGAAGTGCTTTATAACCGCTATCAAAAATACCGCGGCAGGCCCATTTCTCAGGAAGAACTGGGAAAGGTTCAATCGATTCAGGGTTGGGAAAAAATAAACGATATCGTTTTAATCGATCAGTCACCGATTGGCCGTTCGCCCCGTTCCAACCCCGCGACTTATATGGGTGTTTATGATGAAATACGTAAACTGTTTTCTCGCTTGCCCGCGTCGAAAGCAAACGGACTCACCCCGGGGCATTTTTCTTTTAACGTCGATGGAGGCCGATGCGCGGTTTGCAAAGGTGATGGACAGATCAAGGTAGAAATGCATTTTCTCGCGGATGTTTTTATTCCATGCGAAGCCTGCACGGGAAAACGTTTTCAAAAATCAATTCTGGGTATTTTGTTTCAGGGGAAAAATGTGGACCAAATTTTAGCCATGACTGTTACTGAGGCGATTGCTTTTTTTTCGCAGACCCCGGCGGTAGTGAAGCCTCTTTCCATTCTTGAAAAAACAGGGTTAGGTTATTTGCGTTTGGGACAGCCTACATTGACGCTTTCGGGAGGAGAGGGGCAAAGGCTTAAATTGGCCAGTGAATTGGCATCATCTCAAACAGTAAATCAATTGTATATTTTTGATGAGCCCACTACCGGATTGCATGAGCACGACATTGGGTACTTAATGCGGGCGCTGGATCAGCTTTTGGCTCGTGGGCATTCTGTTTTGGTAATCGAACATCATATGGAGCTTATCCGGCTTGCTGATTGGGTGATTGATTTGGGGCCTGAGGGCGGAGATGGCGGAGGCAGTGTGGTGTGGCAGGGGTCGGTCCGGGGGCTTTTGGACTGTGATTCTTCCTATACGGGGCGTTGTTTGAATGCCTATTTGCACAAAACCGGATTGAAGATATTGGCGGATGAGCCGTCTTATTTAGGACAAGGCTAATCAAAACAACAAGATAAGTTGAGAAGCATGAATAGCGTGAAAGCAAATCAATTGAATGGTACAAGGGTGATGCTGGCGGTATGGCTTGTGTCCATTTTATTTTTGCACATGAATGCTATTTTGAAAAATGAAGATCCCCTTCAGGACGCGCAGACGGAGGGGATTTTGTATGACCAAAAAATGGAGCAGGAGAAAGACGGTGTTAAGGCCGCAGCAACACCGAAAGTAATTTACTACGGCGGACAGGGATTTTTAACCCAATCTTCTCTTTCTAAAAATGAGAAAGAATTGGAAGGCGGAGTTGCCAAAAAGAAAAAGCAGATGTTTAACTGGTCTGATTGGTGGGAGGAAAAGCCTGCCAAGCCTGATTTACCCGAAGCATCTGTCGCGGATGCAGATCTTCAAGAAGACGCAAAGGAAGCGTCAAAGGCTGAAGTAGCAGCTTATCTTGACCCTAACTCAATTGATTCTGCCAGCGGAGAATCCGATGAGCCCAAAGATGACTTTTGGACAGATTCCGAGTCTCCGTCTCTTGCACCGGAAGAGCCCTCACCAGCAAAGGGAGATGATTGGTGGTAGCCCATAGCCCGGGGAAGATATAACTCCAATTTGAACAATAATATACAAACATTTGACCCTCTTTTTGGTATAATCCAGCCTTCAAATACCGCTTTTATAAAGGCATTTATAAGGAGTTAGTAATTTATGGCGTTTAAAAAACATCGCGTCCAACTTTTTTTCATTGAGCATGGCGGTAAAGTCGCTCTGGCTGTGGGTGCTTTGGTGCTTTTTTTATTGGCTTATTGGGGCTTAATGAGTCTTGAAAGCTATTACCGCAATATCACTCTCGCCCAAATTCCTATCAATTTTATTTCAGTGATTGTGAATGCGTTTGTTTTTGCCTGGATTTACATGAATATGTTTCGCGGCGGATTCGCGGGCATGAAGAAGAAGGCGGTCAAAGCAAATCAGGTCAACATCCGTTTTGATGATGTTGTGGGAATTGATGAAGCCAAAGATGAGTGTCGAGAAGTTGTGGATTTAATCAAAGACCACACGCGTGTGAAGGATATCGGCGGAAAAATTTTGCGCGGCGTTCTCATGATCGGGCCTCCGGGCTGCGGGAAAACGTATATCGCGAAAGCCATTGCGACGGAAACGGGGCTTCCTTTTCTTTCGATGGCCGCGAGTGAGTTTAATGAGGTGTTTGTCGGTGTCGGCGCCAGCCGTGTTCGCCAGCTTTTTCAAAAAGCCCGTCGCTTGGCTTATGGCTATGGCGGATGCGTTATTTTTATCGACGAGTTGGATGCTATGGGACAAAAGAGAACTTTTAGCCAATTCGGCAGCGGTGAAGGAAATACGACCCAAAATCAGCTACTTGTGGAGTTGGATGGTTTAGGCGATGCGACCGAAAATATTGTTGTGATCGGAGCAACGAACGCTTCAGAAGACGTATTAGATCCTGCGCTTCTTCGTCCAGGACGTCTTGATCGAAAGGTTTATATCAATAAGCCTAATTTGGAAGGGCGCGAAGCCGTTTTTAACCTTTATCTTAAAAAAATCAAGCATGATTCTACGATTGATGCCAAGCGTTTAGCTCGCCGCACGATCGGTTATTCTCCCGCTGAAATCGAGAACGCGGTGAAAGAATCTGCGTTGATTGCGACAAGAAACAAACGCGATGTTGTTACCTGGAATGACATGACTGAAGCGCTGGATCGCATTGAGCTCGGCTTTAAAGTGAAGCTCTCGGTGAATTCAAAAGAACGCGAAATGACGGCGTATCATGAAACAGGGCACTTGATTGCGACCTATCTTTTGCATCCGCGTAACGATGTGTTTAAGGCGTCTATTTTGCCCCGTAAAAATACGTTGGGAGTGGTTTACCATGTTCCGACGGAAGAGTGGCACTCTCAAGACAAGGAAACTCTTTTGGCGCAAATCAAAGTGGCTTTCGGCGGATTTGCCGGCGAGCGCGTTAAATATGGAACATCTACATCCGGTGTTTCGTCTGATTTTAAATCCGCGATGAGTATTGCCCACACGATGGTTTGGAAGCTCGGCATGGGTGAGTCTAATTTGGTGGGAGACTTCACCATTGTTCCCCAGGGGCAGCTTTCTAAAGAAGTAATAACTCAGCTGAATAATGATACTCAGAAAATCATGAACGACAGCCTGAAAGAGGTAGAAGACTTACTTCGCAAGGAGAAGACTCTTTTTGAGCGATTCGCGCAGGAGTTGATTGCCAAAGGAGAGTTGCAATATGATGAAATTGAAGCGATTTTCTTGGAGTTTGGTAAGGCCAACCGCCGCAAGTTTGGAAAAGCGAGTGAGAGCGATTCCAAGTATCTTCCGCCCTCTTCTAAGGCTTAATTTTTTTTGAGCTCTTGCTTAACGGAGCTGGTAAGTAGCATGAAAAGAAAAACGACTCTTCGTTTTTTGTTTTTGGCGGCCGCTATTTTTTTTGGAGCCGTGTCTTTTTCCGGCTGTCTTAAGAGTACTTATCCCAAAGACTACGTAAAAGAGTCTGTTCTTGAGATTCTTAAAAACGAATATAACGTTCCTCTTGCCCAGGTTGTGATCACGGGGAAGACCATCCACATGTATCTTCCGGTTGACAGGCTTTTTACAGCCGACTTGGATGATGTGAAGATTTCCTATGTAACCATTTTGGGCGCTCAGGTTCGGAATGGATTTGTACTTGGTTTGGCCCGTGTGATTTCTTTTCCTCAAGATGCTTATTGGGAGCTGCTCGCCCGCGCGTACCATTTTCCTTTTCTGAGGCGTTTTAAGCTGGATTGGGTTCACACAAAGCTTGAAAAGAAGAAAATCGATAAAATTCAAGACGCTATTTCGCTTCATCCGGATGTTCAGGACGGTATCGGTCAAATGCTTTTTGCCGTCGCGCGTGTGGCCCGCAGCACAGATTTAGAACTTGATTTTTATACCGCCCAAATTACGGATACGCGCTCCGGACATGAGTTTGTTTTGCAGGGATATTTGCCGGACATGAACCGGCTTCAATTGCTGGATATCTCGCAGTCGGAATACCATAAACGGATGCTGAAAGACACGCAGGTGAATCAGCGCGCCCTGGTGCATTATCCCGTACGGCAGTTTTTTCAGGATTTAAACCAAAAAACACGCGAAGAGGTCCA
This sequence comes from Candidatus Multiplicimicrobium inquinatum, assembly GCA_002344825.1. Classification (GTDB taxonomy): domain Bacteria; phylum Omnitrophota; class Omnitrophia; order Omnitrophales; family Aquincolibacteriaceae; genus Multiplicimicrobium; species Multiplicimicrobium inquinatum. The sequence continues at coordinate 31,514 of DDUN01000023.1, read as the reverse complement.
GCAGAAATATTTCGCGAAATTGAACTCGCAAGATTGGCTGGAGCGTTTTTATTATAAGGGCAAATCAGATCAGCTTTACCCCGTGTCGCAAATGACATGGGAGACCGAGCAGGTGAGCAGCTTTTTAAGCCCCGCCGGAGGGCGTGCGTTAGTTTATGTTAAGGCGGTGGCGCTTCCGCGAACCGAGAGCTCCAAGGGTAAGACTGAGCCCAAAGAAGAGAAATTTATTTTTGAAACAATGATGAAAGGAAAGGTTGTTCAGATTTTGCGGATTATTCCTTATCATCTTTTAAGCGAAATGCTCGCAAGCGTTCCCGAGTTTAATTTGACGGAAAAATCGTTGGAAGAAAATATCAAGACATGGCACTCTGAGTTTGAACCCAAAGAGGTTTTTTTGGAGGATTTTTTAGCGCGGCAAATCATGTCCCGGCTTTACGAGGTGATCTATCAGGATGAGCGTATTGCTAATACTTTTAATGATTTGGGGTTTGAAGTGCGGTTTCGTGATAAGCCCGCGCGGGAGTTTGTTTTTGATATTCGAGTTGTTTTGAAAGATGAGCAGGCTTTGCTGAGCGGAAAGCCTTTGAATGAACATGAGGACGTTGTTTATCTTAACGAGCAATTTTTGCGGATGGCCTCAACGGTGATTTACAAGTACCGTTATAAGGATTTTATCGCTTTGGCGCTTGAAATGCCCGCGGAAGGGGAAAGAATGGTGGCTTTGCCGCAGGACTTAGAAGCTTTTTATCAAAAAAAGAAAAAGCTAGGTGACATTTTAAAGGCGGATTCAGCTTCAGTTTCGGCCTTTCTTTGATCTTTAGCAGGCTTTGAAAAATCTCTTCAATTTGTTATGATACGCGCCATGTTGAGCCTGACTTCACGCCAATCATTCATTTTAAACCGGGTTGTGGATACTTTTATTGGAACAGGGCACCCTGTTTCGTCGCAGACCATTGCGTTTGCAAGTCCTTATCCTATTTCTTCGGCTACGGTACGGAATGAAATGGGGGCATTGGAAGACTCGGGCTATTTAGCCCAAGAGCACCAATGCTCGGGGCGGGTTCCGACGGATCGCGGGTACCGGCACTACTTGAATTGCGGAATCGAAGCGCAGGAGAGTTATCAGGAATATTTTTTAACGCTTTCAGAGCATTTTTCAAATCGCTATAAAAAAAGAGAAGATTTGCCGGGATTGGTTGAAGAATCCGCGGCGGTTCTGTCCGAATTGTCGCGTCAGTTGGGGCTTTTGTTTGTTCCCGACGCGGGGCAAGTTTTATCAAAAGAACCCCGCTTGGGAATGAAGACGGAAGGGCTTCGATATCTTTTGGAACAGCCGGAATGCCAAGATGCTTCGAAATTACGCCCGCTTGTTAAAGCGATTGAAGAAAAAGAGAGTTTGAAAAAATGGATTACGGCTCACGCGCAGTTGAATGCTTCGCAGGCTTTTGTTGGGACGGAGCACCAGGTTGAGGATTTAGAAAACTATGCGATTGTGACCGCACGGTATGAAACAGGGCATGAAGGCGGTTCCGGTGCTATTGCCGTGATTGGATTGAGGCGTATGGCTTATTCAAAGGTTTTACCGATTGTTTCTGAGATGGCGTGTTTGATCGGGCAGGCTGTCCGCCGAATGGAGGAAATACGATGACTAAAAAAGAAGAGCAAGACGATTTGGAAATGAAAGCAGAGCAAGTGGAAGTTCCCGCCGCGCTTTCCGGCGAAGAAATTGAAAAATTAAAGGCGCAGGCCGTTGAGCTGGAAGCCTTGCGTGAAAAACTTTTGCGCTCTGCCGCTGAGTTTGAAAACGCAAAAAAGCGTCTCACGCGCGAGCGCGAAGAGTTTGTTAAGTTTTCGCAGGAGAGTCTTCTGGGTGAATTGCTGCCTGTGTTAGATAATTTTGACCGTGCTTTGGGGCATCAGGCAAATTTGGAAACTCTGGACAAAGAGGCTTTACAGAAACAACTTAAGTCATTGATGACCGGTATGCAGATGGTTAAGAAGCAGCTTTTGGATGTCTTGCAAAGTCAGGGGGTTAAGCTGATTCCTTCACTGGGGCAAATTTTTGATCCGCATCGGCACGAAGTGATTGAGTATGTTGCCGAGGAAGGGAAGCCGGAAGAAATTATCACGGAAGTTCAAACGGGGTATCTTTTACATGACCGGCTTTTGCGTGCCGCCAAAGTCCGTGTCAGAGCCACTCCAAAATCTGAAAAGGAGCCAACCTAGTTTTTATGGCCGGTTCTCAGAAGCGTGATTATTACGAAGTTTTAAGTGTCGCTCGTTCCGCGACAGCCGAAGAAATTAAAAAGTCTTACCGTAAAGTTGCCATGCAGTTTCATCCGGATCGAAATCCGGGGGATAAACAGGCAGAGGAAAAGTTTAAAGAGGCTGCCGAAGCTTATTCTGTTTTAAGCGAGGAAAGTAAACGCGCGCAGTATGATCAATATGGTCATTCCATGGGCGGGCGCGGCGGTTTTTCCGGCGATTACTCTGATTTTGGCGATATATTTGAAGATGTTTTCGAAGGGTTTTTTGGCGGCGGCGGGCGTCGTTCCCAAAGCCGGGTTCAAAAAGGATCTGACCTTGAGTACAAAACCGAATTGACACTTGAAGAAGTGTTGGAGCCGAAAACATTTGAATTGAAGATTCCAAGGCTTGAAACCTGCTCAGACTGTTCGGGTACGGGTGCCGCGCCGGGTTCAAAAAAAGTCAACTGTGGCGATTGCCGCGGAACAGGCCGCATCCGTGTCAGCCAGGGGTTTTTTAATATGCAGACGACTTGTCCTCGTTGTCAGGGTGCCGGGTCTATGATTGAAAAACCGTGTCACTCTTGTTCTGGAATCGGACGGATTCGTCAAACACGCAAGCTTGAAGTTAAAATTCCCGCGGGAATGGATCATGGCTCCCGTCTTAAAATTTCAGGCGAGGGTGAGGCTGGTGTGAATGGCGGACCCCGCGGAGATCTGTATGTTCAGGTACTGCTTAAAAAGCACGATTTGTTTGAGCGAAATCATGAGGATGTTCACTTTGAATGGAGCATTCCCTATACGGTGGCTGTTTTAGGAGGGGCAATTCCGGTTCCGACGCTGGAGAAGCAGAAAGATTTACAAGTCCCCGCGGGAACGACTCCAGGAAGAGCTTTAAAGATAGAGGGTGCCGGGATTCCTTTTGTGCGTTCACCCGAACGGCGCGGCGATCTTTATGTGCATGTTCAAATTGAAGTTCCGAGTAAAGTTTCTAAGCGCGAGAAAGAGCTTTTGGAAGAACTTGCCAAAGAGCGCGGAGATAAAACAAAACAGAAAAAAGGTTTGTTTAACTGATGCAGTACTTTGATTACCGCACGCGGGTGATTTACCGCGATACCGACCGTATGGGTGTCAGTTATTACGCGAATTACTTTGTTTGGTTTGAGGCTGCGCGCACCGAATACTTCCGGGCTCTTGGTTTGCCCTATACTGAATGTGAAAAAAAAGGCATTTTTCTTCCTGTGATCGAGGCGCACGCAAAATACATAGCTCCTTCCACTTATGATGATGAATTAATTGTCCGCACCAGTGTCAGTAAGTTCACTCCAAGCACTGTCCGTTTTGAATATGTTATTCTGAACGCGGCGAACGAAAAAGTTTTGACCGAAGGTTACACAGTTCATGTTTTTGTTGATCGTGAAATGAAACCCTGCCGCGTCCCCGATGAAGTTGAATCGCTTGTGACTGTTCACTCTCTGATTTTCTCTAAAAAATAATTTCTCAATTGCGGTTGCGCGATCCTCAGATTAAAAAAATTACAGAAAAATTTTGACGGCGCGCTTGCAGAGTGCTAAAGTACCACCGCTTTGAAATCCTTGTCCCGTGGGCTTTTCCGCGGGATGCTCTTTATCTCGGCTTTGACTAATTGTTTAACCGTGATCCAAAAGGAATAGATGTCCGCAACAGAACGAGTTACGGTTTTAGGGGATGGCGGATGGGGAACCGCGCTTGCGCTTGTTAACGCGCGCCGTGGAAACGAAGTTCTCCTTTGGTCGGCGTTTGCCGACTATGCTAGCCAAATGAAAGAACGCCGCGAAAACTTTAAGTTTTTGCCGGGTGTTCCTTTGCCGCCAAATGTGCGCATCAGCTCTGATTTAAATGAAGCGCTTGATTTTTCCGACCTGATTGTTATTGCCGTGCCGACCCAATTTGTCCGCAGTGTTCTTAAGAAGGTTCGCCCCCTCATCCGCGGAAAGAAAATTTTTGTCAGCGTTGCCAAGGGCATTGAAAAGCAAACCTGTATGCGTCCCTCCCAGGTTGTTTACGCTGAATTGGGCGATGTCCCCCTTGTTATTTTAAGCGGTCCTTCCCATGCTGAAGAAGTTTCGCGCGGAATTCCAACTTTAGTCGTTGCCGCTTCAAAACAGCCTGAATATGCGATCAAGGTTCAAAATGTATTTCGCGACAAGTTTTTCAGAATTTACGTTCAGGGTGACGCGGTGGGCGTGGAGTTGGGTGGTGCGCTAAAGAATGTGATCGCGGTTGCCGCTGGGGTTTGCGATGGGCTTGGTTTTGGCGATAACACGAAGTCAGGGCTTTTAACGCGCGGGCTTTTTGAAATGAGCCGTTTAGGCGTGAAGCTGGGAGCTAACCCCACAACTTTTTTCGGACTCTCCGGCGCGGGTGATTTAATGACGACGTGTTTTTCGCAGCATGGACGTAATTTGCGCGTGGGGCGTGAGCTCGGCAAAGGCCGCAAAATAAGAGATATTTTGAAAGATATGGAGATGGTTGCGGAAGGCGTTGATTCCGCGGAAGCAGTGCATGAGCTTTGTCAGCGTGAAGGCATCATGATTCCGATCATGGAAGAAGTTTACAATATTTTGTGTAAAGACAAAGACCCGAAGCAGGCGGTTTCTGATCTTTTGAGCCGGGATGCGCAAGAAGAATGGAAGCAATACTAATGGTCATTGAAAAAGCCACATCTGATGCGTTGCAAGCGACGCTTCTTTGTGCGGCGTATTTGCATATACGCCTCCGCAGTCGTTTGCTTGCGCCTTGCAGCTAAGAATTTTAAGATTTTGATCAAACAATCAAACCATAGGCCGCGATACACGTGGTTTACGGAATAACAGGAGAGAAAAAAGTGAATAAAGCAGAACTTACACAGGCGATCGCAACAAAAACCCAGCTTTCTAAAGCAAAAGCCGCTGAAGCGCTCAATGCCGCATTTGACAGCATCCAGGCTTCTTTGAAGAAGGGTAAGAATGTTGCTCTGATCGGATTTGGTACTTTTAAAGTTCGCAGCCGTAAGGCGCGCACAGGCCGCAACCCTCAGACGGGCGCGACTATCAAGATCAAAGCATGCAAGGTTCCCGCTTTCACAGCAGGAAAAGCTCTTAAAAAAGCTGTTAACTAATATTTCTTAGTTAAAAAGCCGCGCACGGGTAACAACCGTGCGCGGCCTTTTTCTTTTCGGGCTTTGTATGTGGGCGCCAGCCACATTGATCTATTTTTAACTGGGTGCTTCATAATATGAAAATTATATTTGGATTAGGCTGGGCCGAAGCACGGTCTAAAAACGCAACCAAGATTTTTAAGGAATTTTCTGCTGGAGAATTGTTTGCTAAGTATGCGGAAAGAATAGGGCATGACTATGCTTTTGAAGCTGTACCAATGCCCTTTGATACACTGTTAAAGCAGTCCGGCGCCATTTGGATTTGTGAACGCGAAAAGAAAAGCAGAATGCTTGCCAGCGAATATTTGGCACAGCGCTTTCAAAAGGTTTGTGATTCAGGCGTTAAAACCTTGACGATTTGGGTTGGCGGGCCGAACGGTCTTTCTTCATCACAAATGAATCAGATTCAATCCCATTTACTTTGGTCTTTTGGCCCGATGACTTTGCCTCACGAGTTGGCTTCCGTTGTTGCGGCTGAGCAAGTTTACCGCGCCATTTCTATCCTCAAAAACCATCCCTATCATTTTGGTCATTGAAGTTGCTTAGCCGCATGAATTGCGCATCTCACTTCAAATCTTTGCCATATTTTACGACCAGTAAAATTCCAACGTGCGACGAGCAAAGTGAGGAGCAGAGTCTTAGCGGAGCGTTGTTAAAAGGCTTCTGGTAAAAAACGAGTTCCGAGCGTAGCATGGCTGTTTGAATTTTATAAGAAGGTCGGAGTTAATTAAGTGGAGTTGTCTGCGATTGGGCAACCCCAGAGCAAAAGTAACACAGATATAAAAGATATTTAGCTGTAGGCTAAATATCGGGACGGCGGGATTTGAACCCACGACCCCACGCACCCCAAGCGTGTGCTCTACCAGGCTGAGCCACGTCCCGTTGAAGAGGCGAAAGTATATCACAACTCGGGGTGGATTCGCACTCTTTACCATGGCCAATTGCAACTTGCTCCGCTTTTACTTCGAGGGTATATTATGCTTAGTGCTTTAAAATAAAGGAGCCTAAACATGTCTAAACCCTTGGTGGTTTCGCTCTCTTTTTTTGTTCTTATTTGTGTCATATTCCTTATTGTTGTCATTCCCAAAATAACTGGTTCAATTACCCCTGCTCCAACTGAGATTGATGCAGTTCCGGCTGAATCGATTTTGTCCGCTGCGAATGCTGTGATTTCTGATCCCGTGATTCCCGACCCGGTTGTGCCTGCTCCTGCTGCGGAAGTTGTACCGGTTTCTCCTTCCAATCAGCTTGTGATTGCTGATTTTGACACCGGAGATAAACCGAATAACTTGGGGGGAGATTTCGGCGCTTGGAATAAAGACCCCGATGATACGACTCAAGGGAGCACTATCTCATTTGAAATTGATGATGCCTTGGGTGATTCCTCGGGGTACTCGCTTAAGTTGGATTACGACGTTGAGTCGGAAAATCCAGCTTATAACGGTTTTTGGATGAAATTAAATGAGCTTGATGCTTCCGAATACAACACAGTCTCATTTTATGTCCGGGGAGAAGGCCTGAATAATTATACGAGACGCATCAAAATTGAAATAAAAGATTCATCGAACATGACCGCACCTTATATTATCAGCGGTATAACTGAATCTTGGCAAAAAATACAGGTTCCGTTTGAGCGGTTTAGGAAAATTCAAAATTGGTCTTCTTTAGGCGAGTTTGTTGTTGTTTTTGATGATATGAATTCAGAACCTGAGCAGGGAACGATTTTGATCGATCAGATCGCGTTTGAGAAAAGATAGCAGGTTTTTTATTTTAATAGCGGTGCATTGCCTTTAGGTGATGCGCCGTTTTAATTTAGACTGATGGGTGTCATGGCATTAGCTTGGGTCGGATTTGCGCTTATTCAGGCGCTTGTTTTTTTTGTGTGGAAAGCGGCCTACCGTGTTCAAAAAACATCAATCATCGATATTTTTTGGAGCCTCTTTGTTTTGGCGGCAGCGTTGGTCTATTTTTTTCTTTCCGAGGCAAAAACAGTTCTCGGATTGATATGCCTGGGGTTGATGTTTTTGTGGGCATCGCGCCTTTCTTTTCATATTTACTGGCGCAGCCGGGAGCATGGCGAAGACCCCCGTTACCGAGCTTTGCATGATAAATGGAGCGGTGAAGAAAAGAAAAAAATGCTCATCTTCTATTTTCAGCAAGGAACTGTCGCATGGGTTTTCTCCATTCCGTTTTTAATTTTATTTTTAAATCCAAACGGCAAATTAGATTTTTGGATGATCGCGGGAATTCTTTTGTGGTGCTTCGCTTTTGTCGGGGAAACCTTGTCGGATTATCAGCTGTATCAGTTTAAAAAAAATACTGATAACCGCGGAAAGGTTTGTCGGGCCGGATTTTGGAACTACTCGAGGCATCCCAACTATTTTTTTGAATGGCTCAATTGGGTGGCTTTTTCATGGCTTGCTTTGCCGGCTGAGAATGGGTGGGTTGCACTTATTTGTCCGGTTTTGATCTATTACTTTTTAAACAAAGTCAGCGGTATTCCGCTCGCGGAAAAACAAGCTCTGCAGTCCAGATCAGCGGAGTATGCTGAGTATCAGAGCGTGACGTCTGCTTTTTTCCCTTGGTTTCCGAAGAAAAGGGATCATTTTTCATGAATTGGATGGATGCAGTTATCGCCAAGGGCTGTTTGCCTGATTTTTTGATTCGTTACGGAATTCAGCGCCAGCTTCAGAACCGTTTAAAACAGCTTGAAGAAAGTGCCGCGCGCGGGTTTCAGACAGAATGGATTAACCAACTGAGGATGAGCCCGATTGCGATGATGACGGAAGCGGCTAATCAGCAGCATTATGAAGTTCCGTCTGATTTTTTTTGTCAGGTTCTGGGACGTCATATGAAATACAGCAGCGGGAACTGGGCGGTTGCAGAGGCGGATTTAGATGATTCTGAGGAGGCCATGCTGCGTCTTACCATTCAGCGCGCTGAGTTGGCGGACGGGCAACAGATTCTGGAGCTAGGGTGCGGATGGGGTTCGCTGAGCCTTGAGATGGCGCGTAAATTTAAAAACTCAAAAATTACGGCTATTTCCAATTCAAAAACACAGAAGGAGTGGATTGATGCGGTTGCGCAGGCTGAGGGGTTAACCAACCTTGAGGTGATTACTGCGGACATCAATGACTTTGAACCCTCCGAGCAGTTTGACCGTGTTGTTTCGGTTGAAATGTTTGAGCATTTGCGCAATTATGAAATGCTTTTTGAAAAAATCGATGGTTGGCTTCGCCCTCAGGGAAAAATGTTTGTGCACATTTTCTGCCACCGTGAGTATTCCTACCCATTTGACTCTGATCCTTCTTCCTGGATGGCAACTTATTTTTTCAGCGGAGGGATTATGCCTTCAGAAAATCTGTTTAGAAATTTTGACCGCCATTTAAAAGTAGCAAAAACATGGAAAGTATCGGGGCTTCATTATCACCGCACCTGTGAAGCGTGGCTGAAGCGGACAGATAATCGCAAGAAATCAATTTTGGAATTATTTGAAAAGACTTACGGAGCGGATCAAGCCCTCAAATGGTTTCACTACTGGCGTGTTTTTTTCTTAGCCTGCTCGGAGCTCTTTAAATACAATCAGGGTAATGAATGGTACGTTTGTCACTACCTTTTTGAAAAGAAGACGGCTCGATTGGATTAAACCGTTGGATCTGCGGTCGGAGGAAGATCCGATTCCAAGCTTTGAATTTCGTTTTCTGTAGAGTCGACTTTTGGAGTTTGTTTTTTGCCCTCTTCCCGTTCGGCCTGTTCTTTCACGGATGAGTGAAGAACTCCTTCGCCCATATTGGGAAAATCAACGGGAATAGGGAATGTTACCAGGTGAATGGCGCCGGTTGCGGTATAAAGAACTGATTTTGCGATGCCAACACAGAAGCCTTCCCAGCCTTTTTTCTTTTCAAGATGATATTCATATTTGATGGTTTCAGTGAAAATAGCTGTCCAGCCTAAAAGTGTGTTTTTAACTCCAAACACAGCCTTTCCGCCCGTTTTTTCAGAATAATTTTTTCCTTCTGACCAAGGAGAGGCCGATCCGGTTTGTTGGATCAGCAAGCATGCCGCAAAAAAAAGCGTAAGTATTTTTTTCATGGCATCACTCAAAACGTACGCCGCCGTCTGGAAGCGGAATATCAAGAGGGATGGGGAATGTTGCTGCGTGCAAAACTCCGCCAACGGTGTTGGTTGCCGTGAGCCAGATGCCCTTGAATAAGCCTGTATATGGGTTTGTGCCCTTGTGTTGATCGATTTGAAACGGAATGGCTGTCCAGCCCATGGTAATATTCAGAAGCCCAAAACCAAGCTTGTGGACGGTTTTGTCGCCGTAGCTTTCTTGTTTTGTCCACGAGCTCGCTTGCAAAGAAGTGAATGATTCGGCGAATACGGCCGGAGAAAGAAAAACACTTAAAATAAAGACGAGCGCGAAAATTTTTTTCATGAAAAGCCCCCAGTAAATAGTGAAACTCAGAGATCATCCTATTCATTATCGGCTAGAAATCAATAGGAATTAAACGGTTTGCGATGACGTAAAAGGATACGGAGTTGGTTCGATTTGTCACAAAAATTTGCCTCTCAAACAGATTTTAGCCTGGAAAAAACGGCATGAAATGTGTTCCTATTCTATTGAAACTATTTATGGTTTTGAAAGAGAAGGATAAATATGGATTTAAATCGCTTTACAGTGCAAGTGCAGGAAGCCTTAATGGCAGCGCAACGGAAGGCTGCGGAAGCGGGGCATTCTCAAATTGAGGGAGCCCACTTGGTTTCTGCTTTTCTCCAGAATCCGGAGGGGATTCTCAGCTCAGTTTTAAAGAAGTTGGGAGTAAGTACGGAAGCCGTCTCCAATGAGATGAATCAGGAAATAAATCGCCTTCCGCGCATTTCAGGTGGCGTTTCCGTCTCAAAAGTTCATTTGTCGGAAGAGCTTGATAAGATTTTTGCGCAGGCTGAGAAAGAGTCGCAGACGTTTAAGGATGAGTATGTTTCCGCGGAACATGTTTTGCTTGCGGTCTTAGAGCCTTCCATCAAATCAACTGCGGGCGCAATCCTTGTTCGTCATGGTGTCAGTAAGCCGAAATGTCTTCAGGCATTGACGGCGATTCGCGGGAATCAACGCGTAACAACTCAGGATCCGGAAAGCACTTACAATGTCCTCGAAAAATACGGACGCGATTTGGTCGCGGAGGCGCGGCGCGGAAAATTGGATCCGGTAATCGGGCGTGATGATGAAATTCGACGCGCCATTCGCATTCTTTCCCGGAAAACCAAGAATAATCCCGTGCTGATCGGTGAGCCCGGAGTGGGTAAAACTGCCATTGTTGAAGGACTAGCACAGCGTATTGTGAAGCGCGATGTTCCGGAAGGATTGCAGGATAAAATCGTTTTTTCTTTGGATTTAGGGGCATTGGTGGCCGGCGCGAAATACCGCGGCGAATTTGAAGAACGCCTGAAAGCCGTTTTGAATGAAGTTAAAAAAAGCGAAGGTAAAATTCTGCTTTTTATCGATGAACTGCATACGATTGTCGGTGCCGGTAAAACTGAAGGTGCGATGGACGCGGGGAACATGCTCAAACCTATGCTCGCCCGTGGAGAGCTGCATTGCATCGGCGCCACCACATTGGATGAATACCGCAAGTACATTGAGAAGGATGCCGCTTTAGAGCGCCGTTTTCAGCCGGTACTGGTCGATGCTCCGACCGTGGAAGATACGATTTCTATTTTACGAGGTTTGAAAGAACGCTTTGAGCTTTTTCATGGCGTGCATATTCAGGATCAGGCGCTTGTTGCCAGCGCCGTATTATCCAACCGTTATATTGCCGACCGGTTTTTGCCGGATAAGGCGATTGATTTGATTGATGAAGCTTGCGCTCTGATTAAAACGGAAATGGAATCAATGCCGACTGAATTAGATGAGGTTTCCCGCAAAGTGATGCAGCTTGAAATTGAAAAAGCTGCGTTAAAGAAAGAAAAAGATGACGCGAGTCTCCTGAGGCTAAAAACGCTTGATAAAGAGTTGGCCGATCTTTCCGAGAAGAACAATGCTATGCTGATGAAATGGAATCAGGAAAAAAAGGAAATAGAATCCACACGGACTTTAAAAGCCGAAATTGAAAAAATTCGGCATGAGATGGAAGTTGCGGAGCGAAACTATGATCTCAATAAAGTCGCGGAGCTGAAACACGGCAAATTACCGCTTCTTGAGAAGAAACTTAAAGAAGAGGAAAAAAGCCTCAATCAGAAAGGGGAAGGGCGGCTTTTACGTGAAGAGGTTACCGAAGATGAGATTTCACAGATTGTTTCCAAATGGACCGGTATTCCCGTGACGAAGCTGATGGAAAGTGAAAAGGCCCGTATTTTGCATTTGCCCGAGATTTTACATAAACGGGTGATTGGGCAGGATGAGGCAATTCAGGCAGTTTCAGATGCGGTTTTGCGCGCTCGTGCGGGCATTAAAGATCCGAAACGGCCGCTGGGTTCTTTTATTTTCTTGGGACCGACCGGTGTCGGGAAAACAGAGCTTGCGAAAGCTTTGGCGGAAGCTCTTTTTGACAGTGAAGAAAATATTGTGCGGATTGATATGAGTGAGTTTATGGAAAAACATTCTGTATCGAAGCTGATCGGCGCGCCGCCAGGCTATGTTGGATATGACGAAGGCGGCCAATTAACCGAAGCAGTGCGGCGCAAGCCTTACTCCGTGATTCTTTTTGATGAAATTGAGAAGGCACATCCGGAGGTGTTTGATTTATTGCTGCAGCTTTTGGATGACGGCCGTCTTACGGATTCGCAGGGACGTACCGTTGATTTCAAAAATACAGTTGTCATTATGACCAGCAATATCGGGTCATCGCATTTACTGGATGATCTCAAAGAAAGCGGCAAGGTGAGTGAAGTAACACGGCGTAAGGTGATGGATGAGTTGAGCCGGTCTTTTCGGCCGGAGTTTTTAAACCGTGTTGATGAGACCGTGCTTTTTAAGCCGCTCGAAAAAGAACAAATTTTTTCAATGATTGATTTACTGGTGGCAGGCCTTACAAAGAGGTTGGAAGAACGGCACATTCAAGTTGAGTTAACACCCGCGGCCAAAGAGTGGCTATTGGCGCATGGCTATGATGTTTCTTATGGCGCACGGCCTTTAAAAAGGCTTTTACAGCGTGAGCTCGAAACCAAATTGGCGCGTGCCATGATTGAAGGTAAGGTAGCTGACAACTCGAAAGCGGTATTTGACACCGCCAAAGGTGAACTTGTTTTGAAGTAAAAAAGCGGCGCTATTAGGAGGAGGGGGGCTGGGTTTTCCAGCGGTTGTGCATCCACCCCCACTGATCGGGATACTGCCGTATTACATCTTCAATGTCCCGCATCCAAAGCGCGGTGTACTTTTGCAAAGCTTCCGCTTCGCTGTTCTCAATGATGGGGCGAATCACATCTTTAAAAATAATTTTGTATTTATTTTTCGGAAGGCGCACCAAAAAAACGCAAGCAATCGGTGCCCCTGTTGTGAGCGAGAGTTTAACGGGCGCAATACTGGTGTGCGCGGGTTTTCCAAAAAAATCCACGAAAACACCTTTAAGACCGGCAATATCCTGATCGGGTAAAAGCCCCAATGCTTCGCCGCTTTTCAGGCATTGAAAAATCTTTTTTGGAGAGTCATCGCGGTAAATCAATTCAACACCGATAGAGTGACGCAGACTTTCAACCCAGCTTTGAAACCGTGGGTAACGGAGTCGGCGGGCAATGGCTTTGCTTTTAAAGCCTTTCATTGAAGGGATGCCGCCGAGCAGTTCCCAATTGCCGATATGCGAAGTGATCGTAATCAAGCCTTTGCCCTCGGCGAGTAATGTGCCGTATCTATCGGCGGCATTGCCGAATTCGATGATT